>VGYR01000149.1 GCA_016872925.1 Planctomycetota bacterium
GAGCGGGACATGGCGGCGGAGCGGGACATGGCGGCGGAGCGGGACATGGCGGCGGAGCGGGACATGGCGGCGGAGCGGGACGTGGAGGCGGAGCGGGACGTGGCGGGCTGGTACTGCCGCGAGATCCTGCTCGTCGCGGCCGACGGTCGCGTCGTGCAGTACGGCATCGTGCTGATCGATCTCGGAGCCGTGCCGGCGGCCGTTGCCGCCGCGATCCGAGCCTGCGCGACGCCTCTCGGTCGCATCCTCGTCGACGCGGGGCTGCTGTGCGACGTGCAGGACGTGCACCTGGTGCGGATCGAGCCAGGCCCGCATCTCACCCGCCTCGTCGGCGGCCATGCGGTCCTCCACGGCAGGGTCGCGGAAATTCGAGTCGCCGGCCGGCCGACGGTGGAACTCCTCGAGGTGGTCGTGCCCGCGTGAGCATGCGCGGGTGCGGCGGAAGGGGATTTCTGGACGCGATCCGCCACTTCACGCAAAGGTCTTGCGACGAAGGCGTTTGCGGCGACTGGAGCGATATTGACTCGTCGCGGAACATGCCTGTAGAGTTGCGTCGTCTGGCAAGGATGGCACGCACGGATGCGGGTGTGGAAACGGAACTTCCCTTTCCCGCCTTCTCCGGCCTGTCCCGATTCCTTGCGGGCCTGCGGGTCGCGACGGCCGTCGGCATGGAGTGCGACGGGAGCGACCGCTGCAGCGAGCGGGATGGTTGATCGTGGCAAGGAGGCCTAGGCGTTCGGGGCCGAGTCGCCGGTGACGAGCCCCCGGATTCCGTTTTGACTAGCTGCACCACGGCTAGGGAGAGGGTGGTCAAGCACATGCAAAAGACCGTGTACACGACTGGCGAAGCCGCCAAGATCTGCAAGGTGAGCCAGCAGACGATCATTCGCTGCTTCGACTCGGGGCAGTTGAAGGGTTTTCGGGTTCCGGGCAGCCGGTTTCGCCGGATTCCGCGGGACCAGCTGTTCCTGTTCATGCGGGACAACGGGATTCCGACCGACGCGCTGGAGAGCGGTCGCCGGAAGATTCTCGTCGTCGACGACGATCAGGACCTGGTGGAGCTGATCACCGACGTCCTGGAGAAGGACGGCCGGTTCGAGACCCGCAGCGTCAACAACGGGTTCGACGCGGGCATGATGGTCAAGGACTATCGTCCGGACCTGATCGTGCTCGACGTGATGCTGCCCGACATCAACGGGAAGGAAGTCTGCCAGCGGGTGCGAAGCGACTCGACCATGGACGAGGTGCGGATCATCTGCATCTCGGGCATGTGCGAGCCCGACAAGATCGAGGATCTCAAGGCATCCGGTGCCAACGAGTTCCTCCAGAAGCCCTTCGAGGCCGAGGTGCTCGTCGACCGGATCTGCAGCCTGCTCGACATCGAGTCGGGAGTGGCTGGCACCGGCTCCGGCGCCGCCTCCTGAGCCTTCGTTCGTGATTCAATGCCGGGCCGCCCGCCTCCTTCCGGGGTGCGGGCGGCCCGGGTCATTTTGCGGAGGCCGTTGCCGCGCCGGCGCGGCCGCTTTCCCGAGGAGCAGGTTGCATGGATGGGACGCGCGGTGGGGCGGTCTTCGACGAGGCGCGGCTCGAGGCCGTGCGGGCCTTCGCCTACGGCGCGGGCCATGAGATCAACAACCCGCTGGCGAACATCGCCGCCCGGGCGCAGGCGCTGCTCGTCGACGAGGTGCATCCGGAGCGTCGGCGGAAACTGGCCACGATCGTCGATCAGGCGTTTCGCGCCCGCGACATGATCGGGGGGCTGATGGTCTTCGCCCGCCCGCCCGTGCCACGGCCCGCCGCCGTGGCGGTGCACGACGTGGTCCGGCCGGCGGTCGACGCGGCGCGGAGCGTCGCGGAGAGTCGGGGCGTGAGGCTCGAGTACAGTCCGCCCCCCACCGTGGTCACGGTGCACGTCGATGCCGGACAGGTCGGGGAGGCCCTCCGGGCGCTCGTCCACAACGCGCTCGAGGCCGTCGACGAGGGGGGACGCGTCGTGGTCGAGGTATCGTCCGCCGGACCGGTCGTCAGGGTGGCGGTCGTCGACGACGGACCGGGGATGGATGCCGATGCCGTCCGGCGGGCATTTGATCCGTTTTACAGCGGCCGCGATGCCGGTCGCGGCATCGGGATGGGGCTTCCCAAGGCGCTGCGGCTCGTCGAGGCCAACGGCGGCCGGTTGGTCGTGGACTCGCGGCCTGCGGGAGGCACCCGTGTGGCGGTGGAGTTCGCGGCGCAGGGCGGCTGAGATGGCCGGTCCAGCCGGCCGCACAGACCGCCCATTTCCCCGAGCTTGTCTGCGGGATGGTGGCCGGTCGCGATCTCCCGCGTGTCGCCCGTTCTCTCCTGCCGTCCGCCCTTGTCGCATTGGGTCGGCCTTTTCTATTCTCCGCCCGACCTCCAAGCAGCGGGGCGATGGATCGCCCGCCGTGAACGCAGCAGGGATGGACGCATGAGCTTGTTTGGACCCGGTGCGGATCGTGCGGTGCCCTTCTCCGACGGGTCGCAGGCGACGATCGCGCTGGAGCCGTCTCGCAACGTCGCCGGGCAGCGTGCCGCAAGCCGATTCACGCCCCCGGTCGATGACGTGACGGCTGCGACGATCGGGTGGCTGATGGAGCGGCAGGCCGACGACGGTCACTGGCGAGCGCCCCTGGAAGGTGACACGATCCTCGAGAGCGAGTTCCTTCTCCTGCTGGCCTGGGCCGGGCGGTTGGACGACCGGCGCGTCCGCGGGGCGGCGGCCCGCATCCACCGGGAGCAGTTGCCGGCCGGCGGCTGGGCGATCTACCCCGGCGGCGGCGTGGACGTCAGCGCGAGCGTCAAGGCATACCTCGCCCTCAAGCTCGTCGGACACGCAGCCGACGAGCCCGCGCTGGTCCGGGCGCGTCGGGCGATCGCGCAGGCCGGTGGCCCCTGGGCCGTGAACAGCTTCACCCGCTACTACCTCGCGCTCCTCGGGCAGATGCCCTACTCCGCCTGCCCGGCGGTGCCGCCCGAGATCGTGCTGCTGCCGGCAGGCTTTCCGATCAATCTCGCCCGGGTGTCGGCGTGGTCGCGGACGATGATCGTCCCGCTGTCGCTGATGTGGGCGTTCAAGCCGCAGCGCCGGATTCCGGCGGAGCGGGGCATCGCCGAGCTCTTCGCCGGGGCTGCCGCGGACGGCGCCGGTCCGCCGGCCGACGGCACGTTCTGGGCCCGCCTGTTCCGCGGCATCGATCGGGGCCTCAAGGCAAGCGAGTGGCTCGGCCTCACTCCACTGCGCCCACGGGCGATCCAGGCGTGCCGGAGGTGGATGCTCGAGCGGTTCGACGGCAGCGACGGGCTGGGGGCCATCTTTCCGCCGATCGTGTGGAGCATCATCGCGCTCAAGGCCATGGGCTGCGGCGACGACGATCCCGAGGTCCGCGAGGCCTGGGGTCGACTCGACGGGCTCGTCGAGCGGCAGCCCGACGGCACCACGCGACTCGAGCCCTGTCGGTCGCCCGTCTGGGACACGGCGATCACGACGATCGCCCTGGCGGAGTCGCAGGCCGCCGGCAGCGACTCCGGCGGCGTCCGTCAGGCGACGGATCGGGCGGTCGGCTGGCTGCTCGGCAACGAGATCAGGACCCCGGGTGATTGGGCCGAACGGGTCGGAGTCGAGCCATCCGGCTGGTGCTTCGAGTACGCCAACCGCTTCTATCCGGATGTCGACGACACGGCGATGGTCGTGATCGCGCTGGCCACCTGGCGGGCCGCGGACGGAGGCTGTGGCCAGGCGTCTGCCGCGGGTGCGGCCATCGCCCGGGCGACTCGCTGGCTCGAGGCGATGCAGAGTGCCGACGGCGGCTGGGGTGCGTTCGACCGCGACAACAACTGCGAGTTCCTCTGCAAGGTGCCGTTCGCCGACCACAACGCCATGATCGACCCGAGTTCGCCGGACCTCGCGGGCCGGGTGCTCGAGGCGTTCGGGAAGGTCGGGCTGCGGATCGGTCATCCGGCCGTGGACCGCGGTGTGGCCTACGTGCGGCGAACGCAGGAGCCGGCGGGCGGCTGGTACGGCCGGTGGGGCGTGAACTACATCTACGGCACCTGGCAGGTGCTCGAGGGCCTGCGGGCCGTGGGAGTGCCGGCCGACGATCCCGCGGTGATGCGCGGGGCGGCATGGCTCGAAGGGCATCAGCAGGCCGACGGCGGCTGGGGCGAGACACCGGAGAGTTACGCGGATCCCGGGCTGGCAGGCACGGGGATTCCGACCGCCTCGCAGACCGCGTGGGCCGTGGCGGGCCTGGTGGCCGCGGGCCGGGGCCGGTCGGCGGCAGTGGGCCGCGGCGTCGACTGGCTTGTCTCCCGCCAGGAGGCCGACGGCACCTGGGAGCAGCGCGAGTTCACCGGGACCGGGTTCCCGTGCGTCTTCTACCTCCGCTACCACTGGTATCCGATCTACTTTCCGCTGCTGGCCTTGGCCCGCGCGCGGCGGGCTGTCGCCGGATCGCGGCGGGAGCGAGTCGCGTGAGCGTTCCCGTCGGCCAGATGATCGCGGTCTTGCGGCACGTGGCCGTCCAGCGGCTCCGGGGCAATGGCCGCTATCCGCTCGTGCTGATGCTCGAGCCGCTGTTCCGCTGCAACCTCGCCTGCGGCGGCTGCGGCAAGATCCAGCATCCCACCGAGATCCTGCGGTCGCACCTGTCGCCGGAGCGGTGCCTCGCCGCCGTCGACGAATGCGGGGCCCCGATCGTCTCGATTCCGGGGGGCGAGCCGCTGCTGCATCCGCAGATCGTGGAGATCGTCGAGGGGATCGTCGCCCGGCGGAAGTATCTCTACCTCTGCACCAATGCGATCAAGCTCGAGGAGATGCTGCCGCGGTTCAGGCCGTCGCCGTACCTCGCCTTCTCGGTGCATCTCGACGGGCTGCGGGAGGAGCACGACCACGCGGTCTGCCGCGAGGGGGTGTTCGACACGGCCGTCGCCGCCATCCGGGCCGCCCGCCACGCCGGATTCCGGGTGACCACCAACTCCACGCTCTTCAGCGACGCCGATCCAAAGCGGTATCGCCGCTTCTTCGACGAGGCGATGGCGCTGGGGGTCGAGGGCATGATGATCTCGCCCGGCTACTCCTACGCCCGGGCGCCGGATCAGGACCACTTTCTCTCGCGCCGGCGGAGCCATGCCGTGTTCCGCCGCATCCTCGATGCCGCACCGGCCCGGTGGAAGTTCAACCAGTCGCCGGTGTTCCTCGAGTTTCTCAAGGGCGACTGGGAGCTGGAGTGCCGCCCCTGGGGCACGCCGACCTACAACCTGTTCGGCTGGCAGCGGCCCTGCTACCTGCTCGACGAGGGCTACGCGGCCTCGTTTCGCGAACTGATGGAGGAGACCGACTGGGATCGCTACGGGCGGGCCAGCGGCAACCCGAAGTGTGGCGACTGCATGGTGCACTGCGGCTACGAACCCGCCGCCGTGGAAGCCACCTTCGGCTCGCTTGGCGGTCTTCTGGCCACGGCCCGGCTGATGCTGTTCGGCCCGCCGGCGCGGCGCGACGGCGGCGACGCCGTGCCGCTGCCTTCCCCGGCCCTGCAGCTTCAGCCCAACGGTCTGCCCTCGTTGCCGGTGATCGACCGCGTGGCCTGACGGCCGGCCAGCGAGGGGGCTGCCCGGGCCCCGAGAGCCGGCGTGTGCGGCCGGAATCGGAGGCCGATCAGAGGCCGCGCTCGCGGACCACGCGGGCGGCGTCGAGCGCGGCGCCCCGGGCCCCCGCCGAGTCGCCCTGCGGCATCACGTGAATCGGCAGCGTCGCCTGCTCCTCGCGCTGGGACGGCATGCCGGCCCGGATCTCGCCCAGGAACCAGTCCCGAAACTCGGGCCCCGTCTCCATCGCGCCTCCGCCGACGACGAGGGCGTCGGGATCGAAGACGTTGATCATCTCGTCGAAGAACAGCCCCAGGGCCCGGGCCTGGACGCGGAAGATGTCGCGGCACAGCGGGTCGCCCCGCTCCGCCAGCGCCCGCACCCGCTTGGCGGCCGCACCGATCTCCTCGCCGGCGAGCGGATGGCCGGGGGACGCGGCGAGAAAGTGGGGCAGGAGCGTGCGGCGGATCGCGGTCAGCGAGCAGAGCGATTCGAGGTCGCCCGTGCGGCCGCAGTTGCACGCCGGCACCAGTCCTTCGATCCCCGGGATCAGGCCGTGGGGAATGAGCACGTGCCCCAACTCGCCGCCGAAGCCGTTGCGCCCCGTCACCACGCGGCCGTCGACGATCACGCCGCCGCCGAGTCCGGTGCCGATGATGGCGGAGACGCTCGTGGCATGATTCCCGGAGCCGAAGATCGACACGTGGCCCCAGAGGGCCGCGGCGTTGCCGTCGTTGAGGTACGTGACGGGCAGACCGAGCCGCTTCTCCAGCCCGGCCCGGATGTCGAACCCGGCCCAGGCCGGGTGGACGAAGTTGGTGGAGCCCTTGCGGCTCAGCACGCCGGAGCCGCTCGCCGGCCCCGGGGTGTCGAGCCCCGCCGCGACGAGCTTCCGGCGGTCGAGGTTCGCGGCGCGGCAGGCGACGTCCAGGCCGTCGGTGATCTGGGTGAGGCAGACGTCCGGGCCCTCGACGCTCCGCGCCGGGTGCTCGCACAGGCCCTCGATCAGGAACTCACCCCGCTCGTCGAGAAACGTGTAGTTGATGGCCGTGCCGCCGAGGTCGATGCCGGCGACCACTTTCTCCGCGGGCGACATGGATGAATCCTTTCTGGTCGGTCGAAGGTGACGACGAGACCGCTCAGCCCGCGGCCGCGGCCCGCTCCGCGAAGCCCCGCTTCACCCGGGCGACGATCGCCCGCAGGCCGCGGGTGCGGAGGATGCCGAGCACGGCGGCGAGACCCATGCGGTCGAGAACATCGTCGGAAATGGCCGCCACCTCGACGATCGGCCGGCCGTTGATCGCCTCGGCCAGGACGGCGACGAATCCCTTGACGGTGGGCGCCTCGGGGGCGACCTCGGCCACGAGGCGGGCCGCTCCGGAATCGGATTCCGTCCAGAGGAAGACCGGGGTCTGGCATTCGTGCACGCGGCGATCCTCCTGCGACTTGCGGGCTTCGTAGTCCGGGGACAGCGCGGGCAGGCCGTTGGCGAAGTCGACGAGCAACTCGAGTTTCTCGCGGCCGTCGAGGTCGGCGAACTCGGCCACCAGCTCGTCGAGTCGCTGCCGTACGCCCGTCATGGGTTCAGGCAAGCACGGTGGGCGCGGGGCCGCCAGCCGCCACGATGGAGCCCGGTTCCGCTCCCTTGGCGATCGGCACGCGCACGGCGTTGCCCCACTCGAGCCAGGAGCCGTCGTAGTTCTTCACGCTGCCGAAGCCGAGCAGGTACTTCAGGACGAACCACGTGAGGCTCGAGCGTTCGCCGATCCGGCAGTAGGCGATCGTCGGCGACCGCCGCTTCATCTTGAGCTCCCTGAGGTACATCTTCTCCAGCTCCTTCACCGGCTTGAAGGTGCCGTCCTCCCGGCAGTTCAGCGGCCAGGGCACGTTGACCGCCCCGGGAACGTGGCCACCCCGGACCGCGCCCTCGTTTGGGTAGTCGGGCATGTGCATCCGCTCGCCGCGATATTCCTCCGGACTGCGGACGTCGAGGAGTTGCTTGCCCGCCCGGCAGTGATTGAGCACCTCGTCGCGCAGGGCCCGGATCGAACCGTCCTGTTCGTGCGCGGTGTACGTGGTGCGCGGGTACGACACCCGTTCTCCCGACCAGGCCCGCCCGTCGAGCTCCCAGCGCTTGCGGCCTCCGTCCATGATCCGGCAATCGGCGTGGCCGTAGAGCTTGAAGACCCAGAAGGCGTAGCAGGCCCACCAGTTGTTCTTGTCGCCGTAGAAGACCACCGTCGTGTCGTTGGCGATGCCCCGCTCCGCGCAGAGCCGCTCGAAGGCGGCCCGGTCGATGTAGTCGCGGACGATCGGGCACTGCAGGTCCACGGCCCAATCGATCTCCACCGCGCCGGGCACGTGGCCCTGGGTGTAGAGTGCCCGGTCCTCGTCGGACTCCACGATGCGCACCTGCGGATCGGAGAGGTGCGCGGCGACCCACTCGGTGGACACGAGCACGTCGGGCTGGGAAGGGACGGACATGGCGACGATCCTCGCGGCGGGGCAAAAAACGGCGGGATTTCCGCCTCCGCGGCATCGTAGTCCATGCTCCAAGGGCCAGCAACGGCCCCGCCTTCCGCGTCCGGGTTTTGCTAGGATCGGTGGCCGACAGTTCCCGCCCGCCTTCCTTCCTCACGAGCAGCGCGTTTCCGATGGGTCCCGCCTTCATCTTTCAGATCGTCGACCTCACCAAGAAGTTCGGCCAGCGCGAACTTCTCAAGAACATCAACCTGGCGTTCTACCCGGGTGCGAAGATCGGCCTCCTCGGCCGCAACGGCGCCGGCAAGAGCACGTTGATGAAGATCATGGCGGGGATCGACCGCGAGTACGACGGCGAGGCGCGGCTGGCCGAGGGCTACACGGTCGGGTATCTCGAGCAGGAGCCGCGGCTCGACCCTGAGAAGACGGTGTTCGAGAACGTGATGGACGGCGTGGAGCACTCCCGGGCCGTGCTGCGGCGCTACGAGGAGATCAACGCCCGCTTCGCCGAACCGGTGGGCGACGACGAAATGGAGAAGTTGCTCGCGGAGCAGGCGCGGGTGCAGGACGAGATCGACGCCAAGAATCTCTGGGACCTCGACCGGCAAGTCGAGATCGCCATGGACGCGATGAACCTCCCGCCCGGCGACTGGGGCGTGGCGAATCTCTCCGGCGGCGAGCGGCGCCGCGTGGCCCTCTGTCGGCTGCTCCTGGAGAAGCCCGACCTGCTGCTGCTCGACGAGCCGACGAACCACCTCGATGCCGAGAGCGTGAACTGGCTGGAGCGGCACCTGGCGGAGTATGCCGGCACGGTGGTGGCCGTGACCCACGACCGCTACTTCCTCGACAACGTCGCCAAGTGGATCCTCGAGGTCGACCATGGCCGCGGCATCCCCTTCGAGGGCAACTATTCGTCGTGGCTGGAGCAGAAGAAGGCCCGCCTGGAGCTCGAGGAAAAGCAGGCCAGCGCCCGGCAGAAGACGCTCGACAAGGAACTGGAGTGGGTGCGGATGTCGCCCAAGGCCCGGCAGGCGAAGAGCAAGGCCCGCCTAGCGGCCTACGAGAAGCTGGCGGCGGAGCAGGCGGCCGTGCGGGATTCGGAAGTCGAGATCTTCATTCCGGCGAGCCGTCCCTTGGGCGACCAGGTGATCGACGTCGAGAACATCTCCAAGGCCTTCGGCGACAAGCTGCTGTTCGAGAACCTCTCCTTCCGGCTGCCTCCGGGCGGCATCGTGGGCATCATCGGCCCCAACGGCGCCGGCAAGACGACGCTGTTCCGGATGCTCGTCGGGGCCGAGAAGCCGGACACGGGCACGGTCAAGGTCGGGGCCACGGTCGACGTCGGCTACGTGGACCAGAGCCGCGATTCGCTCGACCCGAACAAGTCGGTGTTCGAGGAGATCTCCGGGGGGCACGACACCATCGAGCTTGGCAAGCGGACCGTGAATGCCCGCAGCTACGTCGCCAAGTTCAACTTCATGGGTCCCGACCAGCAGAAGAAGGTGGGCACGCTCTCCGGGGGCGAGCGGAACCGGGTGCACCTCGCCAAGCTGCTCCGGGGCGGGGCGAATCTGCTCCTGCTCGACGAGCCGACCAACGATCTCGACGTCGACACGCTGCGGTCGCTGGAGGAGGGGATCACCAGTTTCGCGGGCTCGGTCGTGGTGATCACGCACGACCGCTGGTTTCTCGACCGGCTGGCCACCCACATCATCGCCTTCGAGGGGGACGGCTACGTGCACGTCTGCGAGGGCAACTTCGAGGTCTACGAGCGGAGCCGCAAGGAGCGGCTGGGCATGGCGGCCGACGAGCCGCACCGGTTCCGCTACAAGAAGCTCCAGCACTGACTTTTGCGGACCCGCATCGGAAGCCCCGATTGCGTGAGCGATGGGGACTGAGCCTCGCGTGGCGCGGGCTCAGGGCCGGCGGTTCCCTCTCGTAGCGCGGGTTTCCAATCCGTGCCGGAGAGGAGCGCGGGTTTCCAACCCGCGGCTGGGTTCCTGCCCTTCGTAGCGCGGGTTTCCAATCCGCGGCTGGGTTCCTGCCCTTCGTAGCGCGGGTTTCCAATCCGCGGCTGGGTTCCTGCCCTTCGTAGCGCGGGTTTCCAACCCGCGGCTGGGTTCCTGCCCTTCGTAGCGCGGGTTTCCAACCCGCGGCGCACCCCCGCAGACCCCGCATCGGAAGCCCCGATCTCCGAGCCATGCGGCGCCGCTGGCCGCATGCCCGCATCGCTCACGCGATTGCGGCTTCCTGACGCCCCGAGCGTGTGCGCACACCACAACCACCCTTGCATGGCTTGCTAGCCTCAACCGATTGGACTTTTCCAACGGCGAGGGAGACAGCACATGGCCCGCACGGTGGATCGGAAGAAGCTGGTGGAGTGGCAGCGGC
>VGYR01000150.1 GCA_016872925.1 Planctomycetota bacterium
TTCATCAGCGTCGCTCGATGTTCATCCGTCAGGGTAACTGGCTTGGCAACTCGCATGCGTTGAATCCTCCGTGAGTAGAGGATTCAACGCCACTGACAGCAATAAGTTGCGTTATTCCGGAGACACTACACTAGCGTTCCCCCCGGTCCGACGCGGGGTCAACAGCCGAAGACACGGCGGGCGTTGGCCGTGGTGGCCGCGGCGAAGGTCTCGAGCGACTCGCCGCGGGCCAGCGCCAGGCAGCGGGCGGTGTGGACGACGTTGGCCGGCTCGTTGCGCCTGCCACGCAGCGGCTCGGGCGAGAGGAAGGGGCTGTCGGTCTCGACCAGCAGGCGGTCGAGCGGCACGGTCGCGGCCACCGCCCGCAGCGGCTCCGCCGAGCGAAACGTCACCATGCCGGCGAATCCGAGGTGGCAGCCGAGGTCGATCGCCTCCACGGCCTCCGCGGCGGTGCCGGTGAAGGAGTGCAGGATCGGCCGCAGCGGTCCCCTGGCCGTCGCCTCGCGCAGCATGTCGAGCGCGTCGCGAATGCTCTCCCGCGTGTGGATCACCACGGGCAGCGACAGCCGCTGGGCGAGCCGCAGGTGCCGGTCGAACCACTCGCGTTGCAGCTCCCTGGGCGCCGAGTTCCGGTACCAGTCGAGTCCCGTCTCCCCCACGGCGGCCACCCGCCCCGACTCGACCAGGGAGACGATCCGGTCCCACTCGCCGGCCTCTGCCTCGGCGACGTCGTTGGGATGGACGCCGGCAGCGGCCACCACCCCCGGCTCCCGTGCCGCCAGGTCGGCCGCCGCCGCGCTGTCGGCTGCCCGAGTGCCGATCACGGTCAACCGCGTCACGCCCGAGGCCCGTGCCCGACCGAGCACCTCCGGCAACTCGGCTCCGAATCGCATCGGGTCGAGGTGGCAATGGCTGTCGAAGAGTTCCATCACCCCTGGGCCGTCGCGGAGCCCGCGAGACCGGCCTTGAGTTTGGCGGCCAGTTGCTCGAGGACGTCGAGGTGCTGGCGGGTCGACTGCTTGGCGTCCGCCACGAGGTCGGCCGCAGCGGCGTCGGTGCCCGCGGGGCCGGTCAGCGCATCGAGGTCGGCTTCCTGCCGCTTCAGTCCGACGATCACCCTGGGCAGGAGGTTCGTGAGATCGACGTCGTGCAGGCCCGTGAAGGAGAGCGGATAGGCGGCCTTCGGCGGAACGGCCGCTTCCCGTTCCTCCAGGAGCACGGTCGCCCGCCGCACCACGCTCGCCAGGTCGTCGACGGCGTCGGCCACGGCGAGCCTGACCGACTCCGGGCCCGGATAGGACCAGATGCCGGAATCGGCGAGATACATCAGCAGCGACGGCTGGATGGCGGTGATCAGGCGGCCAAGCGGTTCGGGGGAGGTCATGTCGGGCGGTCTCCCTGATCCTACGAGGCGAACGTGCCAGCCAGCTGGGCGACGGCGTAGAGACCGGCCCAGAAGACGCCCAGGACCACCACCGGAAGGACCAGCGCGGTGACGTAGGCCCCCGGCAGCCAGACCGGGGCCGCGGCCGCCACGCGGCCGTCGGCGGGCGGATCGAACGTCATCACCTTCAGGACGCGGAGGTAATAGAACAGGCTGACCACGGTGTTGAGGCCGCCGACGATCAACAGCGCGAGCATCAGCGGCCGCTCCAGGCCCTTCGTGATCGCATCGACGAGCGACGAAAACACCAGGAACTTCGAGACGAATCCGGCCAGCGGCGGCAGGCCGATCAGGCTCACGAGCACGGCCGCCGTGGCCACCACGAGGCCGGGGTTCGTCTGGACCAATCCCGCGTACGAAGCGATCTCCTCGCTCCGTAGCCGGTTGCGGAGCACCGCCACGATGGCGAACGCGGCGAGGTTCATGAACACGTAGGTCGCGAGGTAGAAGGCGACGGCCGTCACGGCCTTCCGGCACCCTTCCGGGTCGACGCCGAGCATGGCCACCGCCGCCGCCACGCCCATCAGCAGGTAGCCGGCGTGGGCGATCGTCGAGTAGGCGAGCAGCCGCTTCATGTTGGTCTGGCCGTAGGCGGCGAGGTTCCCGAGCGTGCAGGTGACGGCCGCCATCAGGCCGATGACGGCAGCCGAGAAGTGGCGGACGTCGGCGAGTCCCGTGGCGGTGGCTCCGGCCGCGTCGCCGAGCCATCCCAGCGCAAACGCCACGCGGACCGCCAAGGCCACCGCGGCCGCCTTGCTGGCCACCGAGAGGAAGGCCCCGACCTCGGCTGCGGCCCCCTCGAACACGTCGGGGCACCAGAAGTGGAAGGGCACGGCCGAGAGCTTGAACGCCAGGCCGGCCGCGAGCATCAGGCCGCCGAGCGCGAGCACCGCGATCGACCCGGTGTCGGCACCCTCGCCCACGATCCTGCCGAGTTCGGCCGCCATGCTCGGCAGGTGGCAGGTGCCCAGCACGCCGGCGAGGAGGCTGATGCCATAGAGCATGATTCCCGCGGCGCCCGCCCCGTAGACGGCGTACTTGAGGGCCGCCTCGGAACTCGCCTTGCGTCCCTTGAGCAGGCCCGCGAGGGCGTACGACGGCACGCTGGCCATCTCGACCGCCATGAAGAGCATCAGCAGGTGGTTTGCCGACGCCATCAGGCACATGCCGAGCGACGAGCCGAGGACGAGCGTGTAGAAGTCGGCACCATCCTCGCGATCGGGGATCCCCGAGACCTTGGTGAACACGACGTACAGGACCAAAAACCCGCAGAGCAGGAAGCGGATGAACGCGGTCAGCGAGTCGAACACCAGCAGGCCGCCGAAGAGCTCGACCGCCGCCGGGCCGGTCGCCGCCCCGGGCCAGGGGCCTCCGGGCAGGCTCCGGAGATCGAGCCAGGCATACCAGAGCGCGAAGGCGATGCCGCCGAGCGCCACCAGTCCGGAGTCGAGCCAGCGGACGACCGGCAGCATCCGGCACAGCAGCACGAGCACGATCGTCGTTGCCAGGGCCAGTTCGACCCGGAAGTGCGGCAGCGACACGCCGAGCGTGTCGGTCAGGCTCGTCGTCAGGATTTCACCGAGGTCCATGCTGCGTGGTCCGTTGTGTCTGCTGGTGCCGCTTCGTGGTCGCCGTCGCCGAAGCCGGGTGATTACGGGGCGCTCGTCTCGCCGCCGAGGAAGGTGAGGTCACCGCTGGCGGCCGCTCCGGCGACCGGGGGCGTTGACTTCGTGCCGACATCCCGCGTCCAGTCGGCGAGCGTCTGCACCTGCCGATTCACCGTCGGCGTCACGTAGTTGAAGATCAACTGGGGAGCGACGCCGAACAGGATCGCGAGGAACACCAGCGGAGCCGCGATCGCGAGCTCCCGGCCGGTCATCGGGGTGAGGTGGTCGCCATGCGGGCCCTTGTATTCCGGCCCCAGGTAGACCCGCTGGATCGCCCAGAGGATGTACGCCGCGGTGAGGATGACCGTGAAGGCCGACACGGCGGCCAGCACGCGGCTGTAGTTCCAGCTCGAGAGCGTGACCAGCACCTCGCCGATGAACCCGCACAGGCCGGGGAGCCCCAGGCCCGCGAAGAAGATCGCCACGGCCAGGCCGGCGTAGACGGGCATGCGGTTGAAGATGCCGCCGAACTCCTCGAGGTTCCGATGGTGCACCCGGTCGTAGAGCACGCCCACCATGAAGAACATGCCCGCCGAGGAGATCCCGTGGGCGAGCATCTGGAACATGGCGCCGTTGACGCCCTGCGCCCAGTAGTCGGGGTTGAAGCCTGAGCCGGCGACGGCGCTCCAGACGCCCAGGCCGAGCATCACGTAGCCCATGTGGCTGACCGAGCTGTAGGCGACCATCCGCTTGAAGTCCTTCTGCGCGAGGGCGGCGAACGCTCCGTAGACCATCGACACCACGCCCAGGCCGCAGACGAGCCAGGCCAGGGCAAGCCCCGCCCCGGGGCAGATCGGATAGCAGATCCTCAGGATCCCGTAGCCACCGAGCTTCAGGAGCACGCCGGCGAGGATCATCGAGATCGGCGTCGGCGCCTCCACGTGGGCGTCCGGGAGCCAGGTGTGGACCGGAACCACCGGCACCTTGATCACGAACCCGATCAGGAGCAGCAGGAAGGCCCAGGTTTCG
Source organism: Planctomycetota bacterium (assembly GCA_016872925.1). GTDB lineage: Bacteria > Planctomycetota > Planctomycetia > Pirellulales > UBA1268 > QWPN01. Next base: position 4,081 of record VGYR01000150.1, read on the forward strand.
ACGCTCAGGCCCCACACCCGGGCGGCCGCGAACGGCGAGTTCGGCAACTGGCCGAGCTCCGCGAGCGCGAGGAGGTTGAAGGTGTGGACCGGCTGGCCGGCCGCGGCGGCGGCCGGGATCGCGGCGTGGGCCCGCGTGAGCTGCTCCGGCGAGAGCATCCGCAGGTCGCTCGTGAAGTAGAGCATCAGGACGGCGATCAGCATCAGCACGCTGCCCAGCAGCGTGTAGAGGAAGAACTTGATGGCCGCGTACTCGCGCCGCGGTCCCCCCCAGATGCCGATCAGGAAGTACATCGGCAGGAGCATCACCTCCCAGAACACGTAGAACAGGAAGAAGTCGAGCGACACGAACACGCCGAGCATGCCCGTCTCGAGCAGCAGGAACAGCACGTGATAGGCCTTGACGTGCTTGGTGATCGGCCAACTGGCCGCGCAGGCAAGCACCGACAGAAACGTGGTCAGGACCACCAGCGGCATGCTGAACCCGTCCACGCCGAGGAGGTAGTCGATGCCGAAGGCGGGGATCCACGGCTTCTTCACCACCGCCTGCATGCCCGCCTCGCCCACCGTGAACTGCGCCGGGCCGGCGGCCCCGAACAGGGACGGCCACGCCATCCACAGCGACAGCACGAACACCACAACCGTCGTGGCCAGCGTGATCCAGCGGATCAACTCCTCGCGGCCCCTGGGGATCAGGGGCAGCGACAGCGCCGCCGCCACCAGGGCCGGCAGGAACACGATCAGGGACAGCGGCCAGAGGGCGGGCTGCGTCAGGGTCTCGGGAGTCATCGCAGGATCCGTCGGGGTTTCAGGAGGTGATGCGGTTGGGGAGGGTGAAGGGCGTGAGTCCGATCGTCAGCCGGCGAACGCCTCGCGGAAGAAGATGCTCGCGATCACGAACAGGGCCACCACGCCGGCCACGATGAACGTCACGTATTGCCGGAGGCTGCCCGTCTGCAGTTTCTTGAGCTCCAGGCCGAGCGCCCAGGTGGCGTTCGCGGTCGTGTTGACCAGACCGTCGATGAACGTGCGGTCGATCCAGGCGTCCACCGCCGCCACCTGCCGCGTGGTCCAGGCGAGGAAGTTGATCAGCGGATCGATCAGCCCCTGGTCGATCCCGCTGGCGACGGCCGCGAGGCCGTGAGCAGGCACCACGAACAGGGCATGGTAGAGCTCGTCGACGTACCAGCGGTTCGCCAGGAAGGTGGAGACCGGCCGGAACAGGGCCGCGACAGCCGCCGGGGAGATCACCCGCCACACGTACATCGCCGCCGCGAGGAGTACGCCGCCGAGGGCGGTCCCAAACGCCGTCCAGGTGGCCACGGAGTGGAACGGCTCGCCGTGGCTGAGGTACTCCGCGGGCACGGTGAGGGTCTGCCCGAACGCGCAGCCCCCGGTGGCGGTCTCGACGGTTCCGGCGGGCCGCGACTGCTCGAGGAGATTGGCGATCCCGAATCCGCCCGGCAGCGTCCACCCCGCCACGACCGCCAGCACGGCGAGCACCACCAGCGGCATCACCATCACCTGCGGCGACTCGTGGGCGTGCTCGGCGACGTGATGGTCGCGGGGCTCGCCGGCAAACGTCATGAACCAGAGGCGGAACATGTAGAACGCCGTGAGCGCCGCGCCCCCGGCCACCGCGTAGAACAGGATTGCGTGCCGCGGATTCGCCTGGGCGAACGACAGCGCCTGCGCCAGGATCGAGTCCTTCGAGTAGTAGCCGGAGAGGCCGATCACGAAGGGAATGCCGGCACCGATGATCGCCAGGCAGCCCACGAGCATCGTGCCGGCGGTGTAGGGCATCACGCGGGCGAGCCCCCCCATCTTCCGCATGTCGTTGGTGTGGCAGGCGTGAATCACCGAACCCGAGCAGAGGAACAGCAGGCTCTTGAAGAAGGCGTGGGTGACCAGGTGGAACAGGCCGGCGACCCAGCCGCCGACGCCCAGCGCCAGCATCATGTAGCCGAGCTGGCTGACGGTCGAGTAGGCGAGCACCCGCTTGATGTCGTTGGCCACCAGCGCGATCGTGGCGGCGATGAACAGCGTGATCGCGCCGGTGTAGGCGATCACCAGGAGCACGTCGGGCGAGAGCACGGGGAAGAAGCGGCCCACGAGGTAGACGCCGGCCGCCACCATCGTCGCGGAATGGACGAGGGCCGAGACGGGCGTCGGGCCCTCCATCGCGTCGGGGAGCCAGACGAAGAGCGGGAACTGGGCGCTCTTGCCCACGCACCCGCAGAAGATCCCCACGCCGGCGATGAACAGCAGCCAGCGTCCGAAGCCCTCGGCCCGCCAGGTATCGACGCGACTGGCCACCTCGCCGGCCGGCGTGCCGGCGACCTTGTCCGCCGCCGCGAACTCGACCATTCCGTCTGGGACGCGGAGGGCGTGACCGGTGGCGGCGGGCCGCACCAGGCTGAACAGCCCCGGCCTGGTGACCTGCCGGCCGTCGGGCCCGGCCGCCGTGGCGTCGGCGAAATGGAGCGTGCCCAGCGCTCCCCAGAGCGCCATCAGGCCGATCAGCATCCCGAAGTCGCCGACGCGGTTGACGATGAATGCCTTGTTCGCCGCCGTCGACGCTGACTTCCGCTCGTAGTAGAAGCCGATCAGGAACCAGGAGCAGATGCCGACCAGCTCCCAGAAGATGAACACCATCGCCAGGTTGCCGGCGATCACGATCCCGAGCATCGAGAAGCAGAACAGCGACAGGGCCTGGAAGAAGCGGGGGAAGCGGCCCGGCCTGTGCAGGTGGTGGCCGTCGGCGAGGGTCACCTCGTGATCGGTGACCTCGTGCAGTTCGTCGTGCATGTAGCCTGACGCATAGACGTGGATGCAGGTGGCGATGAAGGTCACGACCACGAACATCAGCACCGTGAGCGAATCGATGTACCAGCCGATCGACAGCCTCAGCCGCCCGCCGTCGTAGAGGGTGTACCAATCGCCCGAGTAGGCGACCGGGCCGTGGTGGGCGGCGTCATGACCGGCGCCATGGGAACCCTCGACCGCGGCGGCGTGGCCCGACGCCTCCGCGTGGCCCGACGCCTCCGCGTGGTCTCCGGCATGGGCGGCCCCGTGGTCTCCGCCGTGATGGACGGCCGTGACCGGGTGTGCCCCCAGCCACGACACGAACGCCGCCAGCGAGAGGACGAGCGACGTGCCGATCGCCCCCGTCGCCACCCAGGCGGCGTTGCGGCCGTGGTGCCCCATCCGCGGGCCGAAGAACAGGATCACCAGGAACGACACCAGCGGCAGGAGCCAGGCCAGGCCGAGGAGCTGCGGGAGTGTGACGGAGAGATCCATGATGCGTTGCCGGGCCTCGTGCGGTGGGGATCACCCCTTGAGGTCATCGGCCCGGTCGACGTCGACGGTGGCGTGGTTGTTGTAGAAGTTGAGGGTGATCGCCAGGGCCACGGCGGCTTCGGCGGCGGCGAGCAGGATCACGAACAGGGCGATCACCTGGCCGTCGAGGCCGAGCGACCGCGAACCTTCGCCCTGGAGGTAGGGCGAGGCGAAGGCGACGAAGTTCACGTTCGCACCGTTGAGCACCAGTTCGATGCCCATCAGCACCCCGAGGGCATTCCGCTTCATCGCCATGCAGACGATGCCGCAGACGAACATGATGGCGCCCACCACGAGGTAGTGGGCCACGCCCACGGGCTGGTTGATCAGCCCGACGACCGGCGCGGCGGCGACGACGACCGGCATCATCGCCCGCCTCCCGCCAGCACGGACCCACCCCGCGCGCGGTCGCGGCCGATCGCCGCGTGCTCCGCCAGCACGGCCGGCGGCGCGACCGACGCGGCCACCTCGATCGCGCGGGGCGTCCGCCGCCGCTTCGCGCGGGCCAGGTAGGCGGCGCCCACGAGGACCACCAGCAGATGCACCGAGACGATCTCGAACGGCAGCAGGTAGCCCGGCCGGACGTTTCGGGCCGGGGCGCCGACGCCCGGCTCGTCGACCCGCACGCCGACGAGCGCCATGCCGATCGGCGTGGCCGCCGGATCGGCGACGACCCCCGCCGCGGGCGCCCGCCATGCCTTCACCGAGAGCGCTGCCTGCAGGAGGACGGCCAGCAGCACCGCCCCGACCACGCCGGCCACGACCTTGTCACGGCCGCTGCCCTTGATGGACACGAAGGGCGCCTGCGCCGTCAGCATGACGCCGAACACCAGCAGCACGAGCGTGCCCCCGACGTAGATCATCAGCTGCATCGCGCCCACGAACTCCGCCCCGGCCAGAAAAAACAAGCCCGCCGTCGCGCCCAGCGAGAGCACGAGGTAGAGCGCCATCCGCACGACGTTCTCCGCGGCCACGACGGCCACGGCGAACCCGCACGCCAACGCCGCGAACAGTAGGAAGAAGAACGAGTGCCAGTTGATGCCCGCGAGCGGCAGCGGCACGAGCAGGGCGGCGGCGACGTCCGACGTCATGAATCGACCCTCGCGACCTTCGCGCCGTCGGCGCTGCGGGCTGCCGCCCCCCCGGGCCCCTTGAGCCAGCCCTCGCGGATTTCGGCGGCGGGCCGCCGGAGCACCGGCACGACGCCTCCGGGCAGCGCGATCTGCCAGAGCATCGCCCCGAGGAACATCGCCGCGGCGAGCGGCGTGCAGTATTTGAGGCAGGTGGTCATCACCTGGTCGATCCGCAGCCGCGGCAGCGTCCAGCGGATCCACATCATCACCAGTACGCCCAGGGTGGCCTTGCCGAACAGGTTCGCCAGGCCGATGAGCCGCACGAGGTAGGGCGCCGTGTCGCCGGTGCCCTCGGAAAGGCCGAGCAGCGCGGCGACCGGGATCGGGCCGTTCCAGCCCCCGAGGAACAGGATCGCCGCCAGCGCCGAGACCAGGAACATCGACCCGTACTCGGCCATGAAGAAGAAGCTCCAGCGCAGCCCGGAGTATTCCGTGTGGAATCCGGCGACAAGTTCGCTCTCCGCCTCGGCGAGGTCGAACGGGGCGCGGTTCACGCTCGCCACCGCGCAGGTGACGTAGATCCAGAACACCACGAACGTGAACGGATCGTGGAACAGGAACCAGTTGGTGAACCAGCCGGCCTGCTTCTCGGCGATCGTCACGAGATCCATGCTGCCGGCGAGCATCACCGGCACGACCACGCACATGCCGAGCGGCACCTCGTAGCTCACCACCTGCGCCGCCTCCCGCATCGCCCCGAAGAGCGACCACTTCGAGGCCGAGGCGTAGCCGGCGAGGATCACCCCGAACACCTCCAGGCCGAGGACGGCGATCACGAAGAACACGCCGACGTTGAGCCGCTGGCCCACCACGTCGAACGCGAACGGCAGGCAGATGAAGGCGCAGAACGAGGCGCAGAAGCTGACGTAGGGCGCGATGCGGAACAGCATGCCGTCGGCCCCGTCGGGCATCAGGTCCTCCTTGGCGAGGAGTTTGATGCCGTCGGCGAGCGACTGCAGCCAGCCGAACTTGCCCCCGGTCCGCGTGGGCCCGAGGCGATCCTGGATGCGGCCGGCGATCTTCCGCTCCGCCCAGATGAACACCAGCGCCCCGCCGGCGATCACGTTGAGGATCAAGACCGCCGCGACGACGGCCACCAGGGACCACGCCAGGGCTGCCGACAGACCGACCGAGTTGATCAGGAAATCAGCCATGCAGGTCGCTATTTCCCGGCGAAACCCGACTTCGTGAAAATTCTCACGAAGTCTGCCCTACCCCGCCTTATTCCACAAGTACTGGCGGGGCGATCGGCGATTTTCCAGCGGCACCAGGGAGGGAGGGGTTGCCCGTGCCATCGAGCCGGCGTTGGTGGCCAGCGAAGCCCGGAGGGCGAGAGCGGTGCGTTGGACATGGATGAATGACAGAAGGTGAGAGTCCTTTATGGGGCCGATTGGAGGCAACCAGAAGCCGGAGGCAGCTGCACGAGGTCGAGGCTGGCATTGCACAGTGGAGGTCTTTCCCGCGAGGGCGTGTGGGATGGAAGCCCGAGGCGACTCGCAGTTCCGAACGCACGTGAACCCCCGTAAGGCTGGTCTGCCTGGGCAAGCGTGCCGCTCAACGCGACGCCCGGTATCCAATCGCGGCAGACTGGTAGTGGGGGCGGTGGCGGCGAGAAGTCATTCATCCTTACTCCAAGAGATCTCCTCTGGTCCGGAGACGGTAGGGCCCAAGACGGCAACGACGCGGGCTCGATGCCGGAGGAGAAGTCGGATCGCCCCGTAGTAGCGATGAAGGCCGTGAAAGCGGCTGGAGCGAAGGGGGCGATGGGTTTTGAAGCATGAGATCACGCCAACTGAAGTT
>VGYR01000151.1 GCA_016872925.1 Planctomycetota bacterium
TATCGGCGCTGGAACACCTATTGGGCCGCGCGATCGGTGACGGGAACGCCGCTGGCCAATCGACCCTGGCAGTCTGATCGTTCTCGCGCCTTCGCAAAAACTCACTTTGTCCACGGCCTGCTAGGCATCGATGATGAACCCCTGGCCACGGCGGGTCGTGATCAGGTCCTGGCCGAGTTTCTTGCGCAATCGGAGCACGAGCACGTCGACGACGTTGCTCACCTGCGGCTCGGCCCGGGCATGGATCGCCAGCTCGATCTGCTCCCGCGAGACCAGCTTGCCCTGCTGATGTGCCAACAGCACGAGCAGGTCGAACTCCATCGGGGTGAGCGGGATCCCGACCCCGCCGCGGGACGCGGTCTTGGCGTCGAGATCGATCGTCACGTCACCGACGACGAGGACACTGGTCACCTCTCCCTCCGTTCGCCGCAGCACGGCCCGCACCCGGGCCCGGAGTTCGCGGACCGTGACCGGCTTGGTGAGGTAGTCATCGGCGCCGAGTTCGAGCACGGCCACGCGATCGTCCTCCTCGCGCTTGGCCGACACCACGATCACGGGAACCGGGTTGTCGCGGCGGAGACGCTCGAGCACGTGCTCGCCGTCGAGTTTCGGCAGCATCAGGTCGAGGATGATCAGGTCGACCCGCTCCCGGGCGACGACTCCGAGTCCGGCGACGCCGTCGCCGGACTCGACGACGGCATAGCCATCCTCGCGCGGGCACTGCACGACGGCCCGGCGGGAGGCCTCATCGTCCTCGATCACGAGGATCCGCGTCGCCCCCGCAGCATCGTCTCCCGGTGGGGTGGTCATGCCCAGTTCGTGGCGGTGATCGAAAGCTGCAGCGCGGCGGCCGCCGCACCCGGTGAGGCTATGGTTGCACTCGAACCGTGGCAACTCGGCGTGCGGCATCGGCCAGCCAAGCCGCCGCCGCGAGCCGAAGGCCGGCCCGCGGCGGCATGGACCCTAGCCGGTGAGCCGCCTTACGGCAGGATGACCGCGTCGATCACATGGATGACGCCGTTCTTCGCTTTGATGTCCGTCTTCACGACGTTCGACATGCCGGTCGCCGTGCCGACCTTCACGCCACTATCCGTCGAGATCGTCACGGTCTTGCCGCCGGCGGTCTTCGCCTCCTTCAGCTTCACGACGTCGGCCGCATAGACGTTTCCCGGCACCACGTGGAGGAGAAGAATCTCCTTGAGCTTCTCCTTGTTCTCGGGCTTGAGCAGCGTTTCGACGGTGCCGGCGGGAAGCTTGGCGAAGGCCTCGTCCGTCGGTGCAAACACCGTGAACGGGCCAGGCCCCTTCAGCGTCGCGGCCAGATCGGCGGCACCCACGGCCGCCGCCAGCGTCTTGAAGGTGCCGGCACCGACGGCGGTGTCGACGATGTCCTTGGGCGTCTCGACGAAGGCCACTTGATGCACGACGTTGCTGGGAACGACCCGCTCGTGCACGACCGTGACGCCCCCGGCAGGCGGGGCATGGCGGGCGGTGGAACCGCTGGAGCCCTTGCAGGGCGCCGCCCAGGCCGGCACGGCGACGACGGCGGCAATCGCGAATCCCAAGACAGAACTTCGGAACGTGGTCGACATGACGATCCCCTTCGGATGGTGGTGAACTGATCGAACCAAGGTATATTAGACGCTCAACGGCGGCTGACCAGCTCCGCGCGTGTCGCCCCGACGGTCTCAGAGGAGCGCGAACGCGAGAGGAAGTGACTCGGACGAACCAAAAGACGGTGGCCGTGGAATCCGCGAGCGGGTAAACTGGGGGGACTGTGCCGAATACCCCCCAAACCGTTCTGCTGCTCGAGCCCTTCGCGTGCGGCGACCTGACCCTGCCCAACCGCGTGGTGATGGCGCCGCTGACCCGCGGCCGCGCCGGCGGGGAGCGGATCCCCAACTCCTTGATGGCGGAGTACTACGTGCAGCGGGCCTCGGCGGGGCTGATCGTCTCCGAAGCCACGACGATCTCCGCGCAGGCCAACGGCTGGCTCGAGTCGCCCGGCATCTACACGGCCGCGATGGAGGCCGGCTGGCGAACGGTGACCGACGCGGTGCATGCGGCGGGGGGCCGGATGTTCCTCCAGCTCTGGCACATGGGACGGGCCTCGCACAGCGACTTCCAGGGGGGAATCTCCCGGTGTCGGCCTCGGCGGTGCGGATCGAGGGCGACGGCATCCACACGCCGCTGGGAAAGAAGCCCTACGAGACGCCCCGGGCCCTCGACACCTGGGAGATCGCGGGCGTTGTGGCCGACTACCGCCAGGCCGCTGCCCGGGCGCGGAACGCGGGATTCGACGGCGTGGAGATTCATGCGGCGAACGGATACCTGATCGACCAGTTCCTGCAGTCGAAGACCAATCTCCGCATGGACGACTACGGCGGCAGCATCGAGAAGCGGACGCGATTCCTGCGGGAGGTCGTCGAGGCCGTGACGGCCGAATGGCCCGCTGGCCGCGTGGGCGTGCGGATCTCGCCCAACGGCGCATTCAACGACATGGGCTCCCCCAACTTCCGCGAGCAGTTCACGAGCGTCGCTGCGACGCTCGATCGCTACGGGCTGGGCTACCTCCATGTCGTCGACGGACTTGCCTTCGGTTTCCACACGCTGGGCAGTCCGATGACGCTGGCCGACTTCCGGCAGGTCTTTCACGGGCCGCTGATGGGCAACTGCGGCTACAGCCTCGAGACGGCGGAGCAGGCGATCCAAGCGGGACACGCCGACTTGATCGCCTTCGGCCGCCCGTTCATCAGCAACCCGGACCTGGTCGAGCGCTTCCGGAACGGCTGGCGACTGGCGGAGCCGGCGGACACGACCGCCTGGTATTCGCCCACGGGCGCCGCCGGCTACACCGACTTTCCGGCGCATGCACCCGGCTGATACGGATCGAACGTGAGCCTCGGGCGTGACCCAGCTGGTGCGGCAGATTGACCGGATGTCCTGCCGACGGAGTGTGCGGTGACTCCGAATGGCCTCGGCGACGAGTGCCTGCTCGTCGGCGTAGGTGCGATGGCTCCAGTGGTGCTCTCGAAACCAGCGCCACAGCCGCTCGACCGGGTTGAGTTCCGGCGAATGCAGCGGCAGGAACAGCGGGGTGATCCGCCGAGGCCACCGCAGCTTGTGCGAGCAGTGCCATCCAGCTCCGTCGAGGATCATCACGGCGTGTTCGCGGCGACTGAGCCTTCGCGCCCACGCGTCGAGAAACGCCTGCGTCATCTTCGACCAGCCTGTCGCCGGTTCGACGGCTGCCAACACCCAGATCGACTTTCGCCCATGCTGGCGAACGCCAGTGGGCCGGGATCCCTCGAGTGCCCACACGGCGGTCAGCGTTCCCTGCTGCCCGAACCGCGCCTCGTCCTGCAACCAGATGCGAACCGTCGTGCGGGGGCGGGAGGCCCGGACGCGATTCACAAAAAGGGGGCGCGACTCGGGGCGTCAGGAAGCCGCAATCGCGTGGGCGACACGGGCATGCGGCCAGCGGGCATGGCTCGGAGATCGGGGATTCCGATGCGGGGTCTGCGGGGGTGCACCGCGGGTTGAAAACCCGCGCTCCGGGGGGGCAGGAACTCAGCCGCGGGTTGGAAACCCGCGCTCCTCTCAGGCCCGGGTAGCCCCGAGCCTCGCAAACGCGCGAGGCTCACGTGTGACCCGTATCAGGAGGCGGCCTCGGTCGCGTAGCGGCGGCAGTGCTGGAGATAGGCCTTCTCGTGGGTGGCGAGCAGGTCCACGACGCTTGCCCAGAGCCATGACGGGGCGTCGAGTGTCTTGGAGCGGTGTCCGCTGAGCTCCTCCTGCCACGACTTCCTGGTCGCCTCGTCCATCTGGCGGGCATGGGCCTTGCCCACGACGGTCGCCAAGAATCGTGACAGCCGCATCGCCTCCGCGCAGGTCAGGTCGGCGACGTCGAACTTGAGGTCCTGCGGCAGGAGCTCACGGACGAAGACCGGGCGATCAAGCACCTTCGCGGCCAGCATCCTGTCGCCGAGTGCCGGGGAGAGGTGCCAGGCACCCTGCACGACCCGCTCGGCATGGTCGGCGGGCATCGCGGCCTCGGTGTTCCGCGGCGCGAGCGGCGGCACGGCCTCCTTGACGTCGACCAGACACAGCTCCCCCTTCCTGCCGCCGACCGACACGAGCACGGCACAGCGGAGCAGCCCGAGGGAACTGCAGCCCTTCACCCAGTAGGCGGCGTCGACCACCTCGATCTCCGCGTCGTCCGGCCGCGACTTCAGGGCCGTCACCAGCCTGCGGCCGGAGTCGGCGGCGAAGATCGCTTCGACCCCCTCCCGCTCCTCGGCGGCGAGCGGCCAGAAGTTCCTGCCGAGCGGGATCGTGGGGGTCGTGTCCTCGATCCGTTCGCGGGCGAGATCCTTCCACTTCCGCTTCAGCGCCGCCTTCATCTCCTTCTGCACCACCTCCGGCCACTCGTCGTCGGCGTCGGCGACCGCTCCGAAGCTCTGCTCGTAGCCTTCGATGATCTGCTCCATCATCCGCGCGGTCGTCACACCGGGCAGATCCGAGCCGCGGGCGGCGCTGGCCATCGAGAGCCCAAGCCGGATCAGGTCGTGCGCGGGATTGCCCACGACCGTCTGATCGAGGTCGCGGATCTGGATCGTGACCGTGCCCTTGGCGCTGGCGATGGGCCCGATGTTGCCGGAATGGCAATCTCCGCAGATCCAGATTGCCGGGCCGGCTGGCACCGCCTGGCCGGTGCTCCCCTGGAGCCACTCGTAGAAGTTCCTGGTGTTGCCCCGCACGTAGGCGTGCGCCGACCGGGCCATCTTCATCTGCCGCCGCGCCTTCAAGGCCGCAGCACGCTCGGCCGCAGCGGGAAGGGCCACTTCCTTGGTCGACATGGCATCGTGCGTCCAGCGAGTCCGCGGCGCCCTCCGCGGCCCGCGCCCTGTCCCGCGCCCTATCTTGGGTTCGTGGGAAGTCTCCTGCAACCCGCGGGAGTCAAGTCCGCAGGGCCGACATGCCGCCGTCGACGCCGAGCACCTGGCCGGTGATCCAGCCGCTCTCCGCCGAGAGCAGAAAGCGGGCCAGCGCCGCCACGTCGAGCGGCGTCCCGATGCGTTTGAGCGGATACCGGGCCGCCATGGCGTCCCTTTTCTCCGGCGACGAGAGCAGCCGGGCCGCCAGGGGCGTGTCGGTGAGTGCCGGTGCGATCGCATTGACGCGGACGTGCGGAGCCCACTCCGCGGCGAGCGCCCGCGTCAGGCCCTCGATCGCTCCCTTCGCCGACGACACCGAGGCGTGCATGGGCATGCCCTGGCCCACGGCGACGGTGCTGAAGAGGATCACGCTGGCCGGGCCGTCGTCATGCCCCTTCAACCGCGGCTGGCAGGCCTGCAGGAACCGCACCGCGCCGAGGAGGTTGATCTCCAGGTCCTGGCGGAAGTCGGCGGGCTGCAGGCTGCGGAACGACCGCAGCGTGATCGTGCCGGGACAGTAGACGGCCCCGTGGATCACCTCGGGCAACTCCGGCAGCGCGGCTGCCGCGTCGGAGAAGTCACACGGCACGTGACGGATCGGCCCTCCGACGCGGAGGTCGTCGGGGTTTCGAGACCAGACATCGATCCGCCCGGCGACCGGCTCCAGGAGCCTCACCAGCTCGAGCCCGATGCCGCGACTGCCGCCGGCGATCACGTAGGTGGCGGGCATCAACGGGCCTCCGCGGAGTGGGCGCGCGGTTGCCGCCGCCGACAGCGATCGCTGCAGTAGATCACGTTCGCCCAGTCCCGCTGCCACTTCTTCCGCCAGGTGAATGGTCGGCCGCAGCGGGGGCACGTCTTCGCCGGCAGGTCTCGACAGCGGTTCATCGGTAGTTCCGGATGATCGGGCTCGAGTGAGACATTGTCGGCGCCCGGTTCACGGGATGGGATTTCCAGCCATCGTAGTCAGGCCGCGGTGACAGTCGATCCACGGGCGGCGGCGGCCCCCGAGGATCGGCACATCGTCGGCTGAAATCGTCGCGGCGGGTTCCGGCCGCGGGTCAGTCGCCGCCCAGATACCACCCGGCACCGAACACCGCGGCTGCGAGGAACTCGCTCACGTCGAGGGCGTCGAACCCGCCGTCGTAGTTAAAGTCGCCGGCCGACCAGCTGGCGGTCGACGACGGCTCACTGAGCGGGCCCGACAGCATGCCGGACATGTCGAGGATGTCCACGATGCCGTCGAGGTTGAGGTCTCCCGCGGCGACGAAGGCGATCGTGATGCCCGACGGCTCCGTCCGGTAGCCGATGGTCCGAGTTCCACCGCTGGCCGACGCCCGCGTCGACAGGATGCCCGCCGCCCCGGTCCAGCTGCCGTCGGCTCGACCCGACACCAGCCAGCGCCGCACGTCGGCTTCGCTGAAGCCGCCGGTCGCGATCCCGATCCGGCCGGATCCCAGGTCGAGCACGGCCCCGACCTGCAGGGCGAGCGACGTGATGCCGACACTGCCGGTACCCACGTCGAGCACCACGCGGCCGGCTGCCCACACGTCGAGCACGCCACCGCCCAGCGCGGCAGGGTCGCGGATCACGACGAGGCCTTCCTCGACGATGAGTCCGCCGCTCACGGCATTGGATCCGGAGAGCACGAGCGTGCCGGGGCCCCGCTTGCGGAACGGGCCCGAGCCCGACCACCCCCCGGCATCGACCGCGGTCTGCCCGGCGGGCACTTTGGCGACGACTTCGGCCAGCACCGTGACCTGCGCCCCGCCAGCGATCGCACCGACCGCGGCGGTGATCACCGACGAGGTGGCCGACTCTGGCGCCGTGAACAGGCCTTCCTGGGTGATGGCCCCACCCCCGGACACGCTCCAGGCAATCGCCGGCTGCACGGTCAGCGGCGCCCCGAACTGGTCGATGCCGGTGGCCGTGAACAGACGCGTGCCGCCGACGAGCACCTCCGCGGTCGCCGGCCCGACCACGATGCCCACCAGTTGTGACACGACGTTCACGTTCACCGCCGACGAGGCCGTCCGTCCGCCGGAGTCGGTGATCGTCGCGGTGAGCGTGTAGGCACCCGGCTTCACGAACGTCGCCACCGCCGACTTCGCCGCGTTGGTCCCGGTCGGAGAGAACGAAACCGCCGCGGGCCCCGTCGCGGTCCAGGCGTATGACAGGTTGGGCTCGCCGTGGTCGTCGGCGCCGAGCACCGACACCGCGGTCGTCGTGCCCGTCACGGTGGCCGGCGCCGCCGCCGCCGCGGTCACGATCGTCGGAGCCGCGTTGGAAACGGAGACATTGTGGAACGTCGACGTGTTGAGCCGGGTGGTGATGTTGCTGTTGGCCGACAGGCCCACCAGCACGCTGGACCCCATCGAAATCGTGACGCTGCCGACCGAGAACCACGCGGCGCCGTCGGCGGAGATCGAGCCGGTGAACACGTTGCCGGAGCGGACGAGTCTCACCCAGTACGGCGCGACCTTCCCGGTCGGCCCGGCGATGCTCGTGCTCGTGCCGCCGGTGCTCGAGCGGTACTGCATCGCCACGCTGTTGGACGGGCTGACGACGACCATCGCATGCCGGGAGTTGACGGCCGTCGACTCGCGGATCATCACCCCGATCTTCGCCCAGCCGGCCGTGTTCTCGACGGTTGCCACACGGGCCACGATCGAGCCGTCGCCCACGAGCGGCTGGTACGTGTAGCGAAACGCGTCGGCCGTACTCCAGATGTCGGCACCGCTGGAGACGACCGTGAAAACGCCACCGGAAGAGCCCGACGCGCCCGTCCCCGAGACGTTGCCGATGTCGGCCGCCGTCCAAGGCGCCGGCAGGGGCGTTGCCGCCGGCACCGCGGTGAAGATCGGCAGCGTCGGGTTCAGGCCTTCGGCCGTCGCGCTCACGCCGATCACCCGGTAGTAGTATTCCCCGAGCGGCGCGACGCTCGTGTCGGAGTAGGTGAGCACGCTACCGACCGTCGTCAGCGTCGCAAAGGCGCTGCCGTCGCTCGACCGCTCGATCCGATAGCCTGTCGCCCCGGTCAGGGCCGACCACGTGAGACCGATCGCCGTCGCCGACTTGGTGGTGAAGGCCAGTCCGCCGACGCTCGCGAACCTGGTGCTGCCAGAAATCACCGTCGCCACCGAGTCGCCGAAGGAACTCATGGGGGTGATCCGGAACCAGTACCGGCTGCCCATCGCTAGTCCGCTTACGGCATGGCTCGGCACGTTTGTGCCCACGGTGGCGACCTGCGTGAAGGTCACGTTGTCGTTCGACCGCTCGATGCGGTAGCCGGTCTCGCCACTCGTGTCCCGCCAGTTGAGGACGAGGTCCGAGATGGTCAGCGCCGTGACCGCCGCGGCGGTGACGGCGGCGGGACGGTTGACGGCGGCGACGATGCCCGACGCTCCCGACCGGCCGGCCGGGTCGGTCGCCCGCACGCGGTAGAAGAATCGCATCGAGGTGGAGAGTGACGAGTCGGTCCAACTCGTGGCCGAGGCAGAGGCCGAACCGGCGGCCGTGAAGTCGACGCCGTTGGCCGACCGTTCGATGGCGTAGCCCGCGGCACCCGCGACCCCCTGCCACGAAACCGCCAGGGCCGTGCCCGTGCCGCGGACGACCGCCACGCCCTGCGGCACCGGCAGCCCGTTCTCCGGCTCGGCCACGTTGAGCGCGCCCGTGAGGGCGACGCCGCTGAACTTCGCCTCGTTGAGCTTCGTGGTGTCGTGTGAGCAGGCGAGCAAGCCGATGAACACGGTCGAACCCATCGTCACCGAGACCGACCCGACCGCGGTCCACGTCGTCCCATCCGCCGAGCGGGAGGCGGTGATCAGGCTGCCCGCGCGGACCAGCCGCACCCAGGTGGGCGTGAAGGCGGCCGCCGTGCCGTTGACCGCAGTCGACGTCCCGCCGGTCGACGTGCGGGAGACGAGCTGCGACCCGCTCGTCGCGCTGGTGACCATCGCGACGTGCTTGGAGCCCGCCGCGAGCGTCTCGCGGATCTCGACGCCGACCTTCGACCAGGCGTGAGTGTTCTGGTTCTGCACGACCCGGGCCACGATCGAGCCGTCACCCGTGAGCGTCTGCCAGACGAACCGGAAGGCATCGGCCGTGCCCCACACATCCGCCCCGGACCCCGACACGGTGAACGTGTCCGCCGCAGAGTCGTACCGCGCGGAGCCGGGATTGCCGGTGCTGCCCACATCGGCCGTCGACCAGCCGACCGGCAGGTCGGCGACCGTCAGGTCGTACATGCCCAGGTCGCCGTAGTCGCCATGGCTCGAAACCATCACGTACCACGTACCGGTGCCCGGCGGGAGCACGACTTGCTGCTCGTTGGTCGCACCGTCGCTGGCGGCCACGAGCGTTCCGAAGGCGTCGTAGACCTCGAGCTTCGCGTCGAGTCCCGACGGCTTCGTCGGCACCACCGAGATCACCGCCCCTCCGCCGGCCGAGGTGAACGAAAAGGCGTCGACGTCGGCCATGCGCTCGATGATGCCCGCGATCGATCGGCCGCCGGCGACCGCGTCGAGGGCCCGCGCCGTGGCGATCGTGCCCCCGAAGTCATCGGCCCGGAAGCCATCGCCCCCGGCGGGTTGGCGGGCCTTGATTTTGGAGGCGATGACGGCGATGTCGTCCTGCAGGCCGGAGGCGGAGTTGCTCGGATGACCGATGAACCACTTGTGGACGCTCTGGGCGTAGTCGACGCCCATCAGCGGGCCGTGGAGGGAGTCGAATCCCGACGAATACTCCTTCGTCTTGTTGCCCAGCAGGTCGTAGTCGGACTGGTGCCAGAGGCCGAAGTTGTGACCGAGTTCGTGGACGATGCCCGACACCCGGCTGCGGGCATCGCCGGCGTTGTTGAACGACTGCGGGGACGAGTTGGGGAACACGCCCACGTAGCTGTAGCCGCCGGAGACGTCGGGGCTGGAGACGTGCCAGGCGAACGGCACCGTCGGCTTCGCGGTGGTGACGTCGACGTCGAACATCGAGAAGTAGACGGAAACCTGCCGCCAGGCCTCCGTGATCGTCGCCGCCTCGGTCGCATTGAAGGTGGCCGGATCACCGTCGACGTCGTAGGGCCGGTTCGAGCCCTCTCCGTCGAAATCGAGGTAGATCGCCGTCGGCGCCGACGGCCTGCCATGCAGGATCGGCAGCCCGTTCGCGGCCGTCGCGGCGGCCACCACCCCGCCGTCGAGGGTGGCCAGCGTGCCGGTCGACGCCGCCAGACTGACGGCGAAAGAGTCGGCATGATCCACGACCACATTCCCCTCGAGTGAGGGTGGCCGGTCGTTCCAGTCGGCAAGCGTCGCGGGGTCGACGAGTTGGTCGAACAGGTGCGTGGCGCAGAGCACCTGCCGGGATTCC
>VGYR01000152.1 GCA_016872925.1 Planctomycetota bacterium
TCCAGCAACTCCATGGCTTTCAGCCTGCGCGTTTCCGCGTCTTTTCGTTTTCCGCTGTATGGCATGCATGGGGTATCGGCCACCCGGCCCATCGGCCATGAATCTTTTTTTCAAGCGTCAATAAGCGTTTGCATTGTCGCTGGTCGAGAGCCCGACCCAGTACCGCGCATTCGCGGCCAACGACACCGGGGATGCGACAGAGACGTTCCAGACACTCGCGGTTCCGCTCAGGCTCGAGTCGCTCGACCGTCCCGATCGTCGCGACGATATCGCCCGGCACGACGGCACCTCCACTGAGCGTGCGCGTGTCGTAGATGCCGATCGACGTCGAGCCTGAAGGGACCCCGGTGTTGAACAGGAGCAATTGCACATCCGTCAGGAGAAAGCCGGATCCGGTTCCCGTCGAGAACGAATCGTAGAGCGGTCCTTGGACGCCGCCGCCCGGCTTCACAGGGTCGCCACCGCCGGAAGGCTGCCCCAGATTATCGTAGATCACGCCGGCTCGACCGGACGAAGCCGCCATGACGAGCGAAACGGTCACGACTGCGAAAGCAGCGAGGCAGATTTTCATCGAAGACCCTTGGATCGAGACCGGGGAACCGTTTCGGCAGCCGAGGCTACCAGCGGATGTGCGCCTTTGAAGGCCAAAAGCCCGAAAAGGGGACGAACCGGGCGCAGGCAGGGACGAATCGGGCGCGAGCTGGAATGGCGCGGGCCGGCGTGAAGTCGCGTTCGGGTCGATCACCGGTCATCCACGGGGATCAAACGCCGTGCCCGAAGCGGTCAAGCCTCAGGGGCGCCGGATCTCCTGCAGGTGCTTCTTGACCCCGGTCAGCAGGTGATCCCAATCGAGGGCCGGCCCGGGATCGCCTTTGTTCTGCTGCACGTGATAGTGCCCGAGGATCCCGGCGAACCTGGCCCATTCCTCGGCGCCCAACGTCCGCGTGAGCACCTGGCCATCCGCGCCCCGCGGAATCTCCGCCCGGAGCCTGGGAAAGATGTCGCACAGCGCGGCGGCCAGCTTCGTCAGCGCCGAGTACTGCTCCGGCGTGTAGTCGTACTGCACGTACTCGGTGCCGCGGATCGTCCCGGTGATCGGCACACCGTGCCGGGACCGCAACATCTTCCCGGCGAATCGCTCCCGGCCCCGGACCCAGGGCGGAAAGATCAGGCGGGCTCCCGATCCGTCGGCTGCGTACCACTTCCCGAATGGGTTGTCCGTGCCGACCGGATAGGCGCCGACGTTGGCGATCTCCACGCCGATGCTGCGGTCGTTGCTCTTGGTGGCGTGCCGGGCCCGCTCCTTGAGGTCGAGCGTCTGGTAGATCGTGCCGTCGACGTCGAGCAGGAAATGCACGCTCAAGCCTCGCACGTCGTGGAGGATGTAGAAGCACTGGGCACTCGTGCCGCAGACGTCGTAATGCAGCACGAACTGGTCGACCTTCTCCTGGAGCAGCGGCAGCGGCCAGCCGCCCCCGCGGACCTGCTCGAGTTGCTCGGGGGTGAACGCGGTGTCGACGGCCGAGCCAAACCGCAGGTCGTAGCGGTCGGGGCTCGTCTCCTGGTTCTCGGGTGCGGCGAACGTCAGCGTGCCGGCCCGCATCTCGGCCAGCGTGCTCTTCCAGTCGCTCCGCTCGAACGGGACGAAGCGGCGGCCGGTCCGGTACGCGTCGTAGCCGCCCTCGTCGGTCCAGAGCACGACCCGGGTGCCGATCCGGTACGCCCGGCCGCAGGCGATGATCTCGTCGCCATGGCGTTCCTGCAACCCGCAGTCACCGGCGACGAGCGGCCGCGTGACCGCCGCATCGTTGGCGCCGGCCTGCCCCGTGCCGAGAGCGGCCAGCACGACGCATGCACTCCACACCGTTGCCACCGGGTTCCGAGAGTTCATCGGGGCGGCCCGCCGGCCGCGTGCGGAGGCGTGTTCTGCTCGTTGCTCGGCACGACCCAGATGTTGCGGTAGCGGACCGGGTTGCCGTGATCCTGAAGGAACAGCGGCCCGGTGGTGCCCTCCTCGGTGCGGACGCCGCCCGGCGTCATTCGCGTGATCTCGATGTCGTCGTGGATCACCACGCCGTTGTGCCGAACCGTCATCCGCGCGTTCTTGACCTTCTGCCCGCCCTCGAACCGCGGGGCCGTGACGTCGATGTCGTAGGTCTGCCAGGCCAGCGGCGGCAGGCACATGTTCACGGCGGGCGGCATCACCGAGTAGACGCCGCCGCACTCGTTGTCGCGGCCCTCCAGGCCGAAACTGTCGAGCATCTGCACCTCGTAGAGGCCCATCACGTAGGCGCCGCTGTTGCCACGGTCCTGCCCCGACGCCTGGGGCATGTAGGGCAGGCGGAACTCGATGTGCCACCGGGCGTCGCCAAAGGCATCCGCCGTCGTCAGACCCTCCATCACGAGGCCGTCCTCCGTAAGCCGCGGATTCACGAGGGTGCGCTGCTCGTCGACCGGGCCGGTGCCGTCCACGAGCACGACCGCGCCGTCGGGTGGCGCTGCCCCCAGCGTCGGACTCTCGCGTTCGACCTTGTCGAGCGTTGCGACGACGGCGCCGTCGTCGCCCAGGACGTCGACCTTGCCCTGCCGGATGACGCCACGGCGGCGCGTGCCCGACGAGTCGGTGCCGTCAACCTCCACCTCGGCCTGGGCACCCTCCCCGACCCGCTTGCCCGCGATCATCTCCTTCGTCGGCGGCTGCCAGCCGTCCCCCGGGAGACCCCCGGGATAGGCGACGACGTCGAAGGCTCCCTCCCCACGGGCGATGACCTGCAGCCCGATCCGCATCGGCTGACCGTCGATCGGCACGTCGCCTACGTACTCACCCTGAAAGGGGAAGTCGGCGTCGGCCGTGGCGGGATCGGTGCAGGCCGACGGGGCCGTGGCCGCGGCCTGGATCACGCCCTGCCGGGGGCCGGTGAACGAGATCACGACGGCGAAGAATGCGACCGCTCCACGGATCATGAAACACCTCGTGACGAACGATGGACTCCGGGTCGACATCTTGGTCGCGGCACGGATGCTTTGGCAAGACGATCGACCGCGGCCGATCGATGATCCGCGGGAAACTCAACGCCGGCTGGGCCTGAACCAGCGGCCCAGGGGGCTCGCCAGAAGCGCCGGCAGCACCACGAGGTCGCCCACGAGTGCCGCGAACACGAGCAGCGAGAGCACCCAGGCGAAGCGGCGCGTGGGGGCGAACTCGCTGGGCGCGAAGGCGAGGATTCCCACGCCACAGACGAAGGAGCTCGCGCACAGCGCCGCGGCCGAGTGGCGAAAGGCGGCGCGCAGGGCCGCCGTCCGCTCGGCCGCGGTCGGCGGGCCGTGCTTCCCCGCCTCGACGGCAAGCCCCCGCCGGAAGAAGGTCAGAAAGTGGAAGGTGCCGTCGACAGCCATGCCCAGCGCGATCGAGGCCGTCATCACGCTCCCGATGTCGAGCGCCACGCCCGTCCACCCCAGGAGGCCGAACAGGAGAATCATCGGAAACACGTTGGGGATCATCGCCACCGCCCCGGCCACCACGCCCCCCTCGACGGCCATCATCACCAGCGAGATCACCCCGCAGGCCGAGAGGAAGCTCGTGAACAGGTCGTGGAGCAGCGTCTTCTGGATGGCGTTGATCAGCGGCATCACGCCGGTGAACTCCGCCCGCACGCCCTCGGCCGCTCCACCGTGCTCGGCCACGATGGGCTCGACGCGGGAGCGGACGACTCCCAGGAAATCGCCGTAGTCGATGCCCGCCAGGGCCGACGTGCGGGCCGTCACCCGCCACAGCTGGTCGCCGTCGAGCTCGCGAATGATCCGCATGTCGGACAGGCTGGAGAGGTTGGCCTCGAGCTTCCGGGCCAGCACCGCCTTGCGGGCCGCCACCCGCACGCCCGTGGCGTCGTCATCCTCCGGCAGGAACAGCGCGGCCGACACCACACCCGTGACACCGGGCAGTTCGCCGAGCGCCCCCCCGACCTCGCGCACGAGGTCGAGCCGCTCGGCCGGGCGGATCGTCGAGGCCTCCGTGAACCGGAGCACCACCTCCACCGGGACCAGCGGCCCGATGTGCTCCTCGAGCCAGCGGTAGTCGCGAATCACGGGCGTCTCGGGCGTGAACAGCGTGTCGATGGCCACCGACGCGCGGATCCGCGGCACCCCGAAGATCGCGGCCGTCAGCGCCAGCGTCGACAGGCCGACGATCCATGCCGACCGGCGGATGGTGAACATGGCGAACCGGGCGGACCGCCCGTCGACCGCCGGCTCCTGCAGCAGCCGCCGGCGGATGGGCCAGCGCGCGAAGAACCCCGGCACCACCAGGAACAGCACCGCGAGGGTCGTCATCACGCCGAAGGCCGCGTGGAATCCGAACACCCGGATCGGCTCGAGTTCGCTGACGACGAGCGACACCAGGCCGAGGGCCGTGGTGCCCGCCGAAAGGGCGCACGGCAGCCAGCCGGTGGCAATGGCCCGCAGGGCGGCGCCCTCGGGCGGCCCGCCCTGCCGCGCCTCCACGAGGTAGTTCACGAGGTGGATGCCCCCGGACACCCCGAGCGTGAGCACCAAGAGCGGCATCACGATCAGCACCGGATTCATCTTGTCGCCCCACGCCACCAGCGACGTGAAGCACAGGCCCACGCAGGCCAGCGACAGGAGAAACACGAGCACCGAGTAGCGGAGCGACTTCAGCGACCGCCAGGTGAGGAGAAAGATCACCAGCGCAGCCGGGCCGCCGAACACCTGCATGCTGCGGGCGCTGGCCTCGTCCACCGCCACGTTGTCGATCACCGGCCCGGCGAGGTGCAGGTCGTCGGGACTGGTCGGGACCGTCCGTGCCAAAAGCCCGCGGATCCAGGCCACGGCCCGGCGGCGATCGACGAGGCCGTCGCGGGTGAAGCCGAAGATCACGCAGGTCTGTTCCCCATCGGGACCGACGATCACACCCCGGAGTCGCTCGATCGCCGCCGCTCGGTCGAGCGCGAGCGGCGAATCGGTGAGCCGTTCGACCGCCTGGGAGCCCGAGGCAACCGACTCGAACCACGGCCGGCCCGCCGGGTCGCACGGGGCGTCGGGCCCCGTGGCTGCCGCGATCACGCGGTCGATGGCCGCGGCGCCGATCGTGCAGCCGGGCCACGAGGCCACCACCACGTCGCCGCTTTCGAACTCCCGCGTGAACCGATCGTAGTCGCGCCGTGGCGCGAAGGAGTCCGGCACCCACTCGATCGGCGTCGTCGACTCGACGCCGAGCACCGTGACCGCCGACCGCACGATCAGCGGCACGGCCGCGAGCAGCACCGCGACCGTCGCCACGCTCGCAAAAAAGAGCCACGCCCCGCCCCCGGAGGACGCGCCACCGCCACCTGAGATCCGTTCCTGCTTGATCACGGCAGCGGCTCTTCACCTGGCCGCGGATGCGGCACTCGACCTCGCGAGACCCGGCATTCGGGCCGGAGCGTCCACGGCGATACGATACGCACTTCGTGGAGGCGCGACACGGTCCCTGCACCTCCCCGCCTCAGGAATCCGGAAGCCTCGCCGCGCCAGGCCCTCCTGAAGCGAAAAGACCGACAGAGTCCCCCCTATACTGCTCGTGGAATCCATCCGCCCCGCGTCCGGTGAAATGTGTCGATACCCTGGTCGCTCCCTCAGTCGCGCGAGCCGGAACTGATGGACGATCCGGCGATCCCGGAACCTGCCCACCTCCACGCGCTCTCGGCCCTCGCCCGAATCAATCTCGTGTCGCGGACGGCGGCCCGACTCGCCGAGGGTGTTCGCGCGCTGCTCGACGATGGGCGACGACCAGTCAGTTGCGCGGTCGTCGACATCGCCTGCGGGGGCGGTGACGTGACGCTCGACCTGGTGAGCCGCCTGCGCCGCTCGGCACGCCCCGACGCCCGCATGCTCGGGATCGACGTGAGTCCACGGGCGATCGAGCGGTGTCAGGCCGCCGCCATGCGGTGCGGGACGGAGGCGACGTTCGAGGTCCGCGACGCGCTCCGGCAGGGATGTCCGCCATGCGACGTCGCCGTGAGTTCGCTGTTCCTCCACCACCTCGACGACCATGACGCTGCCCGACTCCTCCGCGGGATGGCCGCGGCGGCCCGCATCGGCGTCGTGGTGTCTGATCTCGTCCGCAGTCGGCTGGGCCTGGGGCTCGCCGTCATCGGCACCACCATGCTCTCCTCGTCGCAGATCGCCCGCGTGGATGGCCCGCTGTCCGTGCGGGCTGCCCGGACGATCACCGAGTATCGTCGGCTGTGCGACGCTGCAGGGCTCGCGTCGGCGACGATCCGAAGGGTCTGGCCCGAACGCGTCGTGATCCGCTGGCGGCGGCCCGCAGCCTGGGTGCCGCGATGATCGCCCCACCATGGTCCGCAGGTGTGCCCGCCACGATCTCCGCCGCTGCGGCGAAGGGCATCGGGTGGCAGGTGATCGTGGTCGGCGCGGGGCCGGCCGGGGCGGCGACCGCGTGGCGGCTTGCCGCACGGGGCGTCCGCACGCTGCTGGTCGACCGCCATGCGTTTCCCCGCGCGAAGGTCTGCGGCTGCTGCCTGTCGCAGCTGGCGATGCGCGAACTGGGTGCCCTGGCCCCCGACGCACTGCCTGCTTCGGCCATTCCGCTGGCGTCGGTGCTGCTCGCCCATGGCCGACGCCACGCCGCGGTGCCGCTCCCTGCCGGCCGCGTGATCTCCCGCGACGTGCTCGACCCGCACCTCGTCGGCCGGGCGATTGCGGCGGGTTGCCACTGGTTGCCGGGGATTCACGTGGCCTCGGTCGCCGACGCGGGCACGGCCGGTACGGTCCTTACGGCGACTGCATCCGGCCAATCGCTGATGCTCCGCAGCGAGTTCATCGTGGTGGCCACCGGGTTGGCGGACCACGTGCGCGTCGTCGAGCACGATCCTCGTGGCAGCGACCAACGCGTGATCGCCGCCGCAAGTCGAATCGGGGCCGGCGGGATTCTGCCCCCAGAGTCGTGCGACCTTCCCGCAGCAACGCTCGTGATGGCGGTGAGTCGCTCGGGCTACTGCGGGCTCGTGCGGCTCGAGGATGGTCGCATCGACATGGCTGCGGCGCTCGACCGGGGAGCGGTCGCCCGGGCCGGCGACGTGGCCGCCGCCGTGGCGGCCCTGCTGGCGGAGGCCGTCGATGCCGGATCCTGCCGGCTGCCCGACGCCGACGCGGTCCGGGCCGCACCGCTGCATGCCACGCCACCGCTGACTCGCCGCGCAGCGCTCGTGGCCGGCCGCGATCGCCGCATCTTCCGAGTTGGCGACGCCGCACACTACGTGGAGCCCTTCACCGGCGAGGGCATCGGCTGGGCGCTGGCGGCGGCTCGAGTGCTCGCGGCGGCCCTGATCGCGCCCCGCGGCCTCCGCGCGCCGGGCGACGCAGCTGCCCGCTACGTGGCGGGTCACGGCCGCGAGTTTGCCGCGGCCCACGCCCGCTGCCAGCTCATCGCAACGCAGCTTCGCCGGCCGACCATCGTGGCCGGGGCGGTCGCTGCGGCTCGGACCATGCCCTGGGCGGCGCGGCTGCTCACGCCGGCGGTGCTCGGCTCGGCGTCCCCGGGGGCTACCGCATGAGCATGCGCCTGCTCGGCTTCGGCACGGCCACGCCGGCCCGCCGCATTCTTCAGCAGGATGCGGCCGCTCTCGCCTCGGCCTTCACCCAGGGCGAGCCGGGGCACGACCGCACCGTGGCGGCCATCTATCGGCAGACGCGGATCCGCTCCCGCGGCTCCGTGCTGCTCGAGGATCCCGGTGCGGCGGCCTGGGCTCAGAGCTTTTTTCCCCCCGCCTCGACGACTGAACCCGACGGCCCATCCACGCGGGCCAGGATGGATCGCTACGCGATGGAGGCCGGCCCACTGGCGATCCTCGCCGCTGGTCGCGCCCTCACCGCCGCCGGCGTCGACGCCGACGCGATCACGCACCTCGTCACCTGCTCGTGCACCGGCTTTGCGAACCCGGGCGTGGACCTCGACCTCCTCACCGCCCTCGGCCTCTCGCCGTCGACGGCCCGCACGCACGTCGGCTTCATGGGCTGCCACGGCGCCTTCAACGCGCTCCGCGTGGCCGAGGCCTTCGTGGCGGCACGGCCCGACAGCGTGCCGCTGGTGGTCTGCGTGGAACTCTGCAGCCTGCATTTCCAATACGGTCCACGGAGTGATGTGATCGTCGCCAACAGCATCTTCGCCGACGGCGCGGCGGCGGTCGTCGGCGGGCAGGCCTCCCGCCCGCAGCGGGCCGGCGGCCCCACGTGGGCCCTCGACCGCCAGTGGTCGCGGATCCTGCCGGACTCGCGGGACGAGATGGGCTGGCTCATCGGCGACCATGGCTTCGAGATGAGCCTCTCGGCCACGGTGCCGGGAACGATCGGCCGCCACCTGCCCGAGGCGGTGGCCGACGGTCTCGCCGCGGCGGGCCTGGCCGTCGCGGACGTGGGCTCGTGGGTCGTTCATCCCGGTGGCCCACGCGTGCTCACCACCGTGCAGGACGCACTCGGTCTGTCCGCGGAGTCGCTCGCCGCGTCGCACGCCGTGCTCACCGAACACGGCAACATGTCGAGCGCCACGATCCTGTTCATCCTCGAGCGGCTCGTCCGGGGAGGTAGCGCAGGGCCGTGCGTGGCCATGGCCTTCGGGCCCGGGCTCACGGCCGAGTTCGCGCTGCTCCGCAGGACGTAGCCGGCTACCCCCGCGGAATCTCGTAGCCGGCCCGCGGCGTGCGGGCCGCGAGGGCCGCCGCCTGCTCGTCGCCCGTGATCCGCTCGGCGGCCGGATCCCAGGTGATCGCCCGGCCGAGCCGGGCCGCGATCGCGGTCAGGTGGCAGGTGTTCATCGCCATCACGTGGCTGAACACGTCCGACACCGGCAGCCCCCCCTCGCGGATGCAGCGGTAGAAGTTGGCCTTGTGGTCCTCGAAAGGCTTCCCCTTGTAGAGCTTCACCACGTCGGCCTCGGTGAACCGGTCCTTGTCCCACCCCTCCTCGATCGGTTTGCCGGTGATCTTCTCCCGGTTGACGAAGATCCGCCCCTTCGTGCCCTCGAACAGGATCCCGTTGTCACCCCGACTCGTGACCACCATCTCCGTGCCCCCCGGGAAGGTGCAGGTCACGGCGAAGTCGTGCGACGTGTTGTAGCAGTCGTCCACGGTCGGAAATCCGTCCTTGAAGGGCACCGGATGCTTGGCGTCGGTGCCGTCGATGCGGACAGGCCCTCGTCCCCGCGTGTCTTCTTTGAGCGCCCACTGGGCGATGTCGACGTGATGGGCGCCCCAGTCGGTGAACTTGCCGCCGGAATATTCGTACCACCACCGGAACTCGTAGTGGCACCGCTTCTCCCGGTAGTCGACCAGTGGCGCCTGACCGAGCCACATCTCCCAGTCGAGTTCCTTCGGCGGCGCGGCAACCTCGAAGGGCCCGCCCGTCGGACTGCCGTTGATCCCGACCGTCACCTGCTTCACGTCGCCGAGCAGACCCTGGTGGACCATGTTCACCGCCCGCAGGAACAGATCGCGATCGCTCCGCTGCTGCGTGCCGATGAAGAACTGGAGGTCCGGGTGCCGCTCCGCCGCGGACCGGGCGAGCCGGTTCTCCTCGAGCGTGAGCGAGAGCGGCTTCTGGCAGAACACGTGCTTGCCCGCCTGCAGGGCCTCCAGCGCGATCTTCACGTGCCAGTGATCGGGCGTGACGATGCTCACGACGTCGACGTCGGGCCGGTCGAGCACGCGGCGGTAGTCGCGGTAGGCGTCGGCCCGACACTTGCCCGATCCCTCGTCGTTGCGGCAGCGCTCGGCGTTGCGGTTGTCGACGTCGCACACCGCCACGATGTCGCCGAAGCGGGCATGATCGCGGGCGTCGCCCGTGCCCATCGAGCCGGTCCCGATGCAGCCGATCCGCGGCCGGTCGTTCGTGGCCCGGTTGGCGAAGGCGGGCTGCGTCCAGGCGAACACCGGCACGAATCCCCCGGCGACCGTGGCGACGCCCGTCAGGCCGGCCCCGAGAAACCCGCGCCGCGACGATCCGCTCGATGCCTGAGACTTTCCCGCCATGACTGCCTCCGCTGCGTGGATGGGCCTCGGCACGGTAGCCCCGCCGCCGTAATCCGCAGCATACCGCATCGGCCGGCCCCCAACCACGCTGCGGTCCGCCTCACTGCGAGCCCGTCGCCGAGCAGGGCGATCGCACCATATCTCAAGTGCCGACAAGTACTTGAAGCAGGTAGTCCTCGTCCCAGCCGGCTGAAAGCCGTTTGTTCTTCACTCCGAGTTTTGCCGTCTTCTCGTTCTTCAAGAGCGT
>VGYR01000153.1 GCA_016872925.1 Planctomycetota bacterium
CCGAGAGTAGCGCGGGTTTTCAACCCGCGATGGGTTCGCCACAGGTTGAAAAACCTGTGCTACTTGGC
Organism: Planctomycetota bacterium; assembly: GCA_016872925.1. GTDB lineage: Bacteria > Planctomycetota > Planctomycetia > Pirellulales > UBA1268 > QWPN01. Next base: position 69 of record VGYR01000153.1, read on the forward strand.
CAAGGGTAGCGCGGGTTTTCAACCCGCGCTGGGTTCGCCACAGGTTGAAAAACCTGTGCTACTTGGCCAAGGGTAGCGCGGGTTTTCAACCCGCGATGGGTTCGCCACAGGTTGAAAAACCTGTGCTACTTGGCCAAGGGTAGCGCGGGTTTTCCAACCCGCGCTGCGATCGGCAGAGCCCGTCAGCCGCCGCAGTGGCCGCAGGTGCCACCGCAGGCGCCGCCGCAGCCGTCCGCGCCGATTTCCTTCTTGTAGGCCTTCTGGGCGGCGGCTTCCTTTGAGAGCTTGAACTCGGGGCCCGCCGGGAAGTACTGGATGTCGTCCTGCAGGTAGTAGGCACTCGGAAGCGTCTGGCCTCCGATGTCGACCTGGCAGCCCGTGGTGGCGACGGTGGCCAGGCCTCCGATGGAGGCCAGGAGGCCGTGCGTGGCCCAGCGTTCGGCGGCGGTTCGGGGCAGCGTGTTCATGCGAGTGAGATCCGTCCTGGGCGACCGTGGCGACCCTCTCGACGGGATATCGGTCGCCACGACCCGCAAACTTTGACCAGCCCATACGACCGGCCCCCGGGGTTTCCCAGGTTTCGGCGGCGGCTTCCCCCGCTGCCCAGCCTGCCACCTGCGCCCACCGTGGTGCCCCCTTCCGGGCGGCGGCGTGTACAACCACCGGCATGGTGCGTTCCTGCCGGGCCTTCGCCGCCTGGATCTGTCTGGCCGCCTGCGCCGCCGCGCAGATCGTGATTCCGCCCAACACGGGCGTGCCGAACCGGGCGCCGACGGTGCCCTCGCCGGAGCACGACCTCGCGCTCGAGGCGCTCGCTGCCGGCGACTACGAGACCGCCGGGCAGATCGCCGCCGGCGAACACCGCGGGAGCGTGCAGATCGGCGGCGGCCGCTGGATCGACACGATCGCGTCGGCCGCGCTCCTCGGCGAGTGCCTGTTCGAGGTGGGCGACTTCGCCGGGGCGGTCGCCCGCTACGAGGAGGCGATGCTGCTGGAGGCGGCGCATGCCGAGTGGATGCTGTCGCTGCAGTTTCCGCCGCAGCCCCTCCGAGCGGCCGCCACGGCGGGCCGCGTGGGCACCTGGGGCCGCAGCCGGCGCACCACCACCGCGGCCGCGATTCCGGAGACGATCGCGATCCGCACCTCGGCGGGCGACCCGCAGGAGGTGCTCAAGCGGGGAGGCGCGCTCGTCGCCGACTACGACCGCCCGGTGCGGCCGCAGGAGATCATGCGGATGCTCGTGATCGCGATCTACCGGCACGGCGCGATCCTGGGCCCGCTGGCCCGCGAATCGGCGGCGGTCGACAAGGTCGAGGCGGCGCTCGCCCAGCGGCGGGCGTTGCCCAACCACTGGTCCCAGGCCTGGATCGACGTGGCCCTCGGCGTCGCCTGTTGGTCGCAGGGCAAGCCCGAAGCCGCCGGCCCGCTGCTCACCCGCGGGCTTGCGATCGGCAACCAGTTCGACCATGCGTTGACGGCGTGGGGCTTGATCGTGCTGGGCCGGATCGCGCTGGACGCCGACCGCTTCGAGCAGGCGGCCGGGTTGTTCGAGGAGGCGACCTACGCCGCGGCCGAGTTCGGCGACGCGCGGGCCCTCGAGGAGGCGTTTTCGCTCGCGGCCGCCGCGCATGCGATGGCCGGCGCGCGGGGCGTGCCGCCGACGATCGCCCGCGGCTGCGACGAGGCCCGCGGCCGCCTGCCGGCCCTGCGGGCTCGGCTGCTCGCCATCCAGGCCGAGGAACTCGCCGCGGCAGGTGATCCGCGGCGGGCGGCGGCGGCGCTGGCCGACATCGATCCGCGGCTGCTGCAGGCTGCGGCCGGCAAGGCGGCGCTCGGGGCCCGCGTGAAGTATGCGAAGTCGCTGATCGGATACGCGGCCGGCAACCTGGCCGAAGGCGATGCGTCCCTCGGAGACGCGCTGGCCATCGCGCGGACCCGCAGCCCGAGGCTCTTCCAGACGACGGCGCTCGCGGCCGCGGTCGCCGCGGGCACGGGAGCGGTGTCCGACCGGCTGGCCGACGAGTTCTTCCAGCTCTTCCTCGCCGACCCGGCGGGCCGCGACTTCGCCCGCGACCCGCTCGACGCGCTGGCCGTCTCGTCGGCCGACCAGGCGGCTGCGTTCGCCGCCTGGCAGGGGGTGGCCAACCGCCGCGACACGGGCGCCGCCGTCGAAGTGGCCGAGGCCGCGCTGCGGCACCGCTGGCTCGCGACGCAGCCCCTCGGGGGGCGGCGGCTGGCGATCGAGCGGCTGCTCGCCGCCGACCCGCGGACGCTCGATCCGCAGGTGGCCGCGCTGCGGGCGTCGCTGCTCGGAGATCACCCCGACCTGGCCGAGGTCGTGGACGGCATGACGCGGATCCGCGGCGAGGTCGCGGCGGCGGTCGTCGCCGTCCCGCCCCCGGCGGTCGACGTCACCGCCCAGGGGGGCCTCGCCGCCCGGCGGAGCCTGCTGGAGGCGGGCATCGCCGCCGGCCGGAGGGCCATCCCGCTCTCGTTTCCACCGCTCACGAAGACGGCCGACATTCGCGACCGGCTCGAGCCGCGGCAGCTGATGCTCTCCTTCCGCTGGGACGCGACGGGGCTGGTGGCCATGCTCGAGTCGCGGGAGCGCTTCGCCACCTGGCAGGTGCGGCAGGCGGCCGGACTGCCGGCGGAGATCGTCGCCCTCGCCAAGGGCCTGTGCCTGTTCGACGCCGACGCGCCGGTCGTCGCCGCGCGGCTGGCCGAAGGCGACTGGCAGGCGTCGGCCGAGCGGATCGAGCGGATGATCTTCGAGAACTCGAGGGTCACGCTCGCGGAGGGCGTCGACGAACTCGTGATCGTGCCCGACGGCTGGCTGTGGTATGTGCCCTTCGAGATGCTGCCGATCGGCACGGGGGCCGGTGGTGCCGAGGATCCGCTCGGTCCTGCGCTTGGTCCGCCGCGGCTCCGCGACCGCTGCCGGATCCGCTACGCGCCCACCCGCAGCCTCGCCGTCGTGCAGCGGGACGACCGGGGAGCGGGGTTCGTGGGCGTCCACGCGGGGCGGATGTGGCGGGGCGACAAGCCCGACGCCGCGGCGACGGTGGCCGGCCTGCGGGCCGCGATGCCCAAGGCTGCGCTGGCGCCGCTCGGGGCGGCGGCGACGGTTCCCGAATCCCTGGCGGCCGCAGCCTGCGACACCCTGCTCGTGCTCGACGCGATCCCGGCAACCGGGCCGGTGTCCGCCTGGCCGCTTGTGCCGGCAGCCGGCGGGAAGGGTTCCGCGACCACGTTTGCCGACTGGCTGGCGGCTCCCGTGAAGCGGCCGCGGGTGGTGATGCTGCCGGGCATGGCCACCGCGATGGCCGACGGCCTGGTGAAGCCGCCGCAGCGGCCGGGGGAGGAGATCTTCGTGGCTGCGACCGATCTCGTCGCCGCCGGCGCCGAGACGGCCCTGCTCGCGCGGTGGCGCATGGGGGGCAAGGCCTGCAGCGATCTGATGACGGAGTTTCTCCGCGACACGCAGGGAGCCGCGGGGCGGCCCGCGGCGGTGGCGTGGCAGCGGGCGGTCGACGTGGTCCGCGCCGAGCCTCCCGACGCGCTTCGCGAACCGCGGATCCGCGATGCGGCCGCCCCGCTCGGCTCCCCGTTGCATCCGATCTTCTGGGCGGGCTACCTGCTCATCGACTGCGGCGCCACGATTCGCGCCGAGCCCCGCGCCGAGCCCCGCGCCGAGCCCGGCGCCGCGGCGCAGGGGGGGCCATGAGCGGCCTGAACGGCGGCCTGGTCGATCCCGCTCTCGCCGGCTGGGCGGCGCTGGTGGTCGCCGCGTTCCTGGCCGGCGCGATCAATGCCCTGGCCGGTGGCGGCACGATCCTCACCTTCCCGGTGCTCTCCGCGATCCTGCCGGTCGATCCCGGCCGCATGGTCACGGCCAACGCGACGAGCACGATCGGCCTGTGGCCCGCGAGCGTGGTGGCCGCCTGGGTGTCGCGGGAGAGCCGCTCCGGGCTGCCTGCCTGGGCCCGCTGGCTCGTGATCCCGAGCTTCGTGGGGGGCGCGGTCGGCACCCTGCTCGTGCTTTGCCTGCCGCCGGCGCTCTTTGACGGGCTCGTGCCGTGGCTGATCCTGCTGGCCGCGGTGCTGTTCGCGGTCCAGCCGCAGGTGGCGGCCTGGGCCCACGGCGACGCGCCGGTCTCGCCCGGGCGGATCGCGACGGCCTGCCTGCTGCAGTTCCTCGTGGGCGTCTACGGCGGCTACTTCGGCGCCGGCATCGGCATCCTGATGATCGCCATGCTGGGGCTGCTCGGCCTCGGCGACATCCACCGGCTCAACGCGGTGAAGAACTCGCTGGCCACCGTCGTCAACGGGATCGCCACGGCGGTGTTCGCCGGCGGCTCGCTCGTGGGCGGGCACGACGTCTCCTGGCCGCACGTCGCCGTGATCGCGGCGGCCGGGATGACCGGGAGCTTCGCGGCCTCGCGGCTGGCCCGCAAACTCCCCGCGGCGGCGCTGCGGAAGTTGGTCGCGATCATCGGCTTCGCGCTGGCCGGCTATTATTTCTGGCGGCAGTGGCAGCCGTGAGCTGCCGGCCGCCGATCGCCCGCCCGACGCCCTCCCGTCCACCGAGCCCCCGATGATCGTCCGCACCGCGGCCCTCACGAAGCGGTACGGCAGCTTCGCCGCCCTCGACGGCTGTTCGCTGGACGTGCCCGCGGGGGAGATCTTCGGGCTCCTCGGGCCCAACGGCGCCGGCAAGACCACGCTGCTGCGAACCCTCCTCGGCTACCTCACGCCCACCTCGGGCACGGGCACGGTGGCGGGCTACGACTGCCGGCGGGAGTCGCTCGAGATCCGGGCCCGCACCTCCTACCTGCCCGGCGAGGCCCGGCTCTTCCGCCGGATGAACGGTCATGGCGTGCTCGACTTCTTCGCGCGGCTGCGGCGCGAGTGCCGCCGCGACGCGGCGGCCCGCGTGGCGGATCGCCTCGGCCTCGACTGCTCGAGGCAGGTGGGCAGGATGAGCACGGGCATGCGGCAGAAGCTGGCCCTGGCGGCGGTGCTCGCCACGGAGGTGCCGCTGGTGATCCTCGACGAGCCGACCGCCAACCTCGATCCCACGGCCCGCGGCGTGGTCCTCGATCTCGTGCGGGAGGCGCGGGCCGCCGGCCGCACGGTGATGTTTTCGTCGCACGTGCTCTCCGAGGTGGAGGAGACCTGCGACCGCGTGGCGATCATGCGGGCGGGGAAGATCGCCCACGAGCAGTCGATCGACGACCTGCGCCGCGGCCATCGGATCCATGCCGAGTTGCGCGCCCCCTTTCCCGGCGTGCCCGCCGAGTTCACCGGCCGGCTCGCGGCCCTGCCGCGGGGCGACCGGGGCGTGGTGCTCGAGACGGACGAGCCGCTCGCGCCCCTGCTCGGCTGGCTGGCGACGCTGCCGCTCGCCGAAGTCCGCGTCGAGCCGGTGGGGCTGCAGGCCGTCTACGACCGCTTCCACAGGCCGGAGAGCCCGCGATGAGCATGCCTCACGACGTCGACGCGGGGGGGCGGCAGGCCGGTGCCGCGGGGGGACGCTTCTGGAACGGCGCCGTGTGGTGGAAGACCTGGGGCGATCAGAAGGTGCTCCTGCTTTCGCTCGCGGCGCTCTGGGGGGCGTTTCCGTGGCTCTACATCTGGCTTTCGGCGCAGATCGAGATGCCCGCGTTCCAGAACGTGCTCCTGGAGGTGATCCCCAAGAACTGGCAGAAGCTCTCGGGCGTGCCCTTCTCGGAGGTGGCGACGTATGCGGGCCGTGTGGCCCTGGCGTTCGTCGACCCGGTCGTGGTGCTCGCGGCCACGGTCTGGGGGATCACGCGGGGCAGCGACGCGGTCTCGGGGCCGCTCGATCGGGGCACGCTGGAGATGCTCCTGGCGGCGCCCGTCCGGCGGTCGGCCGTGTTTCTCACGCAGGCGGCGGCCACGACCGCGGCGGCGGCGCTGCTGGTGGGCGTGCTGTTGGCGTCGGTCTGGAGCGTGGTGTCGCTGGGCCCGTGGGCCGGCCGCGTGGAGCCCGTGCGATTCGTGCCGGCGGTGCTCAACGTGTTCGGGCTGATGGTCTGCATGGCGGGCATCTCGGCCTGCGTGTCGGCCGCCGACAGCCACCGCTGGCGGACGGTCGGGATCATGTGCGGGTTTTACGTGGCGGCGATTCTCGCCAAACTCGTGGGCCGGTTGAGCGGCCCGCTGGGCTGGGTCGGGTATCTCTCGGTGCTCAACGCCTACGAGCCGCAGCGGCTCGTAGGGGGCGGACCCGAAGCCTGGAGCCTCCTGGCCCGCTACGACGGCATCCTGCTGGGCATCGGTCTGCTTGCGTATGCCGCGGGGGCGGTGATCTTCAGCCGCCGCGACCTGCCGGCGCCGCTGTAGGCCGGGTAGCCCGGCCGAGGGCCGTCGCCGAGCCGAAGCCCTGGGCCGCAGGCCACGCGGTGGCGTCGACCGACCGTCCTTCCGCATACTATTCGGTTGGCGGGAGGGCCGCGTCGGCCCCGCACGCGCCCACCGCATTCTCCGGGAGCCCTTCGATGTCGCTCGTCTGCCGGATCGTTGCCGGGGTCGCGGTCGCATTCGCGTGGGTCGCCCTGCCGGGAGCGGGCTCGAGCGCCGCCCAGGAAGCGACCGCCCCCGCCGGCACCGGCGACGCGGCAGCGGCCGTCGCCCAGCCGGCGGAAGGGCCCGCGGCCGGCGAGGCGCCCCCCGAGCCCGTGGCGGACGCGCCCGCCGGGCAGGAACTCCTCGACGACGCGATCGCCGCCAAGCTCGAGATCAACGAGATGGACGACTTCGCCCGGGTGCTCGACCTCTGCAAGCGGGCGATCGACCGCGGGCTCGACGAGTCGTCGCGGAAGTTTGCCGAGGATCTCTACACGGGCACGCTCCTCGACCGGGCCGCGATGTTTTCGGGGGCGATCCTCGAGACCGACGATCCCGACCCGCAGTGGAAGCGGATCCGCGCCTTCGCCCTCCGCGACCTGCAGGAGGTGCTTGATCGCGACGCCGACATCGGGGCCGCGCACCTCCTGGTCGCCCGGCTCGAAAGCCTCCCCGGAGGCAACCGCGAGCGGGCCGTGGAATCGGCCCGGCGGGCCCTGGAGAGGCTCGGCGACGACTCCCTGCAGCGGGCCCAGGCGACGCTCGTGCTGGCATCGGTCGAGGACGACGCCGACAAGCGGGGTGAACTGCTCGATCAGGCGGTGGAACTGGCCCCGCGGGATGCCGATGTCCGCAAGGCCCGCGGCCTCCACCGGCTGCTGCGGGAGGACTATGCCGCGGCCCGCGAAGACATTCAGGCGGCGCTCGCCGAAACTCCCGAAGACATTTCGACCCTCGAGGCCCTCGGCCTGGCCTACATGATGGAGGAGAAGCTCGACGAGGCGATCGCGACCTTCGACAAGGCGATCGAACTCGAGCCGGAGGCGGCGGGCGTGATCCTCAAGCGGGCCCGCGCCCACGTTGCCCGGGGCAACCGCGACCAGGCGCTCGCCGACATCGGCGAGGTGATCGAGTTGGTGCCCCGGGAACTCGGGCCGCGGCTGCTGCGGGCCACCATCCTCCAGCAGGCGGAGCGGTCGGCCGAGGCCGTGGCCGACGTGGAGGCGGTGCTCGAGCAGGAGCCCGACCTGCCCGCCGCACTCGAACTCCGGGGCCTGATCGCGTCGCAGCAGGGGGACTATCCCGAGGCGATCCGCAACTTTCGCAAGCTGGTGGCGAAGAATCCCGACAACGCGGCGATCGTGAGCCAGTTGGGCATGCTCTACCTGATCAACAAGCAGCCCCGGGAGGCGATCCGCCGGTTCACCAAGGCGATCGAGATCGATCCGGAAGAGTTCTCGGCCCGTCGCGGCCGCAGCGACGCGGCGATCTCGATCGGCGACCACCCCGCCGCGGTCGTCGACCTGGAGAAGGCCCTGGCCCTCAAGCCCGACGACCCGGGCATCCTCAACAACTTCGCCTGGCTCCTGGCCACGTCGCCCGACGACGGCCTCCGCGACGCCCCGCGGGCGATCGAACTGGCCCAGCGGGCCTGCGAACAGACGGAGTGGAAGGAGGCCCACATCATCAGCACGCTCGCCGCGGGGTATGCCGAGCAGGGGGATTTCGAGACGGCGCGGAAGTTCAGCCAGCAGGCGGTGGACGTGGACGCGGGCGAGGGGGGCAGCATCCAGGAGCAGCTCAAGAGCGAGCTGGCCAGCTACGAGGCGGGCAAGCCCTGGCGGGAGCGGCAGGACGAGGGGGAAACGGGCGACGGCGACGTGCCGGCGGAGCCCGCCCGGGCCCAACCAGGTCCGGCCGGCGACCAGGTGGCCGGGGATGGCCCCCGCGCCGTCTCGGAAGCGCAGGCCACAGGCGACGATCAGGCGGCGAAGGCCAAGCCCCGCCGGCCGTTCGACGACTGACGCCATCAGGAAGCGTCACGGCGTAAGCCGTACGGCCGCACCACGATCGGCTCGCGTCTTGCGGCGTGCGGCCCGCATCGCTCACGCGATTGCGGCTTCCTGAATCGCCTCTCCGAAAGCGCAACGGCGTAAGCCGTACGGCCGGAGCGGCTTTTACGCCGCGGGGATCATCACGCCGCGGGTAAACACCATCGCGGCTCCGGCCTCCACGATCAGCGCCCGCGCCGCCGCGTTGGCCTTGTAGCCGAAGAACAGCGGCCGCACGTCCTCGCCGGGATGCGCGGCGCGGACTTTCTCCACGATCCTGAGAAACTTCGACACCTCCGTGGTGCTCACGGTCGCCTTCGTCTCGCAGACCACGACCACGGGCCGGTCGTCGATGGTGCCACGGACCACGACGTCGAACTCACGCACCGTGCCGTCCGCCAACGCGAGCTCTTCGGGGCCGGCCGATGTCGTGGCGAGCCGCCAGTATTTCTCCAGCAGCTCGGGCACGAGTTCGCAGGCGAAGTCTTCGAGGTTGGCACCGACGGCATTGGAGAGCCCGCCCACCTGCTTGGCGAGATCACCGACCTGTCGCGTGAGCCCCGTGACATGCGTGCCGAGCTCGGTGATGGCGTGCTGCATTTCGAGCTGCGTTTCCGCGAGCTGCTCCACGCGGTGCTCGGTTCTCTTTTGGGCCTCTGCGAGCTCCTCGACGGTGCAGGTGAGGCGGTGGAAGTCGCCGCGGGTCACGAGTTCAGCGTGCGTTTCCACCAGCACGTTGGCGAGCAGATCGGCCTGGGGCTCCGTGAACACGGGCTGCAGTCGGTTGCGGATTTCGGGAACAGACACCATGTCGTCGCCCTCCACATCGAGAATCGCCACCCCACTCCTGGGCGGCAACTACTCGGGAGTGTACGGGCATACACTCTGCGTGTCAACGGGCGGTCAGCCGGCCGGCATGGCCTCGAGATCGGCGGCGATCCCGTCCCAGAAGGCGATCCGGGCTTCGAGGCACCGCCGGGCCGTGGCCGAAGCCTCCGCCCACTTCGTCGGATCGTCCCCACAGAGCCGGCCGAGGATGCGGCGGCAGATCGGGGCGTGCTTCTCGTCGTCGGCCTCGATGTGCCGCTCCAGATACCAGTGAAAGCGGGCCCAGGCGGGATCGCCGGCGGCCAGCGACCCCACGAGGCTGCGAAACATGTCGGGGATCACGTCCTCGCGGCCGTAGGTGAATGCAGACACGAGTTCATGGGTGGAACTCTCCTCGATGACGGCGAAAGACTCGCGGACGAACCGCTGCGCCGCTGCGGGAGCCCCCGCGGCCTGCATCGCGCTCGACACGCGTTCAGCCATCGACGCCGCAGGCTCCCCTAACCGAAGTCGCCCATCCGCTGTCGGAGGAGCCGCGGGTTTCCCAACCTGCGGCTCCTCGCTCTCCCCCAGGATCCGCAGCATCCGCTCGACGGGCCCGGTGTCTGCCCCGGCGGCCCGCATCCCGTCGAGATACAGTTCGAAATGCGACGCCGCCCCTCCATCGGGCAATGCGTCGGACTCCTCGTCGAGGACGATCTCGTTGACGAGCCGACGGGCCTCCGGGTCGGCGGAAGGCAGCCAGGGGAGGCTCGTGCAGGTGAGCCGCTGCTGCATCGCCTTGAGCAGGCTCTGGAAGTCCCAGACCGCGAACACGTGGCTCTCCATGAACCGCCGCAGCCGTGCGGCGGAGTTCACGAGGCCGTAGATGCGGTGGCGAACGAGCCGCTCACGGGCGTCATCGAGATCGATGGTG
>VGYR01000154.1 GCA_016872925.1 Planctomycetota bacterium
GTGGCGCCAACCGAAATCAAGCGATTCGTCGGGGATTTCGAGTTTTTTATGCGCTCAGCGCGAATCGCGCAAGTCCAAATTCGCTTGGATAAGGCCTAGTGCGCCTCCACGACGATGTACTCGCTGCTCGCCGCCCTGGGGAGGGCGGATGGCGACCCTCCGGCGGGCAACCCCAGGCGGGTGCTCCCCATGATCCGGAGCGAGCCGACACCCGGCCGCGGCGGCAGCTACGAGGCGGCCGTGCCCCGAGAGGCCGTCGCCCGCACGCTGCGTCGCTTCCACGACTACCGAATCTTCTCGGTGATCCGCGATCCGTTCGATCGCATCGTCTCCAACTACCACAACAAGCTCAACCGTTTTGCCCGGCGGTTCGCTCCCGCGCTCTACGCCGCCAGTTACATCGCCCCCGCCATCAGCCGGCTGCGGACGGTCACGAGCGTGGAACGGATCCGGTGGGTGCAGCGGCATGTTCCCTTCGACGACTTCGTCGAGCGGCTCGGCGTTGAGGGTGTCTCCTGGGACGTCCACGTCCGCCCCCAGGTTCAGCTGCTCGCCCTGGACGCGATTCGCTACGAGCGGCTGATCCCGATGGAAGAGCTGCTCCCCGGGCTGCGGCAGCTGCTCGCAGCCGGCAGCGCTGGCGAGCGGGCCCGCGGAGCTCTCGGGCATCTCGGCCGCTGGAACGCGTCGTCCGGGCTGCGGGAAGTCGGCCCCTGGACGGCGCGGACCAGGGCCCTCGTCGGCTCGATCTACGCCGCGGATCTCGACCAGCTCGGCTACGCGGTCCGCCGGGCCGCCTGATCCGAGTCGATCACGTGTGCCTGCCCGCGGACGCGCCTCACGCCCCGGCAAGCCTCCGCAGTGCGGCGATCCCGCGATCGAGCGTCCGCTCGCCCACGGTGTAGGCGATCCGGAAGTGCGTGTCGGAGCGGCCGAACACGCTGCCCGGAACCACGATCAGCTTCTCCTCGGCGGCGGCCCGCTCGGCGAAGGCCCTGCCCGAGCCCCCCGGAGCCTTCGGAAACAGGTAGAACGCGCCCCCCGGCGGCACGAAGTCATACACCCCGGCGAGGCCCGCCATCAGCGCGTCGCGCTTGCGGCGGCACTCCGCCAGCGGCGCGTCCATCGGACAGTCGAGGGCGGCGAGGGCGGCCCACTGGCCGGGCTGCGGCGCGCAGACGAACGTGTACTGCTGCATCATCGTGACGGCGTCGACGACCTGCTTCGGCCCATGAATCCAGCCCACCCGCCAGCCGGTCATGGCGTGCGATTTCGAGAAGCCGTCGATCACCACGACCTGATCGGAATGCACCGCGGGCGAGTGGAACGGGGCGTCGTAGCAGTAAGAGCGGTAGAGCTCGTCGCTGACGAGCGTGACGCCGCGCTTCTCGGCGAGTCGCGCCAGGTCGCGGACGGTGTCGGCATCGGCCACGAAGCCGGTGGGGTTGGCCGGCGTGTTGAGGAGGATCACCCGGGTCGCCGGCGTGACCGCGGCGGCCACGGCATCCACGTCGATGCGAAACGACGGCGAGGTGTCGATCGGTACCACGCGGCCGCCGAGAAACTCCACCAGCGGCCGGTACATCACGAATGCCGGTTCGAAGACGAGCACCTCGTCGCCGGGATCGACCAGCGCCATCAGGGCCAGCACGAGCGCCCCGCTCGAGCCGCTGGTCACGCAGAGCCTGCGGTCGGGCTGGCCCGTCTCGCGGCGGGCGTCGGCCTCGAGCCGCTCGCGCAGCGCCGGGATGCCCTGCGTCGGCGTGTAGCCGTTGCGGCCGGCATCGGCCGCCCCCTTGGCCGCCTCGCGAGCGGCCGGCGGCATCTCGAAGTCAGGCTGCCCGATCGACAGGTTGATCGGGTCTTCGAGTTTCGCGGCGAGGTCGAAGGCCTTGCGGATGCCCGAGGAGTCGAAGGCGGCCGCCCGCTTCGACACGCTCCACCGCGGCCGTCCGGATCCGTCAGGCGCCGTCATCGTGGCCCGGCCATCCCCTCCACGTCGCAATCCTCAACCGCCGTCCTTGAAGAGCTCGGCGAGCCGCTCGGCCAGCTTCTCGCCCCGGGCGTTGACGGTGATCACCCTGCCGTCGCGGCCGATCAGGATCATCTGCGGAATGCCTGAGATGCCGTAGAACTGCGCCACCGGATCCTGCCAGCCCTTGCCCGCATAGAGGATGGGCCAGGGAATGTTGTGCTCGGCCACGAAGGCGTCGACCTTGTCCTTCTCCTCGTCGAGGCTGATGCCGATCACCTCGAATCCCTTGTCGTGGTACTTCTCATATTGGGCGACGACGTTGGGAATCTCGGCCACGCACGGCCCGCACCAGGTGGCCCAGAAGTCGACCAGCACCACCTTGCCGGCGAGCGATTTCTGGTCGAATGCGCCGCCGTCGAGCAGGCTGCCGGAGATCTCCATCGCGTTGCCGGGAAGCGAGAGCAGGCGAAGCTTGGCGGCAAAGCCCGCCCCGAGCTCCTTGATGCGGGCGTCGGGGCTCGACTCCAGGATCGGGCCGAGCGTGGTTATGGCCTGGGCGGCCACACGCTCGCCGCCGGGAATCTGCTCGAAGGCGCCGCAGAGCTGCATGGCCAGCATCGCGGTCTTGGCGTCGTCCGGCGCGGCCTTCAGCAGCGCGGCGACCCGGGTCACGAGTCCGGCCGCCGAGTCGAACTTCTCCTCGGAAAAAATCCGCTGGGCGTCCGAGACGATCTCGAGTCGTTTCGCCTCCATCGCGAGTTCCGGCACCGGGCTGTTCGCCAGGGACGCGGCGAAGGTCGCCATGTCCGCGGCAGCCTGCTCGTCACCGAACTGGGACAGCCGAGCCAGGCTCTCGAGCTTGAGCATCGAGGCGCGGGTGTTGGTCTCGTCGCCCGGCTTGGTCACGGCGAGCACCTTGTCGGCGGCCTGAACCGACACCGTGGAGACGTCGCGGATGTACTGGAAGGCCTCCTCCCGTGACTTCGGCTGCGCCTTCGGCGGCATCAGCCCCGAGACAAAGGCGAGCAGCTCCTCCGGCGTTCCCTCGGGCAGCGGAGGCACCACGAGCCCGTCGGCGGCGGGGGCTTCGGCCGTGGCGGCCGGCTGGGCGACGGCGTGTTCGACGAGGACTGCCGCACCGAGCAGGGCCAGCAGGCACGGCCCGAGAACTGAGCGGGCGACGCGAACGGACGAGCGGCACGGCAGCGGATGCGACATGGGGTCCTCGGGTGCGGGAACGGGACCCGGGGGCCCCTGACGAACGAGCCGGGATCGTACCCCGGTGCGATCCACGGCGGCAACCGACGCCGCGGGGCTACTTGACGACCGTGCGAAACCGCACGAAGCCGCTCGCCCCCGGCCGGAGCGTCTCCCGCAGCCGCCAGACCAGCACGGTCGAGCCGTCATCGCCGGTCTCGGTGGCGAAGTCGGCCGCCACGCTCGCGGCCGCGGAGTCGGGCACGTAGACCAGCCGAGTCGGCAGGGCGTCGGCGAGTGCGATCCCGGTGAGGGGGCGGTCGCCCGAGTTGAGCATGTAGATCGTGAAGTCGAGTTCCTCTCCCTGCCGCGCCGTATCGGTACCGGCCCGCTTGCAGAGCGTGAGCTCCGCGCGGCCCGGCTCCTCGAACCGCAGCGTCGCCGTGCCGCGATCCGCCGCCACGACCTGCGCCGAGCGGTCGTCGAGGAGCACGTTGGCGGCCTTGATGCAGGTCCAGGCGACCGGCACGTCGAAGCCCACCTGGACGAGTGGCCGCTGCCGCCGACGCCTGGTTTCGATCGCCTGGTCGAGCACCCGCTCGCGAGGATCCTGGAGGCCCTCGCTCTCCGACGGGCCCTCGCCCTGGTCGACCGCCAGCGGTCCGAGACGCTCCTCGAGCGCCACGCCCGGCAGCGCCGTGCGGGCCGACTCCAGGGCCGTCGCCTGCACCTGCCGGCAGACCGGCTCGCGGCGGGACTCGAGTTCGGGGCCGGTGGGCAGCGTGAAGCCCCGCGGGCCGGCGGGCTGCGCATCTTGGACTGGCCGCGTGACCTCGCGGACGGCGCCGAACCGCGGCGCGAAGACGCAGGCACAGTTGGAGGCGACCACGCGCACGTCGGCCGCGTCGGGCATCTGATCGGCGGGCTGAAACCGCGCGACGGTGTCGCCGGCGGTGAGGTGCGTGAGCCCCGCTTCGCCGACCGGCTTCGCGGGGGCGTTCGCGTCGCCGCCGTCGCAGACGAGGCAGGGGGCGACGATCGGCGGCAGGGGCTCGAAGGGGACGCACGTCACGCACGGGACCGGCCCGCACGCGGCATCCTGGGAGCCCCGGCATCCGCTGCAGGGGCCGTCCGCCGCGGGAATCCGGGGCAGGGGAGGGCAGGGGGCTTCGAGGCCCGTCCGCACCACCGCCGTAGGCCGGTCGGCGGCCTGCGGCGCGGTCTGGCGAACTTCGGCCTGCCAGTCGGGCTCCGCGGGCGCCACGGCCGGTCGGGCATGTGGTTCGTCGGGCGGCAGCTCGGCGTCGACCACCGGCCCGGCCGAGTCGAGTTCGTCGATCGCGTGGGACACAGCCGCCGTCCCCACGACCGCCGCCGGCGGAAGAGCGCGGCACGAGGCCAGCGAGACCGCCGCCCCGGCGATCGCGGCCAGCCGCAGGAAGCGGCGCCGGCGATCCGTCGGGCCCCATCCGCGGTGCGCGGCGGTCATGGGAGGATCCCCGGGGGCACGCGGTCGCCCAGCACCAGCTCCGCGACCGGCGCGCCGAGGGTCGACGCCACCGCCAGCGCGTCGTCGCCGGGCTTCACGTCGAACCAACCGGCCGGAACCGGATCGGCTTCGTCGGCCGCGCAGGCCGTGTAGACGACCCGCCGCACGTGGGCCCCGGCGAACGCGGTCGTGAGGTCATCCGCATCGATGACGACCTCGATCGGAAACCGCCACGCCATTCCGGCGGGCGTCGCGAGCTTGGCGAGCACGCGGATGGACGGGAACAACTCCTCCCCCTCGCGCCCCGGGATGCCGCCGACGCGAAGCCGGTACGGCCGGCCGACCACGAGCCCCATGCGGAGCGGGCCGGGCCGCAGCGGCGACCAACCGTCGGCCGTTTCGATCGCCAGCAGCAGGCCCTTGGGACCGCGAACCTCCACGGGCTGCACACCGACGGGCAGGGTCTCATCCGGACAGGGACCGGGCTGCAGCCGCCGCGGGCCGCCAATCGCTCCCGGTGGTAAGGTGCTGGCGAAGGTCCCCGCCGGACTCGCCGCGGCAGCCTCGTGGGAAATGCCCAGCGAAGGTGCAGTGACGAGCGCGGCGATCGCCAGCAGCCCGTAGACGGGCAGCAGCACGGACCCTGTCCGGATGAAGTCGAAGTGTCTCCTGCGTGTCTCGTGTCCCTCCACCGGCGCGAAGCTCCAACGGCGAGTGGCGGGCGTCATGGGGTTCGGATCTCGTCGTGGCGTGCCTTCAATCCGTGGCGTGCCTTCAATCCAGGGGCTCTGGCGGGCATGGCGAGGGGGCGTCGGGATCCACGCCGCCGTTGTCGACCCACCGGGTGCGGTCGTCGTGCGGCTGCTTGAGGTGGATGTGGGGCACGTCGTGCCGCTCGAGCACGTAGGCATGCTTCGCGGGCTTCGGATAGCTCAGGCCGGGATACTCTTGAACGTGCAACCCGACCTGCCGCGACGGCGGAGGGATGTGCATCTTGGTGTGGTTGGTCATCGTGTGCCGCTGCAGTCCGGCCGGCACGCCGAGCGGAATGTGGGCGGGGCCCGGGAGGCCGATGGGGGTGCCCACGAAGGGCATGCCGTACTGCGGCGCGGTCATGCCGGCCAGGAACGCGGGGGGCAACTGCGACGGATCCCCGCCGCACGGCATCCCCATCGGCGCTGCGAGCCCGGCCGGCGTCGCGGTGCCCGCGTTGCAAGGCCCGCCGACACCGCCGCCGGCACCGCCACTCCCCGCGGCCCCGGCGAGACCGCCGCCGGGCGACTCGAGGTCCTTGTTGCCGATGCGGATGATCGCCAGGATCGAGCCCCGCCGGTCGGCTTCGACGACCGGGTCGCAGCCCGGATCGAGCCGGGTGCTGACGAGCGTCTCCACGCCCGACACGGCCAGTTCCTGATACTCAGGGTCGGGCAGGTAGACGACCTTCGTCACGAAGTTGCCCCCCTTCACCTGGTCGAGATCCTCGTCGGTGAGCTGGAAGGGGACGGCGTTGTGCGCGAGGTAGGCGGCGGTCCGCGGTGTGACGGGAGCGACCTCGAGAGACGGATAGAGTTCGACTCCCTCGTGGCCGGGGATGTCGGTGATCTTCAGCCGGTAGATCGCCCCTTGCGGGAAGTCATAGCGGCCCGGGGTGATCAACGGCTCGGAGTCGAAGCCGCCGGCCATCGACACGTCCCAGCGAACCTGCATCCCGTCGGGACCGAAGAACCCGACCTGCGAGGTGGGGGCGGTGCCCGGCATGCCGACGATGCCGCCGCCGCCCAGACCCGCTCCGCCGCCGGCACCCGCCGACTCGAGCGCCGCCTCGTAGGAAGCCGGGGTGATGATCCCCGGGCCGGGTCCTTCGACTCCGGGCCCCGGATGCTGGAGCATCGCCGGAGGTGGCAGGACGTTGGTGTGCGGCGTCGCCACGGGCCTGATCTGGGCCAGGCCGGTGAACGGCGAGTTGGCCGGAAGCGTGCAGCCCGAGAGCGTCGCGGCCAGCGACACGCCGACGAGGCCCTGCAGACGTCGGTTCCGCATATCAGCACCTCCGAGAATCCGAACGGCGAACGGGCTCCAAACCGGACCCCGGCCGGCGTTTCCGGCATGGGCCGGTCAACGACGTTTCCGTACACTCGCGGGCAGCGACGGAGCCTGGGCCGGCCCGAACCGGGTCGATCCACGCTGGTTGTTTCGACCTTCCCGCGGCGGTTTCTTTGGCAAAATCCTCAGAGTTAGCCCGACCGTGACGACCCGCGTACCCGCCATCTTTCCCGGCCTGCGCGGCCGACGCGCCGCGGCGGCGGTGGCCTGGGCCGTGGTGGCGATCTGGGGAGGTGGCACGGCGGCCGACGGACCGCCGGCCAGCGTCTACAGCCGGGTCAGCTCGGCGACTCCAGACCCCGTCCCGCAGGGCGCCGAAGACGCCTCGGCCCAGGCGGAACGGATCGTGGCCAGCGCGCTGGCGACGCTCGCCGGGGCCGAGTCGGTGTCGCTCAAGTTCCGGCAGAAGGTGCGGATCGGCGACCGCGTGCTGGTGGGCACCGGCCGCTACGTGCAGGCGGGCAGGGGGGAGGATCAGCGGTTTCGCTACGACTCGACGCTCACCTGCGACACCGAATCGTTCGAGGTCACCGAGGTCTGTGACGGCCTTTTCTGCTGGCTGCACCGGCACCTCGGGGAGGAGACCGAGCGGCTGGAGCGACTCGACGTCCGCCGCATCCGCGGCCGCCTCGCCGAACTCGGCGTTCCCGACGCCGCCGACGGCGCCGCCTATCTCGGCGGCCTGCAGCGGGCGCTGCGGCTGGTGCGGCACTGGTTCCGGTTCACCGCAGCGGCTCCGGGGGATCTCGAAGGGCAGCCGGTGTGGGTCGTCGAGGGAGTCTGGCCGCCGCAACACCTCGCGATCATCCTCCCCGAGCTGGCCCCGAAGATCTCGGGGTCCAACGGGGTCGGTCCGGCCGATCTGCCCGACGGCGTTCCCTGGCAGGTGAGATTCTGGATCGGCCGCGGCGACCTGCTGATCCGCCGCGTCGAGTGGCTGGCGATCCCCGGCGTGCGACCGGTCGCCGACAGCGCACCGGAGCCGATCGCCGTGCTCGACCTCCACGACATCGCCATCGACGGTCCGGTCGATGCGACCGCCTTCTTCTACCAGCCGGCCACGACGGGCCTCGTCGACGTCACCGAGATGCAGGTCAAGAGCCTGGGGCCGATGCGCTGAGCCCACGGGCCTCGACGAGTGTCAGGGCGGCGTCGATCGCCGCGAGCATGCTCGCGGGCTCGGCCGCTCCGCGGCCGACGATGTCGAAGGCCGTCCCGTGGGCCACGCCGGTCCGCACGATCGGCAGGCCGAGCGTGATGTTGACCGCGCGGTGCATGCCGAGGAGTTTCACCGGAATGTGACCCTGATCGTGGTACAGGGCGACCACGCCATCGAACCCGCCCCGGCTGGCGCGGAGGAAGAGGGTGTCGGCCGGCAGCGGTCCCGTCACGTCCACGCCGGCGGCGGCCAGCGCCGCGACGGCGGGCGCCACGATCTCGGCCTCCTCATGCCCGAACAGGCCCCCTTCGCCGCCGTGCGGATTGAGTGCGGCGACGGCGATCCTGGGGCGTCGACCCACGAGCTGCGCGAGCAGACCGGCGAGCCTGATCCCGGCCTGCTCGATCGCAGCGCTCGTGAGCCTGCCGACGGCGGACCGCAGCGGCTCGTGGAGCGTCGCGTGAACGACGCCCAGGCCGGACGCCCCGTCCGCTCCGGGCAGCCAGAGCATCATCGAGGCTGCCGCATCCGGGAGGCCGCAGGCCCGCGCCAGCAGTTCGGTGTGTCCCGGCACGTCGTAGCCCGCAGCGTGCAGCGCCTCCTTGTGCAACGGGCCCGTGACCAGGGCATCGGCCGCGCCGGCTCGCGTGGCGGCGAACGCGGTCTCGACGGCCCGGGCGGCCGCCCGTCCACCGGCGGCCGAGGCGACGCCCGGCGGGATCGGTTCCACGGGCGAGCCGGGCTCGATGACGAGCACGACCTCCGGCCGCGAGCACCGCCGGTCGGCGGCGGCGACCGCCTCGACGCGGACAGCCGGCAGGCCGGGGCGCGTGGCCAGGACCTCCCGGAGCAGGGCCGCGTCGGCGACGACCCGCAGCCGGGCCCGACCGTGCGCCGGAGTGGCCGCCCAGGCCTGGAGCACCACCTCCGGTCCGATGCCGGCCGGGTCGCCGCAAGTGATGGCGATCGTGGGAATAGCCGCTGAGGACGTCATTCGCTGCCTGCCGTGGCCGGTCGGAACCTCCAATCCTATAACGCGAGAGCGACGGAGCGGCGCCGCGCCGTCGGCGACGGCCCTTGTCTCCCGACCCGGGTCGCCCCGGGCGGATCCCAGGCACACACCCCGCAGCGGAGCGCGAGACCGATCATGGAGCGGGCGTTTTCCAGGGCCGCACTGTTCGCCGTGGTGCTCATGGCGGCGACCGCGGGGCTGGGGCTCTGGCTCGGCGACCTGCACGGCGTCACCGATCGCGGCGTGCTCCGCTGGGCCACGGTGCATCGCCTGTCGGGGGTGTTCGCTGCGTTGAGCGTCGTGCTCGTCAACAGCCTGACGGTCACGTACTTCATCGGCACCGGCCGCTGGTGTCGCGAGGTCGTCGAGGCCTATGGCCTGGACCGCGACTTCATCGGCCGGAGCACGCAGCTGAAACGGTCCGCGTTTCCGTTCGCACTCCTGGGCATGCTGGCGGTCGTGGTGATCGTCGCCCTCGGCGGCGCCGCCGATCCCGCGGCGGGCCGAAAGGGCAGCCAGGAGTGGGTGACGTGGCACCTCGTGGGAGGGCTCGGTCTCGCGGCAGCGATCGCCTGGTGCTTCCAGGCCCAGCGGCCGGCCCTCCGCGGTCAACAGGATCTGATCGGCGAACTGATGGACGAGGTCCGGACCGCGCGGCGGGCCCGGGGCCTCGAGATCGACAACGCGCCGGAAGGCCGGGCGTGAACGACGGCTGCCCCTCCGAGCCGGCGACCCGCGTCCCGCGAGAACGCTCTCATCCGGGTCATCCGTGATCCTCGCGCGTTCGCGAAGCTCGGGGTTGCCCGTGCCCGGAAGCCGGCGTTGCTTCCTCCGCGCAGCCATGGATGGCGGAGGGGAGGAAGCATCGAGTGAGTGGCGGGCAGGATGCCAGTCCTGTTCGGCACGGCAGATGCGGGACCGGTCATTACGTGCCGGGCGCGACTCGGGGCGTCAGGAAGCCGCAATCGCGTGAGCGATGCGGGCATGCGGCCAGCGCGAGTGGCTCGGAGATAGGGGCTTCCGGTACTGGGCCTACGGTAGTGCTCCGCGGGTTGGAAACCCGCGATCCTCTCAGGCTCGGGGTTGTCCGCAGGGCCGACGCACACTTTATGCCGGGATTTGCAGGACTTTGAAGAGGTAGGCGGGATTCCAGCCGGCCATTCTCCGCCGCATGGCGATGCTTTCCTTGTCGTTTACCTGCTTCAGCAGGCTGATCG
>VGYR01000155.1 GCA_016872925.1 Planctomycetota bacterium
AGTGGTTGGTCGGCGTGCTTGGCGATGGACCGAATCTCAGCGACGTACTCCTTGCCGAAGCAGGCCGCGATCATATCGACGAGCCGACCGCCAAGGATCGCCAGACCTTTGCCGGCCGCGATCACGAGCGGGCGGAAGACGAGCGGAAAACTACTGGCCCGCTCGGTGCAGAGTTCCACGACGTCATCCAGCAGTCGGCCGATGTTCTTGGCCTCCTTCTGGGCGACGTGGTTCCAGCGGGTGTCAGGTGGGGCCTCCAGATCGACGTCGTAGGTGGGGAGGCCGGTTTCTTCGTAGGGTTTGAGTTTCATGGATTGAGTCTTGGGTCTGGGTCTGGGTGTGGGCCTGAGGGTGGGCTGGGTTTTGGCAGGGTCCCTCATCGTGCCGCCAACCGACATTCGCTGCCAAAGCACTGGTACCGGGAGGGCGAGCAGCAGCTGGGGGACTGGTACTCGAACGTCTGGACCTTCTCCGAGTGGATTTTCCAGTAGCCCTGCTCGCGTTTGAGGGCCACGAGCGAGACAACGTCATATTGGTCGTCCGACAGCGCGAGCCGATATCTCACCGCGGCCTGGCCCGAGTTGCCGGCGAGCTTGATGACCTGCGCGTCCAGTACCTCCATGGCGACCGCGTACTGGACGAACCTGGTGGCGGCCTGCTTCCTGATCTTGGCCTTGCTGGACTTCGTGAAGCAGTCCGCGAAGCCGTCCAGATCCTCGGCGCAGGCAGCCTCGGCGACAGTGTTCAGGCAGGCTTTCACGTCGGCCTGCTCGCCGCTCTCTGGACTTACGCGGAGCCGGCCGGAAGGGGGCTCGGCGGCAGCAAGGGGCCGGAAAGCGAGCAGCACGGCCAGGGTCAGGACGCCGGTCGGGAATAGATATCTTTGAACCCTCATGGGGTCCTCCTTTGGAACGGGAATGGGTTGGGGCATGAAAAAACCCGCTCCTACCTGGATATGGCGGGAGCGGGCTGGAAAAAGCGCACGGCGAACCTGCTGATTTACTGCCGCGACTTGATGAGCTGGTCTTTCTGCGAACGCGTGAGCTTCTTTACGGCCGCCTCCCGCTTTAGGGCCGCCGATTTGGACTTCATGGGCTCGCTGTAGGCCACCGTTACAGGAAGCCGGCTGCGGGTGTACTTCGAAGCCTTGCCGGCTGCGTGGGCCTTCAGCCGCTTGGGTAGGTCGTTTGTGATGCCCGTGTAGAGCGAGCCATCACGGCAGCGGAGGAGGTAGACGAGCCAGCGGGAGGGAGAGGGGCGGGCGGTAGGCATGCGGGCCGATCATGGCTGCCGAGGTGCGCCGCTGAACAGGGCGTGCAGGGCGGCGAGCATTTCGGGAGTGAGCGAGGCCAACCGCTGACGCACCTCCTCCGGCAGCTGGTCCCACGCCATTGACAACGAAAACTCACCCTCGGAAGCGGTTTTCGTTGAAACTGTGCCGGATTCTGTGCCACCCTTCCGTGAGACCCTTGTTTTCCCCGAGGTTTTCTTGGAAATTCGAATCCCGCCCTCTCCGCTGGTTGGTGAACGGCAGAACGAGGGCATGCCGGTCTTCGGCCAGGAGGCTCGTGGATGAGACCCTTGTGCACGATCAGCTGTCGGAAGATCGCCCTGGGAGTCATGCTGACCGCGTGCGTGGCGGCCGGGCCGGCCGGAGGGGTCGAATACCCGTTGGTGCCGGTGGGCAACGGCGGCAACGCGAACGACACGACCGGGTTCGGGGCCGTGACGAATCCGTTTTGGATCGGGAAGTACGAGGTGACGATTGGCCAGTACGCCGAGTTCCTCAACGCGGGGCTCTTCGGGGATTTCCGTGGCTGCAGAGTGTCGACGGGCGTACAGGTTCAAGAATGGGGAAGTGCATGGCGGACGGCGTGATCAGTGGGGCCGAAACCCACTGCATTCACCTTCAAAGGCTGCCTTTTCCCCTGTGTTTTCCGACCATCGGGCTTTTGGGCCCAGCTTGGAGGAGAGGGGGCGCCGCGGGGGCCGGGACCAGCACGTTCCCTGGAGTAAAACCGACGATTTTCCGGGATCCAGGCCCCCTTGCCACGAAATTCCCGGAAGAACCCAACGCGGTGGCAGCAACCGACACGTACACGCTCTACAACGCGAACATGGGTTCGGACGCGAGAACGTCGGGCATCGTGCGGTCAGGTTCTCCAGGCGGCTACGCCTACGCCGTGACCGGCCCGAGCGGAACGACGCCGGTGGGCGCCGACAGCCCCGGCAATCGTCCCGTCACGTTCGTGAGTTGGTTCGACGCGGCCCGGTTCACGAACTGGATGGCCAACGGTCAGCCGATTGGAGCCCAGGACCCGACGACGACCGAAACGGGCGCTTACGCGCTCAACGGGGCCACATCGGGCACGGGGCCGGCGCGGAGCGCGATCAACCCAAACACCGGAACCGCCCCCACGTTTTTCATCCCGACGGAGAACCAATGGTACAAGGCAGCCTACTACTCGCCGTTGCTCAACTCGGGTGCCGGCGGCTACTACGACTACGCGACCCAGAGCAACGCGAACCCAGGCAACGTGATCGGTAGCGGGACGAATCAGGCAAACTATCGTCCCCTCGGCTTTTACGCGGTGACGTCATCGACGAGCACCTCCCCCGGCCAGAACTACCTGACCAATGTGGGCGCCTTCACCGCGAGCCCCTCGTACTACGGCACCTTCGACCAGTGTGGCAACGTGGGTGAGTGGAATGACTTCACGGGAGCGGCCAACTCGTCACGGGGCCGGCGTGGAGGAAGCTTCAGCAACACCCTCTCTCCCAACGCCCTGTCGGCGACCTATCGCGACGGCCACGAAACGTCGTACTCGGATCAGGTGACCGGTTTTCGGCTCGTGAGCGCGGTGCCGGAACCCGGCTTGTCGGCCACCGCGGCCGGTGTGGTGCTGGCCTGCTGGGTGGTCCTGCGAAGGAGCCGACTCGGTCTGGCCAGACGATCACTTCGGAGGGTCGCTTAGGGCACGTCCGAGAGCCGTGGATCGCCGGCTTCGCGTGACGGCCACCAAGCGGTGAGGCGCGCGTACCATGTGGGTGCAGACGATCGTCGATCCCGGCAGCAAGACGGGGATCCTCGATCCGAGCAGGATCGGCACAGGTACTCGACCTTCCGCTCCACCACGCGGGTTTCCTCCTCCACGATTTCCGTGCGGAGCCGTTTCCGCGTCCGCACCCGCCCCGGACAGTCGCACGGCGTCTCCCCGCAGTCGCAGCACGAAGCCGGCGGCTGGCGCGCGAGACCCCAGGGGCTCGAGCCGCATCCGGGCAAGCAGATCGGCTCGCAGTCGACGTCGTAGGTGTTCTTCGGCACCTTCTTCGTGCCGAAAATGTAGACACAGATCGGCTCGAGATCGCACGTCGCCCCGCAGCGCAGGCAGGCCGGCGGCGCGGAGGCGGCGCCCAGCGCGAGCATGGCTGCGATCGGCACCGCGAAGCACGCCGTGCGACGGAGCGGTGTCGATCTCATGGGCTGGTCTCCGGTGGGACGGGGTCAGAAGTCGAAGTCGATCCGCATGCCGTAGGCATCGGTCATGCTGTTGCCCTTGTTCGTCCGGGAGTCCTCGAGAAACGCCCGGATGTAGTTGAACTTCCAGCGGGTGTACGGGTTGAGGTACCAGTTGAGCCCGACGGTGAAGTCGGTGAGGTTGTTGCCGCGGATGTTCTCGTCGTTGAGCACGATGTTCGAGAATCGGGCGGCGATTTCCCACGCCCCGAGCCCCGTCTGGATACCCTGCGACCTGGTCCGGACCCGGAAGAAGTCCTCGTGGGGCCGCAGCCGATCGTGAATCCCGAGCTTCCGGTCGTACGGCCGGTGCTCCCCGGTGAGGAAGTAGCTCAGCTGGGCCATGTAGCCGTTGAAGAACAGGTTGGGGCCGCCGATCTGATCGACCACGGCGAAGGCGTATTCCGACTGCAGGGACAGCGGACCGAGGATCAGCGCGAACTCGGGGTCGAAGAGCTGGAAGTTGTGGGCGGGGATGAGTCCCGTGTCGACGAAGATCGGCGCGAACGGGCCCGGGACACCGTTGATGTAGTTGCTCGGCGACGGCGGTCCGACGGGACCGAACACGCCCTTCGGCTGCTGCTTGCGGATTTCGGGCGTGTTTCGGAAGCGGACCTGCTTCTGGTAGGCGTCGCGAAAGCTGTAGCCGGCCCCGAGATGGAGGTAGAAGCGGCCGTCGCTCGACTCGTCCCACCAGGGCAACGCGGTTCCGCGCATGGTGAGGGCCTGGCCGCTGTCGAACGAGTCGTTGCCGACGTTGTCGCTGTTGGTGCGGAACGTGCCGATCGCCCACGTCCCCCGCTCGTTCTCCGCATTGCCGTAGACCATCACGCCCATGTTGCGGGCGGGGGCGAAGGTGTCGACGAGCGACCGCTCCATGAAGGTGTTGTTGCGGTTCTGGGTCACCCGCTCGAGCGAGAACGGCTCGAAGTAGTGTCCCGCCCGGATGTGCTGCAGGTAGGGCAGATCCTTCCACTCGAGGTAGTTGTCGAGATAGCTCGGCTGATTGGCCAGCGCGAAGTCCACGCCCAGCGAGTAGTCGAGCACTTCGAAGCTGGTGCCACGGGCCCCGATCCGCAGCCGGCGGAACTGCACGCCGTCCTGCAGGTCGCCGACGTCGATCCGACTCTCCTCATCCTGGCCGAAGTACACGGTATCGGCCTGCACCTGGCCGGTGAGGACCATCGTGGGCCTCCTGGCGTCGTCCTTCTTCTTTTTCTCGGCGGCCCGGAGGAGCTGCCCCATGCTCTTCTCCAGGGCCTCGAGCCGTTCCACGGCACCCGTCGGTCCGCCCTCGTCGCCGCGGCACGGGTGCACGAACGCCGACAGGCCGGTCCCCAGGAGGACGGCCGAGAGCAGGAGCACGGAGGTCGCGTGGAGCCTCGACACCTCGTCATAATCGGCACGATCCGCACGATCGGTTCAAACGCCCCGGCTTTCCTAAGGTTCAGGGAGCGGTGGGCTGGGCTGACGGCGGGGCCTCGTGAGGCGCGGAGGGACGGCGATGAGAAGGTTGGCAAGGCAGGAGGTCCGGGAACTCGACCGGCAGGGGACCGAGGAGTTCGGGATTCCGGGAGTGGTGCTGACGGAGAACGCCGGGGCGAGCGCCGCCAGGCTGCTGCATTCGTGCCCACGTGACCGCGACGTTCGTGGCCGAGAAGCCGGGGTTCACCGATGCCGCGATGGTCACGGGCAGGGTGCACGTCCTCGGGATCGGCGTCCCGCGATGCCTGCTCGAGCGGTTCGACGTCAGTCCGTGAGTTCCCGGCCGAGGAACGTCCAGGCGAGGGCCTCCATGAAGGCCTTCTGACGATTGTCGGCGGCGCCGCCGTGGCCCCCCTCGATGTTCTCGTAGTACAGGACGGGCTTGCCGTATTCCAGGAGCCGGGCCGTCATCTTCCGGGCGTGCCCAGGATGCACGCGGTCGTCCCGGGTCGAGGTCGTGATCAGCACCGGTGGGCAGGCCTGGTCGCGAGTCAGGCTGTGATACGGCGAGAAGTTGCGGATGAAGGCCCACTCCTCCGGCTTGTCGGGATCGCCGTACTCGCCGATCCAACTCGCCCCGGCGAGCAGCCGGCTGAATCGCCGCATGTCGAGCAGCGGCACCTGGCAGACCACGGCTCCCAGCAGATCCGGCCGCATGGTCAGCACGTTGCCGACGAGCAGGCCGCCGTTGCTGCCCCCCATGATGCCGAGGTGCCTTGGCGACGTGACCCGACGGGCGACGAGATCCTCGGCGACGGCGACGAAGTCTTCGTAGGCACGACGTCGATTCGCCTTCAGGGCCGCCTGGTGCCAGCGGGGGCCGAATTCTCCACCGCCGCGGATGTTGGCGATCACGTAGACCCGCCGCCGCTCCAGCCAGGCCGCGCCCACGACGGGGCTGTAGCCGGGCACGAGCGGGATCTCGAAGCCCCCGTATCCGTAGAGCAGGGTCGGTGTGGATCCGTCGAGGGGCAGCTCCCGCGGTCCAATCTGGAAGTATGGAATCCGGGTGCCGTCCTCCGACACCGCCTCGTGCTGCTCGACCGTCATTCCCGCGGCGTCGAAGAAGGCCGGGGTCCGCTTGAGCTCCTCCGGCGGCTTCGCGGGCATCGCCGCCGAGCCGAGCGACAGCGTCGACGGTTCGAGGGGGCTGGAGGTCGTCAGCCAGTAGTCGTCCGACTCCATCTCGTCGACGGCCACCGCCGATGCGGTGCCGAACTCCGGCACGCCCGCGAGCGGGTCCCTCCGCCAGCCGCCGTCTGCGAAGGTGAGCACGGCCACGCGGCTGCGGACGTTCTCCAGGGTGGTCAGGAGGAGGTGGTTGCGCGTGCCGGCCCAGGCCGCCAGCGACGTCCGCTCACCGGGCTCGAAGAGCACGTGAAGCGAGCGGTCGCCCTTCAGGAAGGCCTCGAAGTCGGCGGCGAGCAAGGCTCCGGCCGGGTACGTGCCCGCGCCCACGGTCCAGGGCGACCGCAGCTCGATCAGCAGCCACTCGCGGTGGACCGAGGCGCTGGCGTCGTCGGGCTTGGCGATCCTGATGAGCCCGCCATCGCGGCGGAGGAACAGCTCGCTCGTCCAGAAGGTGATCTGCCGGGAGATGAACTCCCGCTCGAACCCGGGCGTGAGGTCGCAGGCGACTCCGACGCCCATGTCGTCCGGCCGACCCTCGAAGACGACGGGGGCGGACGCCAGGGGCGTGCCCCGATCCCAGCTGCGGACGGTGCGTGGATAGCCCGACGCCGTCAGGGAGCCGGGGCCGAAGTCCGTGGCGACGAGCAGACTGTCGGAACGCCGCCAGGCGACGCGGCTCTTGGCTTCCGGCAGCGTGAACCCGGTGGCGACGAATGCCTTGGCGTCGAGGTCGAACTCCCGGACCACGTCGGCATCGGCCCCGCCGCGGGAGAGCGCCACCAGACACAGCCGGCCCTCGGGTTCCAGCACCGTGGCCCCATGCCAGACCCAGTTTTCGCCCTCGGCCCGGGCGACCTGGTCGACGTCGAGCACGGGCTCCCAGGCGGGCGCGGGCTGGCGGTACTCGGCGAGCGTCGTCCGCCGCCAGAGTCCCTTCGGATTGGCGGCGTCGCGCCAGAAGTTGTAGAGGTGATCCCCGATCCTCATGACCACCGGGATCCGCGCTTTCGAGTCGAGGATCGAGCGGATCCGGTCTTCGACGTCAGTGAAGGCCGGGGCAGTGTTACCGCCGGCCAGGGACCGCGTGCTCTCCGCGTTCCGCTCCCGCACCCAGGCCAACGGCTTCTCGCCCATGACGTCCTCGAGCCAGAGGTGGGGGTCGTCCACGGTGTCGTCGGCCCGAAGCGGGGGAACGGCTGTCATGAGAAGCAGGAGCCCGAGCGTCCGCACGGTGCTGCGAAAGGGGCTCATCCGCGGACGTGACCCGCACCGGAGACGACGAACTTGTAGGTGGTGAGTTCGCGTGTCCCGCAAGGCCCCCGGGCGTGGAGTTTGTCGGTGGAGATGCCGATCTCGGCTCCCAGTCCGAGTTCGCCGCCGTCGTTGAACCGAGTGCTGGCGTTGATCATCACGCAGGCGGTGTCGACCCGGGATGCGAAGCGGCGGGCGGCGACCGGATCCTCGGTGACGATCGCGTCGGTGTGCCGGGATCCGTGCCGGTTGACGTGGTCGATCGCGGTGTCGAGCGAATCGACCACGGCGACGGAGATCTTCGGACCGAGGTACTCGGTGTCCCAGTCGGCCTCGGTGGCGGCGGCCGCCGCCGGCACGAGCCTGCGAGTCGCCTCGTCCGCCACGATCTCGACGCCGCGGGCCGCCAGGGCCGTGGCGATCCGCGGCAGAAACGCGGCTGCCGCGTCGCGGTGGACGAGCAGCGACTCCGCCGCGTTGCAGACGCCCATCCGCTGGCACTTGGCGTCGACTGTGATCGACTCGGCCATGGCGAGATCCGCGGCCCGGTCGACGTACACGTGGCAGTTGCCCGTGAAGTGCTTGAGCACCGGCATCCGGGCTTCCGAGCAGACGCGGCGGATCAGGGCTTCTCCCCCCCGGGGAATGGCGATGTCGATCAGGTCATCCATCATGAGGAACTCCCCCACGGCCTGACGGTCGGCGACATCGACCAGCTGCACGGCGTCCACCGGCAGATCGCTGGCGGCGATCGCATGGCGCACGCTCGCGATGATTCGGCGGCTCGAATGCGCCGCCTCCTTCCCGCCGCGGAGAATGATCGCGTTGCCCGAAGCGAGGGCCACGGCGGCCGCATCGGCAGTCACGTTGGGCCGACTCTCGTAGACGAAGAGCACCACGCCGAGCGGGACGCGGACCTTCCGAACCACCAGGCCGTTCGGACGGGTCTCCTCGCCGAGCACCTCCCCGACGGGGTCGGGCTGGGCCGCCACCGCCTCGACTCCGGTCGCGATCGCCTCCACCCGCTGCTCGTCGAGCAGGAGCCGGTCGATCTGGGCGGGCGTCAGGCCGTACGACGGCGCCGCGGCCACGTCGCGGGCATTGGCGGCGAGAATCTCTCCAGCGTCGGCCCGGATGCGGGCCGCGGCGGCCCGCAGGCAGGCGGCCTTCCGCGGCCCGGACGCCTCGCCCAGGTCGATCGCGGCGTGGCGGGCGCGGGTGGCGATCGCCCGACAGTGGTCGTGCAGCGAAGCGGTGGTCGTGGGAGAGGCGGGGGATGCCATGGCGGGCGTGCAGCGCCGGGAAAACCGTTATCGTACCCGCCGGAGCCCGCCTTCGCGCCCGCGATCCAGCAGGAGAGTTCGACCATGCACGCATTCCCCGTCCGCCGCCGATCCATGCTCGCCGCCGGGGCCGCCCTGGTGGGAGCGGCCATCGGTCGGCGTGGTGCCGCCGCAGCGGCGCCTGGCGGCGAGCCCAGGCTCGGCATCCAGATGTATTCGCTCCGCGGGTACCCCGTCGACGAAGCCCTCGCCCACGTCAAGGATCTCGGACTCGAGTTCATCGAGCTCTACCCCGGGATGTTTCCCGTCACCGAGGATCTGGCGGTGATCGATGCCATGCAGTGGAAGGTCAAGAACCTCGGGCTTACGATGACCGCGTTCGGCATCTGCCGATTCACGAGCGATGCCGACGAGAATCGGCGGCTGTTCGCGTTCGCGAAGGCGGCCGGCATTCCGATCCTCGGTGCCGACCCCGATCCGGATTCCTTCGCCAGCCTCGACGAGCTCGTGCAGGAATACGACATCCGGATCGCGATTCACAACCACGGGCCCACCCACCGCTACAACAAGGCGCTCGACGTGATGCGGGCGACCGAAGGCCATGACGAGCGGATCGGGGCCTGCGCCGACCTGGGGCACTTCATCCGCAGCGGTGAGAAGCCGACCGAGGTGATCCGGCTGCTCGCCGGCAGGCTGTACGGCATCCACCTCAAGGATTTCGCCGAGATGCAGGACCAGACGCGGGGTGTGATCCTGGGCAGGGGGCACATCGACGTGCCGGCCGTGTTCACGGCGCTCGAGCAGGCGGGGTTCCCGGCGGACGGTGCACTGTCGATCGAGTACGAGGAGAATCCGCAGGATCCGATCGCCGATCTCCGGGAGTGCGTCGCGGCCGCCCGCGCCGCGCTGGCCGCCACGTGATGCGGCCGAGGGGAGGAAGCATCGAGCGCGCGGAGGGTAGGATGCTGGTCGGCGGGGGGCTTGCCGCGGGTTGAAAACCCGCGCTCCTCTCAGGCACGGGCGGCCCCGAGCCCGCGCCACGCGAGGCGCAGTCCCCATCGCTTACGCGATTGGGGCTTCCGATGCGGGGTCCGGGGGGCGCGCCGCGGGTTGAAAACCCGCGCTCCTCTCAGGCACGGGCGGCCCCGAGCTCGCGCCCCGCGAGGCGCAGTCCCCATCGCTTACGCGATTGGGGCTTCCGATGCGGGGTCCGGGGGGGTGCGCTGCGGGTTGAAAACCCGCGCTTCTCTCAGGCACGGGCGGCCCCGAGCTCGCGCCACGCGAGGCGCAGTCCCCATCGCTTACGCGATTGGGGCTTCCGATGCGGGGTCCGGGGGGGTGCGCTGCGGGTTGAAAACCCGCGCTCCTTTCAGGCACGGGAAGGATCCCCGTGCTCCGCTAGCAGGCCGTGGAAAAACTCGCCTTCACAGCCG
>VGYR01000156.1 GCA_016872925.1 Planctomycetota bacterium
GCTAAAACGCTTCGCGATCAGCCTGTTGAAGCAGGTCAACGACAAGGAAAGCATCGCCATGCGGCGAAGAATGGCCGGCTGGAATCCCGCCTACCTCTTCAAAGTCCTGCAAATCCCGGCGTAAAGTATGCGTCAGCCCTGGGGGCGACGAACAGCGCGTGGGCGTTGCCGTGGCAGACCCCCGCCACGAGGTCATCGAGCCACGCGCGCCGGTCGGGCAGGCGGCCACTCGCGACGTCGCCACCGACGAGATCGCAGAGAATCCTCCGGAAATACTCGTGCCGCGGGTAGGAGAGGAACGAGCGGGAATCGGTCACCATGCCCACGAACCGGGCGAGCAGGCCCAGGTCGGAGAGCATGTTCAGCTGCTCGCGCATGCCGCGCTCCTGGTCCATGAACCACCAGCCGCTGCCCCACTGGATCTTGCCCGGGATCACGCCGTCCTGGAACGAACCGGGCAGGGCTGCAAACAGCGCGTTGTCGGCGGGGTTGATGTTGTAGAGGATCATCCTGCCAAGCGTGCCTTCGTCGGCCAGCCGGCCCAGGAAGGCGATCAGGCCGGGGCCCTGCCGCCGATCGCCGATCGTGTCGCACCCCGCATCGCCGCCGAGCCGCCGCGCCAGGAGGGGATTGGGGTCGCGGAAGGGCCCGAGGTGCAGCTGGGTGACCCATCCGCGCGCGTGGTTCAGCCGGGCGACGTGCAGGACGACGTGGGTGGCGAAGCGTTCGGCCTCGGCGGGCGTGGCGGGCGTGCCGGCGAGGGCCCGCTGCCAGATCGCCGCCGCCTCGGCGACGGTGCCGTGCTCGGCCGAGAGGGCTTCGAGGCCGTGGTCGCTCGCCCGACATCCCAGGGCGGCGAAGTCGTCGTGTCGCTTGGCAATTGCCGCGAGCATTCCGGGAAGGGTATCGGTGGCGATGCCCGACACGTCGGCGAGCCGCCGGGCCCACGCCCGTGCCGTGTCGGGCAGATGCACCTTCCCGGCCACGTCCGGGCGGAAGGTGGGCACGACCTTCACCGGGAACCCCGAGGCCGCGAGCGTCGTGTGCCAGTCGAGCGGATCGGCAGGGTCGTCGGTCGTGCCCACGAGTGCCACGTTCATCCGGCGCAGGATGCCGCGGGCCGTGAGGGGGCCGGTGGCCAGCTGGCGGTTGGCCTCCGTCCAGATTTTTTCGGCCGTGCTCCCCTCGAGCAGGTCTTCGATGCCGAAGTGGCGCCGCAGCTCGAGGTGCGTCCAGTGGAACAGCGGATTCCGCAGCGTGTGCGGCACCGTCTCGGCCCAGGCCTGGAACTTCTCCCGCGGCGTCGCCGCGCCGGTGATCCGCTCCTCGCCCACGCCGTCGGCCCGCATCGCCCGCCACTTGTAGTGGTCCCCCTCGAGCCAGGCCGCGTGCAGGCTCTCGAACCGCCGGTCCTCGGCGATGTCCCTGGGGCTCAAGTGGCAGTGGTAGTCGACGATCGGCTGCCGCGCTGCGACCCGCCGGTAGAGATCCTCCGCGACCGCGGTCGTGAGCAGGAACGAGTCGTCGCAGAAGCCCATGCCAGGCTTACTTCTTTGCCAGCGCGTCGCGGATCTCGCGGAGCAGCACGACGTCTTCGGGCGGCGGCGGCGGCGCGGCCGTCGTGGCGGCGTCGAACTTCGCCTTGGCGGTGTTGAGCGCCTTGATCACCAGGAAGATCGCCCCCGCCACGAGCAGGAAGTCGACGACCGACTGGATGAAGGGCCCGTAGTTGAGGATCGGATAGTTCTGGTCGACCATCACAGGCTTGCCCGCTTCCATCACCATCGTGCCGTCGGCATTGAGCTTCGGCGCCTCGGTGCGGACCTTCAAGGCGAGGTCGGTGAAGTTGACGCCGAACTTGCTCGTCAGCAGGTTGAGCGGCGGCATGATGATGTTGGCCACCAGCGAACTGATGATCTTGCCGAAGGCACTGCCGATCACGACGCCGACGGCGAGGTCGATCACGTTGCCGCGCATCGCGAAGTCGCGAAACTCCCTGAGAAGGCCCATGCTGGTGGAGCTCCGGGAGAGAAGGATGTGTCGGGGCAAACAGTATGCCGCGACCACGGCCCGGGGTTCAACGTGGCCGGGCCGACGGGATGGCGGGTAGATTGCCCTGCGGCGGCGCACAGCACGGCTCCGGGAGCGATCGATCCATGCCCACCCTCGGCCTGGCCCTGTCCGGGGGCGGTTTTCGGGCCACGCTCTACCATCTCGGCGTGATCCGCTACCTCCGCGACTGCGGTGTGCTCGAGCGGATCGGCGACATCGCCGCGGTGTCGGGGGGGAGCGTGCTGGCGGCCCACCTGGTGCTCAACTGGGACCGCTACTCCGGGAGCGATGCGGCGTTCGCCGAGGCGGCCTCGGAGATCGTGCGATTCGTGCAGCACGACGTCCGCAACCGGATCGTCCGCAGGCTGCCGCTGCTGTTTCCGATCCGGCTCGTCGGCAAGCTCACCGGCTGGCACGCGCCGCGCTTCACCCCCAACGCCCTGTTGGAAAAGGCCTACCGCCAGTTCCTGTACGGCGACCGGCGGCTGTTCGAACTGCCGGAGCGGCCCGGGCTGCACATCCTTTCCACGAACGTCAGCGATGGCGTGATGGCCGTCTTCGATCGGGAGGGGCTCCACGTCCAGAAGCGGGACCTCGGGGAGGCCGACCCGTTTCGCCACGTTGCCGGCCGGACCGCGACGATCGCCAAGGTGGTCAGCGCATCCTCGGCGTTTCCGGGGTTCTTTCCACCGGTCGAGATCACCGCCCACGACCTGGGGGTGCACGAAGGGCAGTTTCCCGCGGAGTCGTTCACCGACGGCGGCGTCTACGACAACCTGGGAACCCGGGCGTTCGCCTGGCTCACCAACCACCGTGACCGCGCGTACCACCATGTGATCGTGAGCGATGCCGGCAAACCGTTCCAGATCCTCGGCAATGCGCCGCTGGGGTTCATCGCCCAGTCGATCAGGGCGACGGACATCCTCTGGGACCGGGTCTGGCAGTTGGAGCGTGAGAACTTCGGCGACCGCAACGGCTACTACTTCCTGCCGATTACGCACATGGTCGATCCCCACGACGATCCGCACGCCCTGCACCCGGTGGTGCAGGCCGAGATCGCGAGCATCCGCACCGACCTCGATCGATTCAGCGATCTCGAGGTCAACGCGCTGGTGGCCCACGGCTACGAAGTGGCCCGCAGCCAGCACCGCCGGTTTGGTGCGGCGGCTCTCGAGGCGGTCCACGAGGGGCCGCCCTGGGAGCCACTCCCGAGCCACCAGTCGCTGGCCGCAACGCAGCCGGCCGCAGTGGGCCGCGGCACGGCGCGGACTGCCGTCACCAGCTCTCCTGCCCGGCTGGCCGGGCAGCTCGGCCGGTCCAGCCAGCGGAAGGTCTGGTCGACGCTTCTCGATTGGAAGGACTGGCCGAGTTACGTCTACGTCGCCCTCGCAGCACTGCTCGTGGTCGTCCTTCCCGTGCACGTCTACCGCCTGCACCGGCATGCCGCCATGCTCACCGGCGTGATCGACTCGATAGCCCAGGGTGACCCCGATATCCGGCTCGTACTCGACCTCGTGGAGGAGACGCCACTCGATTCCTGGCGGAAGCTCGAGCCCACTGCCGCCGAAGCGTCCACCCTCGACGATTACGAGGGCCTCGAGATGCTCTCCTACAGCCGGATCATCGACCTGCGCACGGCCTTGAGCGGAGGCCTTCGGCCGGATCGTGGCGGCCAGGTCGGTTTTCGGGATCGGGTCGTGATGCGGCTGAAGGACGAGGCCCGCCGAAAGCGGGGCGTGGTCTTCCGCACGATGCTGCCCGTCGCCCAGGTCGACTACCGCCAGCCGCCCGATGCGATTCCCGCGCGGATTCTTCGCATCGCGGGCGAAGCCGGCGAGAATCACTTCGAGATCCATGTCGATCTGTCCCGGGTCTCGCCGGACGAGCCGGTGCCGCTGGAGCTGGCGGCCGTCGTGCGGTACTCGGCCCTCCCGCCGGGCAGGCTGCCGATGGTGATGCCGTTCGACGCCGACCTGCTCACCGCCTGGATCCTGTTTCCGGCCGACCACCCCTACCGCCGCTACCAACTCGTCACGTATCCCTTCGGGTACGACGACGAACCCAAGCCGCTCAAGTCGCGGTACACGATCGACCATCCCTATGGCCGGCTGCTGGGGTGGTCGGTGATCACGCCGCGGCAGGGCACCGTCTACGACTGCCGCTGGACCGGCGGGTAGGATTCTCAGCGGAGGCAGCGCAGGCCGGCCCAGATGGCCGCAAGGCCGATGACGTTGGTTGCGAGCACATAGCTCACCGCCGCGCCCCAGCGGCCGGACTGCAGCATCTCGGCTGCTTGGAAGGCGAAACTCGAGTAGGTCGTGAACCCGCCAAGCAGGCCGACGAGCAGCACCGTCTCAGTGCCGTGAGGAAGGTGTCGCCCGCGGGCGAAGGCCCAGACCACCCCGAAGGCGAAGCAGCCGACGACGTTCACGCCCAGCGTGCCCCACGGATAGGCCGGACCCCAGAGCCGCACGGCGAGTGTCGTGCAGCCTGCCCGCACCAGCGTGCCCAGGGCGCCGGCCGTCGCGAGGAGCAGGGCATGGACGACGTGGCTCACGGTGTGACCTCTCGGAAGACCCATGGATCATCGGCACGACGCGACCAACCGGTTGCCGTGCCGGACGAACATGGCAAGGGCCGGGAAGGATGGGAAACCGGGGCCGGCGAAGTGGAATGGGAGAGACCGAACCCTCGCGGTCGGCGTGCGTACCATTCAACAACCACGGAGGGTTTCATCATGGACGCACACTTCAACGAGTATCTGGCGGCAGTCGCCGGCATGCAGGATCTCTACGGCCAGTCGGCCGAAGACCATCCGACCGAGTTTCACGACGATGTCACGCCATCTCTGGCCGTGGCCGAGCCGGCCCCGGCGGTCGCGCCGATTTCCGCGTCGCTCTGATCCGGCCCGCCACCGCCGGCGCGGTCACCGTACCACGGGTGGCTGGCCCGCCAGTGTTGCCGCGGGCTGCCGCGACTCGCAGGGATGGAATGCCGCCCACACCGGGTTGTGATCCGACACCTCGAGCGCCGTGTCGAGCGGCAACCCGAAGGTGTTCTGCAGGTCGAGCACGCCCCACATGCCGAGGTATTCGGCCGTGGCCGGCCTGGTGAACACGATGTTGTCGTAGGTCTTCGAGCGGCGGGTGTTGGTGGTCACGCCGGACACCGCCCAGCCGACTCCGGGAATGCGGCGGAACGCGCCGAACTCGGGCGGGCCGGCGTTCAGGTCGCCGAGCAGAATCACGTCGTCCTCGTCAGGCCGCAGGCTCTGCATCGCCTGGAAGGTTCCGGTCAGTGCATCGAGCTCCTGCGGCACCTCGTCCGGATCGGTGTGGATGTCGACCAACCAGAACGTGAATGCTTGATCGGCCGGGGTCACCCTGGTTCGGAAGCGGACGTGCATCGGTGGCCGATGGATGGCGTTCGCCGGATTCGGACAGACGCCGAGCGACGACGCGTCGACCTCGATGCGGTTGGTGTCGTAGACGAAAGTGTACTGCTCCTTGCTCACCGTGCGTCCCTCGCGGGGGCCGACCACGTAGTGGTAGCGGCTGCCGTCGGCGTTCACGGCCTGCACGAACCCGGGCACGATGTCGTCCGACTTCGCCCGCACCTCCTGAATGGCGACGATGTCGAACTTCCGCACCACGCGGGCAAGCACCTCGACCACGTGCTGCTTCGCCATTTTCGACTCGCCGAACACCTGGATGTTGAAGCTGGCGATCAGGACGGCATCCCACGGCTTGACGACCGGTCCCCCGGGCTGCTGGGCGGCCGCCGGAGCGGCGAGCATCACGCAGCAGGCGACGGCGAACCAGCGCCGGCCGTGCCCGGTCGCCCGCCGCGACGGATCTGGATGCTTCCCCCCCACCCCCTCTCTATCGGACGGAAATCAGGGGTGCGTGGTGGCCGAGTGCGGCCGCCGCCATCGTCAGGCGCCGATTGCCGCAATGGACTCCGTCGCGAGCCGGGTGAGCCGTTCGTCGCCGCGGGATGCGGCGTCACGAAGCGCCGAGACTGCCGCGGCCGCGGCCGGGCCGATCCTCCCGAGCGCCCAGGCCGCACGCTGTGCCACGGCGAGGTCGGTCGATGCGACGCATTGCGTCAGCGTCTCCAGTACCGTCGCCGCATCCTTCCCAGACCGCCCGAGCAGGGTGATGGCCCAGTAGGCGACGAGTTGGCTCCGTGCGGTGGCGAGCTCGGCCAGACCGGGGACGAGCGTCGGGGGCGGCGGGCCGATCGCCTCGAGCGCCGCCACCGCCCATTCGCGGACGGATTCGTCGGCGTCGCCGCAGGCCCGCACGAGATCGACGCTCGCCGAACGCGCCCGCTCGCCCGCCTGGCAGAGCCGTTCGGCCGCCGCGGCCCGCCGGGCGGGGTCCGGGTCGGCCAAGTCGCCGATCGCGGCGGACACCGCCGTGTTTCCATCGTCCGCCATGCACGCCTCCCTGCCGTTCGTGGCCCCTCGTGTGGCATCACCTTAGCAGCACCGGGCCATGGCACGTGCGCCAGCGGCCCATTCTGTATGCTCCTCGAAGCCCCGCGGCTGTCGGGGTGGAAGGAACGCCGATGCCCGACGCGGAGACCGTCTCGAGCCTGATCGAAGCCCTGTTTGCCAGGGCCGAGGGTCGGCTCCTCAACGCCGGCGGCAACCCGAACTCCCGCGGGGAAAGGCTCCTGGCGGAGATCAGGGATGAGGCCCGCGAGTGGATCGAGCGGCGGATCGCCTCCGGACGGACGGCCGCTGCGGACGGGGCCGGGGAGGAGCGGCATGCTCCGGGTTAGCAGGATCTCCGTGCCGGCGTTGCCGGCCGTGGGCGGAGCCGGGCTCGAGGTGCCGGGGGAAGGCCTCGACCTTGCGGCGTTCGACTTGGTCGTCGTCTTCGGTCCCAATGGCTCCGGGAAGTCGCTGCTCACCGCTCCACTCCGCGAACCGCCGGCCGGCCTGGTGCTCGTCGACGCCGCCGGGAACGAACAGGGGTTCGGTCGCGGCCGAGCGCTCGGCATGGACCGCGGCCTCCTCGTCCGCGCGTCGGCCGAGCTGATGAGCGAGTTTCACTCCCTCAAGGCGGCCCTCGGCAAGGCGGCGGGCATCACCCGCGCCGCCGACGAGGTGAGGATCCTCGAAAAGCTCCTCGCCCCCCGCGGGCAGCACAGCCTCGTCACGCTGCGGCCGGAGTCGAGCCGGGAGATCCCGCTGGAGATCCGGCAGGCCCGTGACGACTTTCGGCATGCCGAGCAGCGGGCTCAGGCGGCCGTCGGGCCGGACGTGCCGCTCTCGCTGGCCGCCTACAACGCGCTGGGTCGTCAGGTCGCCGCGATCACCGGCCGCGCCTGGCTGGAGCAGGCCACGGTCGACGCCTTCGCGATGCGGGCCGCCGAGGAGGCCGTGCGGCCTGCGCCGGTCGTGACTCGCGGCAGCGGCGATCTGACGGCGGCCTGCCACCGGTCTTTGGCAACGCTGCGTGGCCCCGACGCCACACTCGTCTCGGCGGTGGAGCAGGCCGAAAGCCTGCTCGCGGCGGCGATCGCCGCCGCCGACCGACTCGCCGTCGTGCCCGCGGCGGCGGCCCGGCCCGCGGCCGCGGAGTGGCCTTCCCACTGCCGTGCGGCCGCGAAGGAACTCGTCGAGCAGGCCGACGACGAGGTGCGGGTGATCGCCAGCCTCGATGCCCTCGCCCACCTTCGTCAGGAGGCTTTCGACATCATGGATCCTGGTACAGCCACGGCATGTCCCGTGTGCGAGGCGCCGATCGACCGCCACGGACTGCTCGCCGCGCTGCGGGCCGCGATCGCGACGACGGCTCCGGATCTCGAGGGTCGCAGGGCCAAGGTGAAGATGCTGCGTGAGCAGGCACGGGAGCGGGAACTGGCTGCCGAGAAGATCGACGCGGCACTGTGCGGCGTCGCGGAGCGGACCCAGATGGTGGAGGTGACCCTCCGCCAGTGGTCGGGGGCCTGTGGTGTGCTCGTGGATGCAGCGACGCCCCGGGCGGAGTGGGATGCCCGCATCCGGTCGCTCGCGGAATCGCTCGGCACGGCGGCGGCCGCCGGCGCGGCTTGCGAGCAAGCCGGCGGTGACGTGCGATCACGGCTGAAGGCCGCGGCGGATCGAGTCGCGGCGGTGCGGGAGGCCGCCGCCACCGCAGCCCGGGCGGTCGAGGACCTCGACAGGGGCGCCAATCAGGGCCTCGCGGAAGCCGAGCGAATCTTCAACCAACTCGTGCCGCTTCGCGAACTCCTCGTCTGCCGTCACGGGTTCAACGGGCGACGCTGGGAGCCGAGTTGGGAACGCGACCGCGACGACGCGGCGCGGAATCGTCTGCTCGACGTCTGGATCCAGGCGGCCCAAGGGCTGCGGAGCGATCGCCTGCAGCGCCTGGCGAACACCGAGGCGGAGATCCTCGGCCAGGCCGAGGTGCAGCGGCGGTTCAGGGGGCTGCTTGATTCGCTCGGTCATCCGCTGCTCGCCGGCGTTGATCTCGCCGCCGATAGCCTCGTGCAGGACGGGGGTGTGGTGATCGGCGGCCGCCGCAAGGACTCGCGGCTGTCCGAGGGCTTCACGGTGCTGGTCAACCTCGCCGCCTTCATCGCCGTGGCGGGCTACGTGGCCGAAGGGCAGGAGCACGAACCGGGCTGGGTGGTGATCGACGAGCCGACCAATGGGCTCGACGTCGAGAACCGGCGGAAGGTCGCCGAATACCTCGGCGGACTCGACCTGACCGCGATGCCGCGGCAGATCTTCGTGACCACGTGCGACGACGCGTTTCGCCGCCTGCTCGTCGCAGCGGCGGCGGGCTCGGGGCGCCGGACGCTCGAACTTCGCCTGCCCGGGTGGCGGGGGCGATTTTCGGCCCCCGAGAGCATCGACCATCGACCGACCGGAGCCTCCTGATCGTGTTCTACCTCTCCAACGCGGCCAATGCGATTCTTGAGGCGACGTGTGCGACCCTCACGCCGCAGGACATGGGGCGGCGGTTCCAGTCGCTGGTGGCGGCGGCCCTCGAGCGGCACCCGAGATTTCTCAGGCTGCACAACAACCGTGGAGCCGGCCAACCCGACTGCCACCACGATCCGAGCGGCTACGGCTTCGAGATCAAGTGCCGGAAGTCGGACCAGCCGCTCGTGCTGGACGACAACAGTTGGAACGCCCTCGAGACCTACCGCCACCGCCGCCTGGTGACGCTGCTGGCGGCGTCAGTGCCATACCCGCTGTGGGTGGTCGACCTGGCCGGCTGGTCCCGTCGGCCGATCGCCCTGACCCGGATCTCACCGGCGGACCTGGACCTGGAGGCCTACCTCGCCGCCGCGATCAGTGACGTGGTCGAGGAGGTGGGGGCGGGCCGGATGAGCGACCCTCGGAGGATCGAGACCGTCGCCGGCGAGGAGTCGAGGCTGCGGTCGGAGGCAGACGGAAGGGCTTGACGAGTGGCATCGTGCCCGGTGGCTCAAAGATAGGATGCCTCATACGGGTCACACGTAATCCGCGGCGCACCCCCGCAGACCCCGCACCGGAAGCCCCAATCGCGTGAGCGATGGGGACTGGGTCACACGTGGCGCGGGCTCGGGGCCGCCTCACCCCTCGACTCGTCGCACCTGCTTGCGGTACTTCGCTGGCGTCATCCCCGTCAGGTCGCTGAAAAGCCTCGTGAAATGACTTTGGGACGAAAAACCGAGATCGAGGGCGACGCTCGCCAGAGGGTCGTCGGACTTGAGGGTTTTAAGAGACCGGAGAATCCGGCGTTCATTGATGAGTTGTAACCTCGGCTTTTGCAGTTTACGCCGCCAAGCCGACCGCGTTTTCCAGGATGCGGAAGAGTTTCCACGGCCCCATCGTGTCGAGTGGCAGTGAAAAAATGCAGCCGCGGACGCTCCGTCGTTTCAGTTCGGCGTGCATGTCGGCGAACGATGGATCCCGCTTCTTCGCATACCACGAGTGATCAGCGGGCTGCCAGTGGCGATGACCCTCGCGGGCGAACCAGATGATGACGAGGCTGTAGATCAGCATCGCCATCGGCGCTGTCCGCTCGACGGTCT
>VGYR01000157.1 GCA_016872925.1 Planctomycetota bacterium
GCATCGGCATCGATATCACGGAGTCTTCGGGCCGAACCACAAGCTCAGGCGGGCCGTCACGGCGCTGGCCATCGGCAACGTCGGCACGCGGGGCGAGGCCGCGACCAGCGGGCATGGGGGCGACGGTCACGCCACGGGAGGCTGCTCTGACGCCCCTCAAAAGCCCAGCTCGCACGACACCTCGCGGATTGCATGGGCGAAACTCATGGCCCGGGTGCGGGAGGAGTTTCCACTACAGTGCCCCAGTTGTGGCGGTGATGTCCGGCTGATCGCATTCATCACCGAGCCGGGACCGATCCGGAAAATCCTCACGCGTCTTGGCGAACCGCTCGAGCCACCACCGGTGTCACCCGCTTGAGGCCCGCCCACCGACTGGGGCGAGCTCGTGCAGATCCATGACGATCGGGCAATCTTTCAAGAGTCGCCCGACGAGCTGCCCGTGATCAACATCCACAGCCTCTGACTGACGTCGGCCACGAGGCGTCGAAGCCCCGGAAACGGCACACTGGGACGCGGTCTGCGCCGACGCGCGAAAAACGCCACCGCAGGGGGATAAGCGGCGTTTTGGCGAACCACCACCGGACGGCCGACACGCCCAATCTCGCTGCTCAAGGGCAGTCCGTCAGCCGGAAGACCGTTGCGGAAGTGCCATTGACTGGGCTATCCTCCACGGCTCGGCCGGGGATGCTCTGCGTCGAAAACTCGCATCACCGCAGCCGGCTCGACGGTGACAAACGACTCGTCCACCAGTCCGTC
This sequence comes from Planctomycetota bacterium, assembly GCA_016872925.1. Lineage (GTDB taxonomy): Bacteria > Planctomycetota > Planctomycetia > Pirellulales > UBA1268 > QWPN01. The sequence goes on from VGYR01000157.1 coordinate 757, forward strand.
GGCCGTCAAAGGGACCGCGTCCCGTTTCAGCCCCAGCGTGCGGGCCAGGAACGGGTAGGCCGCCTGCCGCTTCGAGGGTCCGTAGTCATGTCCTTCCGCAGCCAGGTGGACGTTCTCGATGTTCGCCGGCTGGCCGTAGAGGGCGTAGATCTCGCGGATGTAGGGAAGTTCCACCCGCGGCGTGTTCTTGGTCCAGTCGGCGCCGCACGAAATCAAGAGCTGCGGGCGAGGCGCCGCCAGAGCCGCCACTTGCGCCAGGTTGGTCTCGTGGTCCGGCCCCTTGAAGACCGGCAGCCCGCTTTCGCACGTGCAGCCGCCGTCGAAATGGGCGCTGACCATCACGACCGGCACACTGACCGTCACTCGACCGTCCAGCGCCGTAAGCATAACGGTCTGAGAGCCACCGCCAGACGATCCCGTCACGCCGATCCGTTTCCGATCGACTTCGGGCAATGAAGTCAGGTAGTCGATGGCCCGCATATTGTTCCACAACTGCAACGTGAAGGCCCGCGGGTCGCCATGTTCCGTCTGTGTACAGTCCACGGCACCGACCATGTCGATGGAAAACACGACGGCCCCCATGCGGGCCAGCACGGCGCAGCGCTTTTGCGTATCCGGATGGATGCGGCCCCAGAGTTTGCCGGCATCGTCGTGGATATGTCCATGGGGACAGAGGACGGCGGGGCAGGGTCCTTGGCTGTTTCGCGGACGATAGATATTGCCGGTAGCGAAAAATCCCGGCAGCGTCTCGAGCGCCACGTTTTCGACGGTGTAACCATCGTGCGCGCGGCGCGAATGGACGATGGGATCGAGCGGCGACCGCTGTGGCAGGTGATCCAGGCCCGCTCCGTGCAGTATCCCCCGCCGCACCTGTGCCGCGACGCGATCCCAAGCCGCCAGATCGGGATGCGCGGCGCGCAGCCGATCGAGCTGCGCGAGTCCTTCCGCTTCGGTGCGATGATTTGAGTAAGCCGGCTCCGCAGCGGCTGCAGACATCGCTCCTCCACAAAGTACTGCCGCGAACCAGAGCCACAGGCTGTGCATTGGTGACAGGCGGGCAGTCATGACCAACGTCGTCGGTTGGAAGTACTTCAGGGAAGGAGGACCGATTATACCACCTGCTTTGCGTTTACTCCCGGCAAGCAACTCCGCGGCGGTGCCTTGCGGGCGCAGATTGCACTTTGGGAAACGCTTGCCCGGTGCACGCGATCCAGTGCCGGCCTCGTTCGCCACAGCCCGGTCAGTCCGGCAGCGGCTGGCCGCGCGTCTCCGGCGCAAACCAGATCACGGCGAGTCCCGCCACATAGGCCAGGCTCATGAGCGAACAGGCGCGGGCATAGTCTTCGTGAAAAACATCCTTCATCAGATAGCCCGTCTGCAATGCGCCGATCGCCGCCAGGATGCGGCCAAAGTTGTAGCTGAAGCCCTGGCAGGTCGCCCGCACCGAAGTGGGAAACAATTCAGGAAGATAGAGGGGCAGCCATCCATAGAACGAGGCCGTCAGCCCGCCAGCGACAAATACTCCGGCAAGAAACGACGTGCCGTATGTGGTGTTGAGCTGAAAAAAGGCCAGCAAAGAGACCAGCGAGCCGATGCACAGCAGGGCGTAGGTCAGCCGCCGGCCCAGTCGGTCTCCCATCAAAGCCGCCACGATCGTCCCCGCAATCGCCCCCAACGCGTAGGCGATCTGCGTCCACGAGCGGGCGGCGGATCGTGCGGCGGCGGTCGTCTCCGGCGGCGCGCCGTGGTACGACCTTTCGACAAGCTGGTCGGCCCAGGAGGGGGCATTCTGGATGGACGCCCAGGTGCCGATCAGCGGTACGCCGCTGAGACACGCGCCTAACAGCATCCGACTGATCGTGGCGGACCAGTGGCTGTGCGGCAGACTGACCGCGGCGGCCTGCGACCGTTGCAGATAGCGCAGGACGGGAAACGTATAACCCACCACCGCCACGGCCAGCGCTATCAGGGTTCCTGAAATGCGCTGGGCCACGGAGAAGTCTTGTGACCAGAGATAGATGATGCCCAGCGGTCCGGTGCCGCCGACCACGATCGCCAACATGTCGCTCCCTGCCCAGTGCGACGTGGCCGCTTCCGCTTTGGCTTTCAGCCAACGCTGCGATTCCGGGACCACCAGCCGAATGAAGAACGTGAGCAGCGCCGGCGCCGCCCCGAACAGCAACAGCAACCGCCATCCCGTCGGCCCGCCCGAGGTATCCGCCACAAGATAGCTGACCCACGCCTGCGACAGGCCGAGGTCGATGAGCCCTGCCTGCAGCGAGCCGATCACCTGGCTCAGCCCCAGCCCGACAACTCCAATCACCAGAAAGCCGACGTTGGCCGCGGCGCCAATCAGCCCCGCCATCACGCCGCGAGTCCGGTTGGGCCAGATCTCCATCACCAGCGCGACGCCCAGCGACCATTCGCCTCCCATGCCCAGCGCAGAGACAAAACGAAAGACGAACATCTGGTGTACTGAACTGGAAACGCCGCACAAACCCATGAACACCGAGTACGTCAGCACGCTGAGCGTCATGGCCCTCACCCGGCCGATGCGATCCCCCAGCCAGCCGAAGACGACTCCGCCCGTCGCGGCGCCAACGAGAAACACGGCAAACATGATCCCCATCCAAAGACCAACGTCCTGTTTTCCGGAAGGGCCCAGCAGATCGTTCAGCGCCGGCCGAGCAAGCATCGGAAACAATCCCATTTCCAATCCGTCGAACATCCACCCCAGCAGCGCGGCGACCAGCGCGATCCAGGCGCCACGACTGATCGTGGTGGACTCATCGGCTCGTGACATGACACCTGGCTCCGCGGGTCAAGAACGTAATGGCCCACGGGTCAGCCGAGAAGGATAAACTGGGGCAGGTACGGACGGTGCGAGGCGCGGCTTCAACAATTACCCGACGCCGGTTCGACATGATACATTAATCTGAGTGCCAGCGGGCTTTCAGCGACCAGTTGTCGATCATCGTCGGCGACGCCGTCCAGTTTCGGCCGCTGCGGATTGCGGGGTGTTTCAGCCATGTCCTACCTTCCCCGGCGAGAGTTTCTTCAACGTTCCACCATGGGCAGCGCGGCCTTGCTGGCCGGGGCCTCGGCCCTGGCAGACACCGACGCGAGCGTCGTTGCTCCCCACGACCGCATTCGCCTCGCCTTCATCGGCTACGGGGGCCGGGCAGCCGCTCATGTCGCAGGTTTCGCAGCACGCAACGACTGTGAACTCGTTGCGGTCTGCGACGTGAACCAACGCCAACTTGAGGCCGGGCGCCAGCACATCCGAACGCTCACCCGCACCGACCCCAAGACCTATCTCGACATGCACGACCTGCTGGCGGACAGGTCGCTTGACGCGGTGATCATCTCCACGCCCGACCATTGGCACACGCCCGCCGCGATCTATGCCTGCCAGGCCGGCAAGGACGTGTATGTCGAAAAACCCGTGACCAACAACGTCTGGGAAGGCCGCAAGCTGGTCGAAGCAGCGCGGAAGTACAAGCGGATCGTCCAGGTGGGGACACAGAACCGCAGCGCACCGTACAACCTGGCGGCGCGGGACTACCTTCACAGCGGCAAGCTCGGCGAAATCCACCTGGTGCGGGTCTACAACCAGAAATACCTCGGCACCGTGAAGATGAGTTCCGACGGGCCGCAGCCGGATTATCTCGACTGGGACAAGTGGCAGGGACCGGCCCCGGCCCGCCCCTTCAATGCCTCGCGCTGGACGAACTGGCACGATTTCTGGGACTATGCCGGCGGCGATGTGACCAACGACACGGTGCACCAGATCGACCTGGCCTGCATGGCGCTGGGGATCGACGCGCTGCCGCGCAGCGTCTACGCGCAGGGTCTGGCTCGCCGGGGGAGCGATTCCCAAATGCCCGACACGCTGGCCGCCACCTTCGAGTTCGACAATCTGATCATGACGTTCAACCAGACGCTCTACACGCCCTACATGATCAAGGCGGACATGGTCGTGCGCAATTCCGACATTTTTCCACACTGGCCGCAGGACGCGGACCGGATCGAGATCTTCGGCAGCGAGGCCGTGATGGTGTTGGGGCGGCACGGCTGCGGCTTCCAGGTCTTTGGCCGGATGAAGGACCGCCAGCCCGTCGTCGTGGCCCAGCAGCACGGGCGGTTCCCCGACAAGGAACATCAGGCGAACTTCGTGGACTGCGTCCGCAGCCGCAAACTCCCCAACGCCGACGTCCAGATCGGCCATCGCACCGCCGCCATGTGCCACCTGGCGAATCTCAGCTACCGCGTGGGCAACCAGTTCCTCCAGGTCGATCCGCAAACCGAGCAGATCACGAATAATGAGCAAGCCGCGAAGCTGATGAAACCGGAGTACCGGGCGCCGTACGTCATTGCGGAAAACGTATAGAAAAGTCGGGGGGGTACTTCAGGTAGATGAAAGGCCGGCACGAACACGTACCGGGGATTGATGGAACAGGAGGTAACGGAGACAACAGAGGTGGAATCACACCATCTCTACACTCTGTTGCCTCTGCTTCCTGCTGTTGAAATTCTGCTCTGTTTCGAAAGGATCGGTCATACATCCGCTGTTCACGAGAGCTTCTGAACTAACCCATGACGTGATCGGTGCCGCAATTGAAGTCCATAAGGACAAAGGCCCCGGATTGCTGGAGTCGATCTACGAATGGTGCCTGACGATGGAACTTCAACTGCGAGGCCATCATGTGAAGAAGCAGGACAAGGTCATCGTTCGGTACAACCAATTTCAACGCGAGGAACCACTCCGCTTTGACTTGCTGATTGAGCCCTTCCGATCCATAAAGCTCAATCGCTCAGCTACATGCAACTGCTTGATATACCCTTGGGATTGATCATCAACTTCCATGTTCCGAAATTGACCGAGGGTATATCCAGGTTAATCCTACCCGGCGCCAATCTGGAGTGAATCCGCAAGGTAAACAGAGTCCGCAGAAATCCTTCCACTCTGTTGCCTCCGTTTGCTCCTGTTGAAATGAAAACGTTTTGCGGCCAGCGGCTGCGTTGATTAATCCGCATGCGAGCTCGCAGCAACGAGTGGCATGACCCTGAATTGCAACCAATTCCATCGTCCATCCATGAAAATACGTTGGTTACGAAACCTGCTGCCGATCGGGCTGGCGCTGGTCGCCACCTGCAGCGCGGGCCGGGCCGACGAGTCACCTGCGCTGAAGCTTGTCCTGCGATCGCGCGCCGCCGTTGAGGGGGATGCGGGCCTGTACCGGATCGTGGAGCAATCGGCCGAATGGGAGCCAGCCAGGACGGCCGTGGTGATCTGCGACATGTGGGACCAGCACCACTGCAGGAACGCAGCGTCGCGCGTCGCCGAAATGGCGCTGCGGATGAACGACGTGGTCGGTCGTCTACGGCAGCAGGGTGTGCTTATCATCCACTGCCCCAGCAACACAATGAAGTTCTATCAGGATCATCCCGGGCGAAAATTGGCTCAAAGCGCACCGCAAGTGAAAACCAACGTTCTGCCGCAAGGCTGGTGCAGCCTGGACAATCAGCGCGAATCCGAACTTCCCATCGACGATTCCGATGGCGGCTGCGACTCGTCACCGGCAGAACAGCAGAAGTTCAGCGCCGAACTGAAGGCCATGGGGCGCGATCCGGGCAACCCCTGGACGCGCCAGATTGCGACCATCGAAATCAAGGAGGGCGATGCGATCACCGACGACTTTCAGGCCTTTTACCTGATGAAACAGCGTGGCATCACCAACGTCATCGTGATGGGCGTGCATACGAACATGTGCGTGCTGGGGCGGCCCTTTAGCATCCGGCAGATGGTGCGGCAGGGGCAAGCAGTCGTGCTGGTCCGCGACCTGACCGATACGATGTACAACCCGTCGCGAGCCCCCTACGTCAGCCATTTCACCGGCACGGACCTGGTCGTCGAGCACATCGAGAAGTACTGGTGCCCGACGATTACTTCGGACCAGCTTGTCGGCGGCAATCCCTTTCGCTTCCAGGCCGACCAGCGCAAGCGGCTCGTGTTGATTCTGGCCGACGACGAGTATCGCACCACGCACACCGTTCCTGAATTTGCTGCGCGGTATCTGGGGCACGACTTTCAGACCGAGCGCGCGGTATGGGAGAAACATGGCGCCCAATCGCTCAGCGGCCTCAGCACGTTGGACCAGGCCGACGTGGTACTGATGAGCCTCTGGCGGCGGACGCTGCCCAAGCAGCAGCTCGAGCGCATGCGGCGATATGTGGCCGCCGGCAAGCCGCTGGTGGCGATTCGCACTTCCAGCCACGGATTGGCCAGCCGCGACGGCACGGCCCCGCCGGGACACGAACAGTGGCCCGATTTCGATCGGGAAGTGCTCGGTGGTCATTATCAGGGGCACCACGGCAATCACGGCGAGACGCCTGAGAAGACGACGTATATCTGGGTCCCCCAGGATCGCCCGTCGCATCCGATTCTCCATGGCGTCGCCACCAGCGAGCGCTCGACCCCGTCGTGGCTCTACAAGATGGCGCCGCTGGCGAAGCAATCGCAGGTTCTGCTGATGGGACGTGTCGGCAGTCGGCAGCCGCAGGAGCCGGTGGCCTGGACCAACGTCAGCCCCGCCGGCGGCCGGGTTTTCTACACATCGCTGGGGCATCCCAAGGAATTTGAAGACCAGGACTTTCAGCGCATGTTGTTCAATGCCGTGTACTGGACGGCCGGGCTGGACGTCCCCCGCGAGCTGCCCAAGCCAGCGCCATGACGACCAATCCCCACGACGTTCGTGTCGACGCGGCGGCATTGTATTTTCTCCCCATCACCATGCGGGTGCCGCTGAAGTTCGGGGCAGAGACGATGGACCGCGTGACGTGCGCTCGAACCCAGGTTACCGTTCGAGACGCGCGGGGGCGGCAGGCAAGCGGCTGGGGTGAAACGCCCCTCTCGGCGCAATGGGTCTGGCCTTCGGCGGCGCCCTATGGCGCGCGGGAGGCCGCGCTGAAGATGTTCTGTGCGGCGGTGGCTGAAAAGCTATCGAGTTTTGAGTTGTTTGGTCATCCTCTGGAACTGACCCAGGCGTTTCAGCGCGACATCCTTCCGTCGCTCTGCGACGGCTTCCAACCGCCGGAGGTCAACGAACCGCTGCCGTACCTCGCGGCGCTGCTCTGCCTGAGCGCTTTTGACATCGCACTGCACGACGCCTATGGCACGCTGCACGCGTGCGACGTCTACCAGACCTACAACGCCCGCTTCATGTCCCACGATCTGGCCGCGTACTTGACGCCGTCGGAGGAGAGCAGGGACAAGGTCTGCTTCAAAGGCCGCTATGTTGAAGATTTCCTGGTGCCGGATCCTGCCGAGCGGCTGGCGGCCTGGCACCTGGTGGGCGGCCTGGACCCCCTGGAGGCTTCCGATTTGCAAGGCGATGAACCGCAGGATGAGTACCCCGTCCTGCTTCGCGACTGGATCACGCGGGATGGCCTGCGGTGTCTGAAGGTAAAACTGCGCGGCACGGACCCGGATTGGGACTACAATCGGCTGGTGCGCGTCGGCCGAATCGCGCGTGACACACCTGGATCCTTTCTGAGTGCCGACTTCAATTGCACCGTTACCGAGCCCGTTTACGTGACCGACGTCCTCGATCGACTCCAGCGCGACGAGCCGGCGATTCACGACATGCTGCTGTATGTAGAGCAGCCGTTCCCTTACGACCTCCAGGCGCACCCGTTGGATGTACGTGAGGTGGCCCGCCGCAAGCCCTTGCTGCTCGACGAAAGCGCCCACGACTGGCGGTTCGTGCGGCTGGGGCGGTCGCTGGGCTGGTCGGGCGTGGCGCTGAAGACGTGCAAGACACAGAGCGGCGCGCTGCTGAGCCTCTGCTGGGCCAAAGCGCATGGCATGCCGCTGATGGTCCAGGATTTGACAAACCCCATGCTCGCGCAGATTCCGCATGTCCGGCTCGCCGCACATGCCGGGACGCTCCGCGGGGTGGAAACCAACAGCATGCAGTATTATCCAGACGCTTCCCTGCCGGAGGCTCGCGTGCATCCCGGACTCTTCAGGCGACGCGAGGGAGAAGTTGACCTGTCGACGCTGGGCGGACCGGGATTCGGTTATCGCGTGCAGGAGATTGGCCGTGTGCTGCCGGCGCCCGTCGTCGAGTTTTCCCGCTGAGCCGCATTCCTGTGAGGAGCACAATCGTGCAGAAAATCGATCGACGCACATTCACCGCCACTGCGGCCGCAAGCGCGGTACTCGGACTGTCAGCAACGGCCGCCGCCAGGATCCGCGGGGCCAATGACCGAATACGGATCGGACTGATCGGCGTCGGCAAGCGCGGCTCGCAGTTGTCTGGCCTCTTCCAGCGGCAGCCCGACGCCGAGATCGTCGCCGCTGCCGACGTCTATCAGCCCTATCTGGCGCGGGCCAGGGAGCAAATCGGTAATTCGCTGGAGACGTACGGCGATTGCCGACGGGTCATCGACCGCAGTGACCTCGACGCCGTGGTCATCGCAACGCCCGACCACTGGCACGCCATTTAGACCATCGCCGCGTGCAATTTCGGCAAGGACGTCTTTGTGGAAAAGCCGCGGTCGATCACCGTGCACGAGGGACGACGCATGGTCGAGGCCGCCCGACGCAACGATCGCGTCGTCCAGGTGGGCACGCACCGCCGCTCTTCGAAGTCGCTTGCAGAACTGGCCGTGATGATCGCCCAGGGGAAACTGGGAAAGGTCACCGTCAGCCAGGCATATCGCATCAGCAACATGTATCCTGCGGGCATCGGCAGGGCTCGGCCGAGCCCGCCGCCGACGGATCTCAACTGGGACATGTGGCTTGGGCCGCGCCCCAAGCGGCCCTTTTCATGGCACAGACGGCGGCGCATCTCACCGATCACGTCATCCCGCCGGTACCGGTACGGCAGTGGGTTGTCTCCGTGCCGAAGCAACTGCGGGGCATCCTCGCCGACCGACCCCGAGCCGTCGCCGCCGTCACGAAGATTTTTCTTGCCGAGATCGAGCGGCTGCTGCTCGCGGCGTCAGGCGGGACACCTGATGCGGACATACCGAGAGCCGCCCGCCCGCGACTCGGCGGCATCTCCTTTTTGCATCGCTTCGGCTCGGCGCTCAACCATCATGTCCACCTGCACGCCTGCGTGACAGACGGCGTCTTCGGGCCGGCTGCTGCCGCAGCAGGGTGCGACGCCCCGCCGACGTTCCTGCCGGCCCGACCGATCACGCCGGCCGATCTGGCTGCACTCACCGAGCGGGTGCGTCGCCGCGTGA
>VGYR01000158.1 GCA_016872925.1 Planctomycetota bacterium
CTGCGACAGATCGGCAGGCTCGCGGTGCGGCAGTTGACGCGGCGGATCACGGGCGAGTTCGACGGCGCCGCGGTCACCATCGAGGTCAAGCCCACGCTCGTTCCCGGTGCCTCGCTGACTCCGCCGCAACGGCAGAAAAATCCCGATGGCCGTCAGGGTGCCGCCGCAGCCGACTCGAGCAGGTAGGCGAGCAGGTGGGGCAGGTTCTCCTCGCCGACCAACTCCCGCACGTTGTTCGGCATCGGAGAGAGCCGGGAGACCCGCGTTGCGGCGATGTCCGCGGCCGCGATCCGCAGTTCCTTGCCGAGGGCGTCGGCCAGGACGACGTCGCCGCCCTCGTCGCGGAGCCGCAGCCCCGTCACGACGCGGCCATCTGTCAGCTGCAGGATGGTGGTCCGAAAGGCATCGTCGACATGGCGGCTCGGATCGAGCAGGTCTTCGAGCAACCGATCGCGGCCCCGCTGACCGATCCCATCGAGCTGTGGCCCGATCCTGGCCCCGACCCCGCCTCGGGCGTGGCAGGCGGCACAGGCGCGGCCGAACACCGCCGCGCCGGTGGCCGGATCGACCGGGCCGGCCGCGTGCCGGGCAGCCACGGTGTCGATCAGCCGCCGGAGCGCCTCGTCGGCCGGCGGCAGGCCGTCGGTCAGCTCCGCCAGTCGCGGTCGCAGGTTCTCGACCCCGACGGCCTCGAGTCGCTCCACCACGGCGGGCTGCTGCAGGATGCGGGCCGAGGCCTTGCCGGCGGTGATGGCATCGACGAGCAGCGCCGCACCCTCCGGCGTGGCGGCCGCGGCCAGCGCGACCGGCTGCTCGAGTGGCTCGGGCGCCGTCGCCAGCGCCTGCACCAGCGCCGCGGCCGCTGCCGGGCTCCGCACGCTGCCGAGCCGTTCGGCCACGCCCTTGCGCAAGCCCGTGGCCAGCCGGCCGTCGGCGACCAAGCCTCCGGCGGCCGCGGTGCCTCGTGGCTCGTCGAGTGCGAGCAGCGTCTCGACCGCCGCGATCCGCGCCTCGTCGGACGATCGACCGTCGGCGAGGATCGTCGCCACCGGGTCGGCGAGCCCCGTGAGCCCGAGTTGCCGCGCGGCGGCGAGCGACACCAGCAGCGGCTGCGGATCCCCGGCGGGGCCGTGTGCCGCGGCAGCCGCAAGCGTTTCGCCGGCGAGCGCCTCCGCCCACTGGCCCAGCGCGGTGCCGCGTTCGAGCGACTTGCCGCGCCGCTGCCAGCCCTCGACGAGAGCGCAAAACGGACGATCGGCCGGACCGCTCCCGCGGGCGAAGGCCACCGCCTCGTCGACCCGCTCGATGCCGCATCGCTCCGCGACGCCGGCCAACGCCCGGGCCGTGACCTCCGGTCCGAGATCGTGCCGCCGCGCCGCGGTCAGGGCGAACCACGCGGTGTCCGCGCTGCCGGTCACGGCCGCGACGTCGGCGACGCGGCCCCAGATGGAGGTTGCCTCCGCGCCGGATCCGGGATCGAGTGTCGCCAGCGCCGCAGGATCGATGCCGCGGAGGGTGTCGCGGAGAGCGATCCGCAGGGCGTGGATGAGCTGCACGTCGGCCGTCTCGGCCGCGTCCCACGCCCGCGCCAGCAGCGGCACGCTGGCGACGTCTGGGTGGCGGCCGGCCGCGGCGGCGGCCGCCCGGCGGACGAACGGATCGCCGTCGGCGAGCAGCCGATGGACGAGGTCGCGGTCCGCGGCCCCCCACGATGCCCGCTCTGCGAGCAGGTGGGCCGCATGGACCCGCACGATCACGGCGGGATCCGCCGCGGCCGTCGCGAGACAGGCGGCGTCGCAGCGGCCCAGCCGGTCGAGGCCACGCAGCGCCAGCGCCCGGCGGTGGGCCGCCGCATCGGTCGGAATCGGTCCCGCGGCGATCGTCTCGCCCGTCCCGCTCGGCATCGCCCGCATCGCCCCGTCGAGCGCCTGGGCCACCGCTTCGTCCTGCGATGCGCGGGCGAGCAGCGTCTCGAAGGCCAGGCGGCGGAGCGTGCCGGTGGGGGCTCCCAGCCGCTCGACCAGTCCGGCCACCGGCAGGCCGGAGAGATCGGGGGGCGTGCCGGTCGCCTTCGCGGTCGTCATCACCCGCCAGATCCGGCCGCGCTCGCGGTCCCGCCGCGGATGATGCAGGTCGACCTCGTAGTGGCCGATGATGCAGTTGTAGAAGTCGGCGATGTAGACCGCCCCGTCGGGGCCGATCTGCAGGTCCACGGGGCGGAACCACCAGTCGTCGCAGGTCACGAAGTCCTCCGGCGCGTCGACCCACGGAGAGCTGCCGCGCCAGGCGAGGCGGTCGCGGTGGACCGTGTTGGTGATCACGTTGCCGACGAACGCGCTGCCGCGGTCACCGCTGGCGAGGGCGTCGCTCTCGCCGATGATCACCCCGGCGATGCCGGTCGACCCGTGGTCGTGGCCGGTGACGGACGGCCCGAAGCCGAGGCCGTCGTGAGGCTTGCCGAAACTCTCGTAGCATGCCCCGCGAAGCACGAGCGAGAGCGGTCTGGAATGGCAGTCCGCGGTGAACTGGTTGCCGAGCGCGTCGAAGGCCATGCCGAAGGGATTCACCTGGCCCCGCGAAACCAACTCGATCGCCGACCCGTCGGGCTTGAAGCGGTAGGTGTTTCCCGACTGCATCTCGAGCACCACCGGGCCAGCACCGCGGAGCCGCACCTTGGAGTCGTTGCGGAAGCCGTGGCAGGCATAGATCCAGCCGTCGAGACCCATGCGGAAGGAGTTCTGGTCGCCGTGGGTGTCGACGAAGTCGAACGGCCCGTACAGGACTTCGCGGGTGTCGCTCACCAGGTCGCCATCGGTGTCGGTGAGCTTCCAGATGTGGGGGAGCGACCAGACGATCGCGGCCGTGGTGCCGTCGCCGCCGTCCGCGAGGGGTAGGACGCCGATGGGAATGGAGAGATCGCCGGCGAATCGGTGGGCCTTCCGCGCCCTGCCGTCGGGGCCGAAATCGGAGAGCACGGTGAGCCCGTCGCGGGGGGCCGCGTCGGGAGGCGGGGCGAAGGGATACTCCACGGAGTGCGTCACCCAGAGCCGCCCGCGGGCGTCGAAGGCGAGATTCATCGGCTTCTGGATCTCGGGCTCGGCGGCCACCAGCTGGATTTCGTAGCCTGCGGGCAGGCGAAACTTCTCCCGCTCCTCCGCAGCCGTGAGCGGCTCGGTCGGCGCCACCGGAGGGCTGGCCGGGCTGGGGAGGGTGAGGAGACACGCCGCCACCAGAGGGATGGCCGTCGGCAGTGAGCCTCGCGAGGGCACGCTGGTGCACTTTCTCAGGTCCATGTCCACCTGGCGCCATGGTGACAACGCGCACGGATGCTGTCAAAGCACGCGGGGTCAACCCGCGCCCGAGCCGGGTCGCGTGGGTTTTCCGCGCGGCCTGACACCCTGCCTGATACGGACTCCGCGTGATCCTCGCGCGTCACTTCAGCACCGCTTCCGGGTTCCATGATCCGTAGCAACGAGGCTGCAGCGCGCGGCTGCCCGTGCCTCGTCGCCGGACGTTCGTCTCTCCTCCGGAAGCCGCAATCGCGTGAGCGATGCGGGCATGCGGCCAGCGGGCATGGCTCGGAGATCGGGGCTTCCGATGCGGGGTTTGCGGGGCTGCGCCGCGGGTTGAAAACCCGCGCCACGTGAGGCTCAGTCCCCATCGCTCACGCGATTGGGGCTTCCGATGCGGGGTTTGCGGGGGTGCGCCGCGGGTTGAAAACCCGCGCCACGAGGGGCAGCCCCCGAGCCCGCGCCGCGCGAGCCTCACGTGTGACCCGGATCTACGGAGCGACGTCCGCCGGGGCGGGCTCGACGGTGGTCCGGCCGCGGCGGACCGCGCGCACCGTGATCTCGCCCCCGACCGGCACGTCGTGGTCGCCCGATGCCAGCGTGGCCGTCGCCAGGAGCGTCACGTCGTCGCCGTCGTCGGCGAGTTGGCCCCGCAGCAGCAGCGTGTCGAGATATGGCTTCACCGCGCCGCGGAGCGTCTTGTCGGTGGCCGGACGCGACGTATCGCCCACGAAGTTCCTCAGGTCGCCCCCGGCGATCACGTAGCGTGACCGCCGCGCGTCGAACGGCGGATCGTCGAACGAGAACGTGGCGGCCGTCTCGTCGCTGCCGGCATTGCGGACGAGCAGCCGGAGGGTCGACTTCGCCGGCGGGATGAACGACTCGGGCACCCTGATCTCGAGCGCGTCGCAACTCGACGAGAAGAACTCGTCCATTCGCGCCGCCTCGGCCCGGGTGGCCGTCGACTTGGTGACGGTGAACGACAGGCCGAGCGTGCAGGCCTGCGAGAACGCCGGCCCGCCCCCCGGCTCGTTCCGTCGGACCACCGGCACGAGCAGGTGGCTGGTCACCCCGTAGGGCGTGGCGAGATGCACCTCGACCACCTCGCGGCGGTTGCAGTCGATGCCGCAGGCCGCCGGGTCGGCCGGGCCGCCGGCGGTGCAGGGGCCGGTGGCCGGAGTCGCCGGTTCGGGCAGGGTCTCGACCGTCTCGTGGCTGGCGAGGCCCACGCCGGCTGCCGCAGGGCCGGAGAAGCGCGGTGCGGCCGCGGCCGTCGTGCAGCCCGGCGCGTCCACCGTGGCGGCGCCGGCGGGGATCTCCACCTGGAGGATCTCCCGCGAGAGCAGCTGGAACCGCGCCGGTTTGCCCCCGGCGATCACGCGCGTTTCGTGGATGCTGAAGCCCTTGCCGATCAAGAACAGCGCCGTGGTCGTGGCGGGATCGACGCCCGGGGCCCCGTACCAGCCGAGCAGCTCGGGGGCGAGGTCGGTGATGCCCGCGTTGAACAGCTCGAACCCGCCGGCCGTGTTCTCGCGCGGAATCTGGGCCTGCAGCGACTGCAGCGGCAGCCGGCGCGAGAGGGCGTCGGCCCGACGGAGGAGGTGAGCCACGTCCGCGCCGGCGGCATGGCCCGGGCAACGGCTGCAGGCCTGGCCCGTGGCCTGCACTGCTTGGATCGCCCGCGAGAGCCGCAGCGACTCTCTCATGCCCGGGTCGGTGTCCTTGGGGTGCGTGAGCGAGAACCAGGTGGTGCGGACGTCGAGGTTGACCCACGGCACGAAGGCCGGCATCACGATGATCGCCACGCACTCCCGCTGCCCCGGCTCCAGCTGCCGCTGGGCGAGGTCGGCGTCGGAGGACGGCCCGCAGACCGTCTCGCCGAACGCGGCCAGGCCGCCCCGCGTGGGCGGCGTCTGCACCCGGGGGTAGAACCGCCAGCCGAACGTGTCGGCGCCGTGCGAGAAGCCGACGGCGGTCTTGTTGAGCTGGATGGTCGCCATGTCGAGTTCCAGCCGCCGCGTGTAGCGCTGCATGGCCTGGGCGTTGAGCGGGCCGCTCGCCGAGGCCATCGCCATCGCGATCTGGAGTTCGCGGCGGCGGGCGTAGGAGTCGTCGACGTTCTGCTCCTCGCTCACCGGGTCGAGGGCGAACACGCGCAGCGGCCAGCGGACGCGGACATAGTCGGCGAAGGCGACGCGGGCTTCCGGGGGCGGGTCGGGGCCGAAGAAGGGGCCCGCGCAGCCGCCGAGAGGCGCGGCCTGGCCGCGGGACGTGGCCGCCTCGCGGGTGTCCGCCGCGAGCCGGCCGTCGAGCAGCGCCGACTCCACGAGGATCGCCCACGCGAGCACCGCCGTGGTGGTGCGGCAGATGGCCGCGGCGGGCTGATCGGGCTCGCAGCAGATGCCGGCCGGCTCGGCCAGAGGAAGCTCGATGCCGTCGGACGCGCCGGTGCCCATGGAGTCGAAGAACCGGCAGCGGGCGGCGGCGAGTTCCCGGGACTGTCGGCCGCGGACGAGGGAGGCCAGGTTCCAGCCGGGGAGCTCCCGCCAGACGTGCTCGTGCACGTCGAGGGAGAGAAAGTCGTAGGCCGCGTCGAGCTCGTCGTGGAGGTGGCCGCGGACCTGCATGTAGCCGATGCACGGACGGTTCTCGGGAAGGTTGGCGAGCGCCGCGTGCGTGTCGCGGATCAGGATCGCGATCTGCCCGATGCCGGCCACGTCGACCAGCTGTGAGAATGGAATCGGCATCCGCGAGCGACGGGTCTTGAGGCCCGGAGCCGACGACGGCGCGGCCGTGGGCAGCTTGGCCCGCAGCGACTGCATGGCCGCCATCACGCCCTGCCGGGGAGTCGGATCCACGGGATTCAACCCCTGGCGATCCCGCGCCCGGGCTTCCAGGGAGAGCGTGTCGAACGCTCGGGCTCCCGAGGCGAGCATCACGGGCGACGGGGTGCCCGGCTCCGGAAGCACCGCCGCGGAAGCGGTCCGAGGGACCGCGAGGGCCGCTGTGTCGCCGGTCACGATCGTGTCGGCCCACTGCAGGCAGTCGCGGTCGTTGACCGCCCAGGTCAGCGCGGGGGCGATCATGTCGATCAGGTCGTTGATCACGAGGCTGCGGAAGGTGGCCGGCAGCAGGTCTGCGCCGAGGCAGGGTTCGGCGATCACCGTGATCTCGGCGCCGTACCCCTTGCGCGTGCAAGCCCCGGGGATGACCGACACCGGAATTCGCACGAGGTTCAGCGAATAGCCAGGAGAGTCCGCCGAATCGTCCCCCTCGTTGACCCGCCGCAGCTCCGCGAGGTGGTTGAGATACCGCGAGAGCTGGTCGAGATGCACGCTGGGCTCGAGCGAGACCGGATCGCCGTCGAACTGCATGCCGGCCGAATTCGGCGGCAGGGCGAAGGGCGCCGTGCGGGCGATCACGACCGGATCACCCCGGCCGGCCGTCTCGTTGCCGCTGGGGATCAGCCCCTGGATGGTGTTGATCACGCTCGCCGAGCCGGTCGCCTCCGGCACGGCCGTCTCCGGCGCCGCGCGGCGCCGGCCCGAGGCCGACTGGAGGGCGAGCGCCATGCCGAGATACGCCTGGTCGCTGCGGCGGATGGCGGCGCTGGTCCGCTCGGTGAACTGCCCGAGCTGCTTCCGCATCTCCTCCTCGTATTCAAGCCGGGCCCGCGTGAGCCGGCTCTGACCCCAGACGTCGGGCTGCTTGGCGACGATCGACCCGTGGCAGTCGAGGTGATGCTCGAGCCACGCGAGCTGGTCGGCGAGGGTCTTCACGCAGGGGTCGCCTTCCGGCGGCGGTGGCATGCGGTGGGCCGCCTGGAACGGGGCCGCGACCACCCGCCACACGTGGCCGAACTCACGGCCCGCGGCCGGGGCGGCGGACATCGCGACGACGGTGGCGGCGAGCAGCAGGTGGCGGCCGGAGGCCGGAATCGGCGTCATGGCAGGCTCCCTCGACGGCGGGGCAACCGGGGTGGGGGCCGGCCCCCTCAAGCAGATCGGCCGGCGCGACCGATCCAATGAGCACGGCTCGCAGGGGCGCGTGCGGTCGCCGTCACCTTGCGCAGGTTCGCAGCGGTACGTCGGTCAACAGGAGGTGTCCAGTCATGAACGCGGCCCGTCGGCATCCGATCCAGTGCATCGTGCCCCCGTACATCGTGGAGCACATGGCCCGCGGGCCCGACCCGCGGCTCCGCGAGTGGGCACTGGTGCACCTGGCGCGGGCGGCGGCGATCCGGGCGGTGCGGTCGTTCGCCCAGCAGATGCCGGCGATGATGGTCACCGCCTCGCCCACCGGCCGCAAGCACCGGCTCATCTACGACGCCCGGAAGAAAGACTCCTTGCCGGGCAGGCTCGTCCGCGGCGAGGGGGAGGCCAAGACGGCGGACGTGGCCGTGACGGAGGCCTACGACTACTCCGGCGACACCTTCGACTTCTTCTTCGAGGTGTTCGGCCGCAACTCCCTCGACGATGCCGGCATGACGCTGGTCTCGAGCGTGCACGTCGGCGAGGCCGACGGCCGCGACCGCTACCAGCCGATGAACAACGCCTTCTGGGACGGCAGCCAGATGGCCTACGGAGACGGCGACGGGGTGGTGTTCCAGTGCTTCACGCGGTCGCTCGACGTGGTGGGGCACGAACTGACCCACGGCGTGCAGTCGTTCTCCAGCAATCTCCTCTACCGCGGGCAGTCGGGAGCCCTCAACGAGCACTTCTCCGACGTGTTCGGGATGCTCGTGCGGCAGTGGCGGCGGCAGGAGTCGGCCACCGGGGCGAGTTGGCTGATCGGCAGGGAGGTGCTCGTGCCGGCGCCCACGCGCCGCGGCATCCGCGACATGGAGCATCCGGGGACGGCCTACCGCGACGACCCCGCGCTCGGCACCGACCCCCAGCCCGACCACATGGATCGGCTCTACGTCGGGCCGGCTGATTCCGGCGGCGTGCACATCAACTCCGGGATCCCGAACCGGGCGTTCGTGCTCGTGGCCCAGGCGCTCGGCGGGCCGGCCTGGGAGACGGCGGGCACCATCTGGTACGAGGCCATGATGCAGCTCTCGCGGACGAGCCAGTTCGCCGACCTCGCGAAGATCACGGCCCAGATCGCCGGCGACCGATTCGACGCCGCGACCAAGAAGGCGGTGAAGGCGGCGTGGAAGAAGGTGGGCCTGTAGCCGTCGGTGCCGGAGCCGATCCGCTACCATTTCGTCATGGCCGAAGAGTGGTTTTACGCGCGGAGAGGCGAGCGGTTCGGGCCGGTGCGGCTTGCGAAGCTCAAGGCGCTCGCCGCCGAGGGCTGGCTGACGGGCGCTGATCTCGTTTGGGGGCCGGGCATGGCCGACTGGCGGCCGGCCGGGAGCGTGAGGGAGCTGTTCCGGCCGTCGCTGGCCGAGTCGCTCGGCACGCTCGTCGACGGCGTCATCCCGGGCATCCGGCCCGGCGTGCCGCCGCCTGCCGGGGACCAGCCGGTGGGGTCGGCACGCGGTGACGCACCGGCTTACGCTCCGGGGCCGATCGAGGGATTGCGGCCGCGTCACGTGTTGGCCGCGTGCGGGGCGTTCGTGGCGGCGCTCGGGATCGCGTTCACGGCGATCGATTCCTCATCACTGGCCCTGGCGCTCACGCTGGGTGGCCTCGCCTTGACGGTCGCGGGCATGCACGTCGAAGCCGGCAGGCTGCTCTCGCAGGCGACGGCGAACGTCGGCCATGCGTGGCGGGAGTCGGCGGAGCGCCGGCTCGAAGCCCGGCGGCTGGCGGTGGAGGAGAAGCGGCTCGCGGTGGAGGCTGCACGGTTGACCGCCGAGCGCGAGGCGCGGGAGCAACAGGGGGCTGCGCCGCCGGCTCCGGCGGCCATGGTGGAGAGGTCGGCGCCGGCCGCTGGCACGCCGGCGCCGCGAATCGTGCCGGCCGACTACTACAGCCCCGGCGAGCACGTCACCGTGATCAGCCATCCACCGGTGCGACGCTGGAGCCCCGCGGTGGCGGCGGTGCTGAGCTTCCTCGTGCCGGGCCTCGGCCAGCTCTACAAGGGGCAGGTTCTCAACGGGCTCGTGTGGTTCTTCCTGGTCGGTTTCGGATATCTCGCGCTGGTCCTGCCGGGGCTCGTGCTCCACTTCTTCTGCATCGTCGGAGCGGCAAGCGGCAACCCGTGGACGCCCGGCCGCACGGAAGTGGTGCGGCTGGAGCCGGCAGGCATTGCCCGGTCGCCACGATCGTCTATGCTCGGATGACCGATGCATGTCGAACGCGTGAAATACGTCATCTGGGCCGCCGACATGGAGCGGGCCGTCGCGTTCTGGCGAGACACGTTCGGGGGCCGGCTGCTCAAGCACAACTCCGTGATCGCGGAGGTGGAGATCGCCGGGACCGTGATCGGCATCCACGCCGGCGGCGAGGGCACGCGGACCTGGACCGGGATCAGCCTCCAGGTGGCCGACGTGATCGACGGCGGCCGGGCGGTGCAGGCCGCCGGCGGCACGCTGGCGCAGGAGCCCGAGCCGGAGAACGGTGAGCCCCCCCACCTCGCGATGTGCACCGACACCGAGGGCAACGAGTTCATGCTCACCCGCCGCCGCGGGTGAGCGGCCCGGATCGTCGCGCGGGTGAGCGGCC
>VGYR01000159.1 GCA_016872925.1 Planctomycetota bacterium
CATCCGCCTCGGCAGCGCTCCCGAAATCGCAGGCGCCTTTCGGAGGCTCGCGCTCTCGATTCTCAAACGGGACACTTCAGTGAAAAAGTGCTCCATTCGCGGCAAGCGACTCCAGGCAGGATGGTGCAACGACGTCTTGGAAGGAATTCTGACGGGAAAACAGGCCGATTAAGATGCGATTGCCCTGATGGCGCCTCGACGATACCGCAAGTGGTCCGCGGCCTCACGGCCGGTCGACGCAGGGGCACCACGGGTGGAGCACCCGCCCCCTTCGGCCAGGAACTCCGGCGGCCGGGATCGGCAGCCCCGGGCCCGTGCTACTTTCGCTTCCGGGCCTGCCGCTTTTCTCGGGTCGCGGCGGCCGCGGTGGTGGCCGGGGACCGGCCGGTCGGAGCGAACGAGGCGTCGACGACCCGGGGCCCGCCCGCCGTCGCCGGCAGCGTCTTCGGCAGCCAGAGCCGCTCGGCGATGCCCCACAGGCTCGAGGCGATGAAGTACAGGCACAGGCCGCAGGGCACCTTGAAGAACATCAGCGCCATGAAGCACATCATGTAGTTCATCACCTGCTGCTGCACCTTCTGCTGCTCGTCGACGGCGGGCGGCATGAACAGCTTCTGCTGCCAGAGGAACAGGCCGATGGTGACCAGCGGAAACAGGTTCAGGAACGGCCCCAGCCAGCCCTCGGGGGCCGTCAGGAAGGAGGGCAGGTACTTCGACCAGTCCCAGAGCATGTCCGGGGCGGCGAGGTTCGAGCACCAGCGGATCGCCGAACTGAACAGCGGCGCCTGCCGGAGCTCGACGTCGGTGGCCAGCGACCGGTAGAGCGCCATGAAAATCGGGATCTGGATGAAGACCAGCAGGCAGCCGCCCATCGGGTTGTAGTTGTGCTTCTTCCAGAGCTCCTGCGTGGCCTGCGTCTTCTTGGTGGGATCATCCGCGTACTTCTCGTTGATCGCCTTCATCTCCGGCTGCAGCTCCTGCATCTTCTGGGAGGAGATCGCCTGCTTGCGGCTCACCGGAAACATCGCCCCGCGCACCAACACGGTGAGCAGCAGGATCGCCAACCCGTAGTTGCCGATCACGGCGTGGAGGGCGTGGAGGATCGCGACCATCGGGCGGGCGACCCAGCCGAACCAGCCGTAATAGACGAGGTCGTCCATGCCCGACTCGGCCGCCCCGTACTGCCGCAGCAGTTCGGGCCGCTTGGGGCCGGCGAAGATCCGGTAGTGGTGCGCCGTGGTCGATCCGGCCGGAACGACGAGATCCTGCGAGACCAGCCGGCTGGTCACGTTGACGAGCTTCTTCCGGGCGGCGGCAGGCACCTCGCCGACCACCAGCGGCCTGACCTCCGCGAGCGCCGGCCTGGCGGCGCCCGTCTGGTCGGGAATCGCGGCCGCCGCGAAGTACAGGGCGTCGACGCCCGCGAACGACAGCGGGGTGCCTTCGCCGATCCGCGACGAGGGGTGGTCCAGCTTGCCGTCCGCGATCTTCAGGCCGCTGATCATGGTGCCGGGCTTGCCGACGAACCGCACGGCCACGTCGCGGACCGCGAGGGTTCCCCAGTCGCGCGACACGCGCTGCGAATACCACCAGCCTTCGGTGGGCAGGCCCGTCGGCCCGTCGAGGGCGTAGGTGACGACCGCATCCTGGTCGGCCGCCCGCAGTTCGACGACCAGCTGCAGGCCGTACCCGGCGTCGCCGGCGGTCTCGGCCCCCGCGGGCAGCCGGTATTCCTTCGCGACCGTGAGCCCCCCGGGCAGCGTCCGCACGAACCGCACCCGCGTGGGATCGCCGGTCTCCTCGAGTTGCCAGTCGACGTCGGCGAGTTCGAGGCCGCCGATCTCCGCGATGGGCTCGCCGGGCCGCCTCCGGGCGTCGAGCGCCTCCAGCGAGAGGCGGAAGGAGAGCGGATCGTGCGGGCTGGCGTCAGGATCCTCGACCACGGCGGCCCGGTATTCGGGACGGACCACTTCCAAGGGCCGGCGGGCGAGTTCGATGTCGACCGATCGCGTGGCGCCGTCGCGCAGCACCGCGGCCGTCACCCGACGGCCCGGCTTGGTGGCCGCCAACACCTCCCGCAGGGCGGCCGCATCGGGCGTGTTCCGGCCGTCGATGCTGGCGACGACGTCCCCTGCGACGAGGCCGGCGGCGGCGGCGGGCGTGCCCGGGCCGACGACCTCGAGGCGGCAACCGCCCTCCCCGGCCGCCGCGGCCACGTGCCCCAGGTATCCGGACCGGTCATCCTGGTCGTGGAACCGCTCCTCGGCCAGTTCGATCCGCTCCACGGCGGCACCACGGCTCGTCAGCGTGACGAGCATGCGGGCCGCCGCCGGATCGAGCGACCCGAGCGTGCGGCGGACGCGGCGGGCGGGCGCGGAAGCGTCGACGGCCTCGACGGGGGCGCCCGTGACCGGGGCCACCGCGGCGGCCACCGCGGCGGGGTTCTCGTCCGGCGTCGCCTCGACGACCGCGTCGGCGGCGGCGTCCGCGGCGGCCGCCGGTCGCGGCGGACGCGGGAACAGCCACGCCTGGAGCGCCTGGCTGGCCACGATGATCGCCAGCGACACGACGAAGAATTGCACGTAGCGACGGTCCACAGGGAGGCCTTTCGGGCGTGAAGGAGGGGGCGGCGGCGTCAGCGGCCCTGGCCGAGTCGGTCACCGAGGAAGTTGTCGAGGTCGGCGATCGCGTGAATCTTCCTGCATGTCGTCTCGAACGGATAGGCGATCCGGCGAAACCGCACCCGCGTGTCGTCGTCGACGACCGCGTAGCAGGCCCGCGGGTCGTTGTCGCGAGGCTGGCCGACGGAGCCCACGTTCACCATCGCCTTGCCGTTCGGCAGGTCGATGGCGATCTCCTCATCGCCCAGCGGCACGCTCGGCGAGATGAACTCGGGCGAGATGGTGAACACGCCCGGGATGTGGGTGTGCCCCTGGAAGCAGTAGCGGCCGATCAGCTCGAAGATGTGCTCCATCTTCAGCGGGTTGTAGATGTCTTCCGGAAACACGTATTCATCCAGGGGCCGCCGCGCCGAGCCGTGCACGAACAGCAGGTCGCCGTCGGCGTGGGTCCGGGGGAGTTCGCCCAGGAAGTCCATCAGCGGGTCGGCGGAGTTCCGCGGCATGCGATCGTGCATCTCCAGTTGGTGCCGCGTCCACCGGATCGCCCGCTCAGCCCCGGAATTGAAGCCGTCCGGGTCGAACAGGGCCCCCTGGTCGTGGTTGCCGAGAATGCAGACGCTGCAGCGGTCGCGGACGATCTTCACGCACTCGCAAGGATTCGGCCCGTACCCGACCACGTCACCGAGGCAGATGATCGCGTCGACCTTCTCCCGGTCGATGTCCTCGAGAACCGCCTGCAGCGCCTCGAGGTTGCCATGGACGTCGCTGATGATGGCCCGCTTCACGTACACTCCATCCGTCGCGGGCCGCGATCCGGCTGGCTTTCCGCGAAATTCGAGGTTACGCCCCCCTCCCGCGACGGTCAAGAACGAGGCTTCGGCCGGGGACCGGCCACCCATGCGCATCCTCGCGATCGACACGAGCATCGGATCGGGCTCGGCGGCCGCCGTCGACGACGGGGGCTGCGTCGAGCGGCCCCTGGGCCCCGCCGGCAGCCACGCACGGCTGCTCACCGCGACACTCGAGGGACTGGTCACCGAGCGCCGCTGGGCGTCCGGCGCAGCGCCGCTGCGCTGCCTGGGGCCGGCCGACGTGATCGCCGTCGTCCGCGGGCCCGGCTCGTTCACGGGCCTCCGCGTCGGCGTGACCACGGCGAAGGCGCTGGCATGGGCGACCGGGGCAAGGCTCGTGGGCGTCTCGGGCTTCGAGGTGATCGCCAGGCGCACGACACGGCTCGCCGGCCGGGGCGACGTGGAACTGGAGATCGCCTACGACGCCGGACGCGGTGAGGTCTTCGTCGCGGCGGCCACGCCCGCGGGCGCGGGCTGGCACGTCGGGGATCCGCGGCTGCTGCCGGCCGACGACTGGCTGGCGTCGCTGCCACCGGGCCGATGGATTTCCGGCCCCGCGCTCGATCAGTTCACCGACCGTGTCGCCTGCCGCGCCGACCTCGTCGTCGCACCTGCCGAGGCGCGGCATCCCGCCGCCGGCGACGCGACGGCCATCGCCAGGATCCGGGCCGAGGCGGGCATGGTCGACGAACCCCACGGCCTCGTACCCGACTACCTGCGGCCGAGTTACGCCGAGGAGCGGAACGGCGGTCGCGGCCCGTGACCGGACCGGGCGGCCCCGCCCCGCCCCGACGGGAAGGGCCCGCCTGTTATCCGCTCGGGGATGCCCCGCTACATTGGTGCCCTCAGGCACTTCCCGCCGGCTCGAACGAATCATGCGGCCCATCACCAAACTCCTCGTCGCCAACCGCAGCGAGATCGCGATCCGCGTCTTCCGGTCGGCGCACGAACTCGGGATCCGGACCGTGGCGATCTACGCCCACGAGGACCGCTTCGCCCTGCACCGCTTCAAGGCCGACGAGGCCTACCTCGTGGGCAAGCCGGGCGAGCCCATCCGCTCCTACCTCGACATCGAAGGCATCGTGGCCCTCGCCAAGGCGCACGGCGTCGACGGCATCCACCCGGGCTACGGCTTCCTGTCGGAGAACCCGGACTTCGCCGAGGCCTGCGGCCGCGCCGGCATCACGTTCGTGGGCCCGCGGGTCGAGCTCCTGCAGATGCTCGGCGACAAGACGGCCGCCCGCGACCTCGCCGCTCGGGCCGGGGTCCCGATCCTCGCCGGCAGCCCGAAGCCGGTGGCGAGCCACGCCGACGCCCTGAAGATCGCGCGGGACCTCGGTTGGCCCGTGATCCTCAAGGCGGCCCACGGCGGGGGTGGCCGCGGCATGCGGGTGGTCCGCGGCGAAGACGAACTCGCGGTGGCGCTCGAGAGCGCCCAGCGGGAGAGCAAGACGGCCTTCGGCTCGGCCGCCGTGTTCGTGGAGAAGTTCATCCAGCGGGCGCGGCACATCGAGGTGCAGCTGCTCGGCGACCTCCACGGCAACCTCGTTCACCTGTTCGAGCGCGACTGCTCCGTGCAGCGGCGGCACCAGAAGGTGGTGGAGCTGGCCCCCGCCCCGAACCTGCCCGCGAAGACTCGCGACGCGATCTGCGAGGCGGCGCTCGCGATCGGCCGCACCGCCCGCTACGAGAACGCCGGCACGGTGGAGTTTCTCGTCGATGCCGACACGGGCAGGTTCTATTTCATCGAGGTGAACCCCCGGATCCAGGTCGAGCACACCGTCACCGAGGAAATCACCGGGATCGACATCGTGCGGCGGCAGCTGCTCGTGGCCGCCGGCCACACGCTCGCCGACCCCGAGATCGGCCTCGGCGACCAGCAGGCGATCCGCTCGATGGGGGCGGCGATCCAGTGCCGCGTGACCACCGAGGATCCGGAGAACCGCTTCCTCCCCGACTACGGGCGGATGACGGCCTACCGCTCCGCCAGCGGCATGGGCATCCGGCTCGACGCCGGCACCGCCTTCTCGGGCGCCGTCGTCACGCCCTACTTCGACTCCCTGCTGGTGAAGGTCACCGCCCGCGGCCTGAACCACGGCGAGGCCGCCGGCCACATCGAACGCTGCCTGCAGGAGTTTCGGATCCGCGGGGTGAAGACCAACATCCCATTCCTCATCAACCTGGTCACACACCCCGAGTTTCTCGCCGGCAACTGCACCACGCGGTTCATCGACGAGACGCCCGCGCTCTTCGACTTCCCGATCCGCCGCGACCGGGCCACGAAGGTGCTCGAGTTCCTGGCCGACGTGATCGTGAACGGCAACCCGCTCGTGAAGGGCCGCCCTGCCGCCGCCCGCCGCCAGCCGGCCCCGCTCCCCGAGTTCGACCGCTTCGCGCCGCCGCCGCCCGGCACGCGGACGCGGCTCAAGGAGCTCGGCCCGGCGAAGTTCGCGGCCTGGGTCCGCGAGCAGAAGCGGCTCCTGATCACCGACACGACGATGCGCGACGCCCACCAGTCGCTCCTGGCCACGCGGATGCGAACGCACGACATGCTCGCCGTGGCCGACGCCTACGCCCGTCTGGGCAGCGGCTTCTTCTCGCTCGAGATGTGGGGCGGAGCCACGTTCGACACGGCGATGCGATTCCTCAAGGAATGCCCGTGGGACCGGCTGCTCGAGCTGAGGGAGCGGATCCCGAACGTCCTCTTCCAGATGCTGCTCCGGGCCAGCAACGCCGTCGGCTACACCAACTACCCCGACAACGTCGTGCAGGCGTTCGTCAAGGAGTCGGCGGCCTCGGGCATCGACGTGTTCCGTGTGTTCGACCCGCTCAACTGGGTGCCGAACATGCGGGTGGCGATCGACGCCGTCGTGGAGAGCGGCGCGATCTGCGAGGCGGCCGTCTGCTACACGGGCGACGTGCTCGACCCGAAGCGGACGAAGTATTCGCTCGACTACTACGTGAAGCTCGCCAAGGAGCTCGAGAAGGCCGGCGCCCAGATGCTCGCCATCAAGGACATGGCGGGTCTCTGCAAGCCCTTCGCCGCGGGAAAGCTGGTCGCGGCGCTGCGTGCCGAGATCGGCATCCCGATCCACTTCCACACCCACGACACCTCGGGCGCCCAGGTGGCGGCGGCCCTGGAGGCGGCCCGCAAGGGCGCCAGCGTGGTCGACGCCGCCTTCGCCTCGTTCGCCGGCCTCACGAGCCAGCCGAATCTCAACGCGCTCGTCGAGGCGGCCCGCAATACGCCGCTCGACACCGGCCTCGACCCCGAGCCGCTGCGGCACCTCTCGCACTACTGGGCCGCGGTCCGCGAGCACTACACCGCCTTCGAGTGCGGCATGAAGGCGCCGGATCCCGACCTCTACCTCCACGAAATGCCGGGGGGTCAGTTCACGAATCTCCTCGAGCAGGCCAAGGCCCTCGGCCTCGGCGACCGCTGGGAGGAGGTCTGCCGGGCCTATGCCGACGTCAACCAGCTCGTGGGCGACATCGTGAAGGTCACCCCCACGAGCAAGTCGGTGGGCGACCTCGCCCTCCTGCTCGTGACCAACAACCTGAAGGCGTCGGACCTGCTCTCCGACTCCCGCGAGCTTGCCTTCCCCGAGTCGGTGATCGACCTGCTTGCCGGCCGCATGGGCCAGCCGCCGGGTGGGTTTCCGGCCGACGTGGTCAAGCGGGTGGTCCGCAAGGCCGACCTCGTCACGGGCCGCCCGGGCGAGTCGCTGCCGCCGGCCGACTTCGCCGCCGCCGAGAAGAAGGTGGCCGAACTGGTGGGCCGGAAGGCCTCGCCGCGGGAAGTCCTCTCGTGGCTCCTCTATCCGCGGGTGTTCGCCGACTACGCCGCGCACCGCGGCAAGCACGGTGACGTCAGCGTGCTGCCGACGCCGGCCTTCCTCGAAGGGCCGAAGCCGGGCGAGGAGCTCTCGGTCGACATCGAGCCGGGCAAGACGCTCCTGATCCGGCTGCTGACGGTGGGTGAGCCGCACGCCGACGGCACGCGGACGGTGTTCTTCGAGCTCAACGGCCAGCCGCGGAGCGTGTCGGTGGCCGACAAGAGCCTCGAGGCCAAGGTCCAGAAGCGGCCCAAGGCGGTGATCGGCGACGCCCGCGAGGTCGGCTCCCCGATGCCGGGGCTGATCGTGACGGTGGCGGTGAAGCCCGGCGACGTGGTCACGAAGGGCCAGAAGCTCCTCTCGCTCGAGGCCATGAAGATGGAGACGACGGTCTACGCCGAGCGCGACGGCCGGCTGGCGGAGGTGCTCGTCACCCCCGGCACGCCCGTGGAGGCGGGCGAGCTGGTTGCACGGTACGCGGACGCGTAACGGCACGGCTGCCGGGCCTGGAAGCGTAACCGCGTCAGCGGTACGGCCGCCCGCATCGCTCACGCGATTGCGGCTTCCTGAGGCGTGGGCGAAGCCGAGGTTCGCCTGGCCGGGCGTCGGCCATCCTGGCCGACTTGCACGGTACGCGGACGCGTAACGGCACGGCTGCCGGGCCATCCATGGGGTAGGCGGCTCGCGCCGGCTGCGGGGCGGCATGAGTCGCCTCGCGGGAGTATTTCGCTTCACGTCACCCGAGGATTCCCGCTCTGGCGGGCGAAATCCTCAACGCTCGGCGTCCTCACGCCGCCCCTCCGCCTTCCCTTCCTTTGGCACGAACTCAGCTCGGGATCGCCCGTGCCCCGGGAGCCGGCGTTTGTCGACAAGCGGAGCCCGGAGGGCGAAGCGCAGGCGGCAGCAAGTGAGCGGATGCCACGAGGGCATCCTCGAACGTCCGGCGACGGGGCACGGGCGATCCCGAGCCCCCCAAACGGCCTGAAACCGCAGGCGGACGACCGCGATCCCGAACCGCCCGCACTCACCCGCCGAGCGATTCCCGGATCGCGTCGAGTTCCGCCGCCGTGTCGGAGCCCGCGCGGTCGAGCTTTCCGCAGCGTCGATACCAGTAGCGAGCGTTACCCGTGTCCCCCTCGATCGAGTGCAGCACCGCATGGAGCCAGTCGGCCGTCGTGTCCCCCTCGTGCCGCTGGGCAAGGTCGTGCGCCTCGTCCCACGCGCCGGCCAGGGCCAGGGTCACACCCCGGAGCAGGTCGTCGGCCTTCGTCACTTCACGAGATCCTTGAACACCTTGCGAACCTTCTCCACCTTCGGGGCGGCGACGGCCTGGCAGTAGGGCTGGAAGGGATTGTTGGCGAAGTAGTCCTGGTGGTAATCCTCGGCGGGATAAAAGACCGTCGCCGGCTCGATCAGGGTGACGATCGGCGCCGGGAAGATGCGGGCCTGATTGAGCTTCGTGATCACCTCCTGCGCCACGCGCCGCTGCTCGTCGTCGTGAACGAAGATCGACGAGCGGTACTGCGTGCCGACGTCGGCGCCCTGGCGGTTGAGCGTGGTGGGATCGTGGGTGGCGAAGAACACCTCGAGCAGCTTCTCGAAGGGCACGACGGCGGGGTCGTACTCGATCTCGATCGCCTCGGCATGGCCGGTCTGCCCGGTACAGACGGCCTTGTAGGTCGGGTTCGGCATCGCGCCGCCGATGTAGCCGCTGGTCACGCTCTTCACGCCCTTGAGTTCGGCATACACCGCCTCGGTGCACCAGAAGCAGCCGCCGGCCAGCGTGGCCGTGGCGAGCTTCGGCTCCTCCGCTCCGCTCCAACCACTTCCCATGGCGATGCTGGCTCCTGCGACGATGGTGGCGACGGCGATCCGACGGTTCATGGTGTTCGCTTCCCGAGTACCGCGATTGTAGGAAGTTCGCCGGGATCGACGACGAACCGCAGCGGTTTCTCGGCCCAGGTGCCGGCGTAGCCGACGCCGATCCGCGGGGTTCGCTCGACGAGCCGCGGGGGCACGCGGATGCCGCTGGCCTCGAACCACACACCGCCCCGCCGCGTGGCCGGCCGGCCGCCGAGCGACCGGTCGATCCCGAGGGCCTTCGTCACGCGTCCGGGCCCGACGTGCTCCCCGACGCCTCGGATCAGCACCGCGGCGGGCACCCCCGCGTCGCCGGTGACGACGTTGAGCATCCAGTGCATCCCGTAGCAAAGGTACACGTACCAGCGTCCGGCGGGGCCGAACATCGTGGCATTGCGCTTCGTGATCCCCTTCGAGCCGTGGCAGGCCAGATCGTGGGCCCCGAGGTAGGCCTCGGTCTCGAACACGGCGTGCCGCCTCGCTTCGCCATCCGCCCCGCGCACGACGAGCCACGCCCCGAGCAGGTCCCGCGCCACCCGATCCGCCGGGCGATCGAAGAAGTCGGCAGTCAGCACACGACTTGCACCCATCACCCACTCCTGTTCGGCACGAGATTTGCGCCAGGCAGTCTCGGTAATTCGGGCTAAATAGGTGGAGTTGCGCGCTGCGGACAAGGCTGGCATAGTGTGGCGCATGGCTGCCGCTCGCCACAAGATTCGCG
>VGYR01000160.1 GCA_016872925.1 Planctomycetota bacterium
CGTCGTAAAACTGACCACCAGAAAAGCGTTCGGCTTTCGGACCGCGAAAGGCATTGAAATCGCGTTGTTTCATGTCCTTGGCAAACTACCGGAGCCAGAATCAACCCACAGATTCTGCTGAGGAGGCTGTTCTTTTGCGGCAAACTGGATCTCAGGCCCCGGCTGCAGTGCCACTAAAAGTCCCGAAGAACCCGGTTCTGAGAGAGGCCCGGGGGCGAAAGCCCCCGGGCCTACTCGACATCTTCCTGCGGCACGTCGACGCGGTCGTCATGGAGCAGGGCTCGCGGCCGACCGGCTTGCCGCTCGTGCTCGTGGCAGGCCCGCGGGTGGCGGCCACGTTCCGCGGGCTCTCTCGCAACGACCAGTTGGTCGATGACCACGTCTCGCTCGATCCGCACCTGATGACTCCCGACGACCTGGCCACGGCGGTCGCACCCGTCTTCGCGGCGGCAGCCGCCGCCCGGGTCGCCCGAGAGGTCGGCGCGTTTCAGCGGGCCCGTGACCACGAACTCGCAGCGGGTGATCTGGCCGACATCGGCAGGGCCGCGGTGGCCGGCCGCGTGGCGACGCTGCTGATCGAAGCCGACCGGTTCGAGGGTGGCCGCTTCGACCCCGCGACCGGGGCCGTCGAGTTCACCGGGACACCGTCGGGACCCGCCGCGCGCCTCGAGACCGGCGACGTCGTCGGAGCCGTCGCCGAAACCGTGCTTGCACGCGGCGGCGCGATCGTGGCGCTGCCCCGGATCGAGATGCCGACGGAGTCGGGCGTCGCCGCGATCTACCGGTACTGACGGCACCTCGCGGGCTACACTGCCACCATGCCATCCGCCGCCGACGATCCCTTCGCCGCGTGCCCCGACCGACACCGCACCGGTTCGGAGAAGTGGGATCGCTACCCGGATCGAGACGTGATCCCGGCGTGGGTCGCGGACATGGACTTTCCCGCACCCGCCGAGTTGCTCGCGGCGATCTGCGACCGCGTCGACCACGGGGTCTTCGGCTACACCCACGAGCCACCGGGCTTTCGTGAATCGCTCGCGGCCCATCTCGCGCACCGCCATGGCTGGCACGTCGATCCGGCGCGGATCATCGCCACGCCGGGCGTGGTGACGGGCCTGGCGATCACGGCCCGGCTGCTCGCGGGACGCGACGACGCGATCCTCACGTTCACCCCCGTCTACCCGCCGTTCCTCACGCTGCCGGGGCTCGCCGACCGGCGTTGCCTGCGCGTGCCGCTCCTGCAGGAGGCGCGCCGCTGGGCCATCGATTGGGACGCGCTGGAAGCGGCAGCCGCGGCGGATGGAGCGCGGCTGTTTTGGCTCTGCCATCCGCACAATCCCACCGGCACCGTGTTCGCCACGGACGATCTTCTGCGTCTCGCGGAGTGCGCGGCCCGCCATGGCCTCACGGTCGTCAGCGACGAGATCTGGTCGGACCTGATCCTCGATGAAGACCATGGGGGTCCGCGGCACGTCCCCTTCGCGAGCCTCGACCATCCAGCTGCCCGCGCGGCGATCACGCTGGTGGCGCCGTCGAAGACCTGGAATCTCGCCGGGCTCGGCTGTGCGGCGGCGATCCTGCCCGACGGGGCCCTCGGCCGCCGCTGGCGATCCGCCGGGGGCGGCCTCGTGCCGATGGTCAACCCGCTCGGCTATGCCGCGGCGATCGCCGCGTGGACGCACGGCGATCCCTGGCGGCGGCGGCTCGTCGACCTGCTCCGGCATCATCACGCGCTCGTGCACGGAGCCGTCGCGGCGATCCCCGGGCTCTCCTGCGTGCCGGCGGCGGCGACGTACCTCGCCTGGATCGACTGCCGCGGCGCCGGCCGCGACGACCCGCAGGCGGCCTGCGAAGCCGCGGGCCTCGGCCCCTCCGACGGCCGCGAGTTCGGTATGCCGGGCTTCATCCGCCTCAATCTCGCCTGCCCGACCGAGCGGCTCGTCGAGGCACTGGCTCGGCTCCGCCGGGCCTTCGCCGCCGCCTAACGCCCCGTCAGCCGCGGGTCCATGCGCCGTCGACGTACCGCCACGGACGCCCTTCCGGCGGGGCGTCGCGGACGATCTCCGGCAGCCGGGCTTCCGTCCAGCCGTCGTAGCAGACGCGGCGGGCGAACCGGAGGATCGTCCAGGGAAAGCCGACGGCCGAGAAGAACGGCGGGCCAGCGGAAGGCCACGGCCCACCGTGCTGCATCGCGGGCACCACGCCGAGGCCCGTGGGCATCCGGTTCTCGACGACCCGGCCCGACCGCGCCACCAGCAGCGGCGCCAGCGCGGCGAATGCGGCATCGTCGCCGCCGGTGCGGGCGACGTAGCAGCTCGCCCCGAGCGATCCGCGAACGCAGCACACTCCCCGTGTCAACTCTGCCAGCGACTCGCAGACGACCAGCAGCGTCGCGTTGCCGAACGCCTCGACCAGGAACGATTCCGGATCGGCGAGCAGTTCGCGCCCGGCCACCTCGAGGAGCACCGGCGCGTGGCTGGACGCACCGGCCGCCGCCGCCGTTCCGGCCCGCACCCTGGCCCCGGCCCCTTCCAGCCGGGTGAGCGCCGCGACGAGTCGTTCGCAGGCGGCGCTGCCGAGCAGCACCTGCGGACCGATCGCGGCGAACCGGTCCGCGACCGCGTCGACGAACGACCGCCCGGCGGCGTCTCCCACGAGAAACACCACGCCCGGCTTCGTGCAGAACTGGCCCGCGGAACCGGTCACGCTGGCGGTGAGCTCGTCGGCGATTCCCACAGCCCGTTCGGCAAGCGCGCCCGGCAGGAGCACGACGGGGTTCACGCTTCCCATCTCGACCCAGATCACGCGTCCGGCCGCCGTCGCGGCCCGGTAGAGTCGCTCGCCTGCCGCCTGGCCGCCGGTGAAGCCCGTGCCGCCGACCCGCGGATCGGCGACGAGCCGCTCACCGTCCACGGGTTCGAGGCCGTGGAGCAACTGGACCGTCGCCGGGGGAAGATCCGTCTCCTCGACGGCGGCGACAGCCTCCACCGCGGCACACTCCGCGACGCTCGGATGCCCCTCGTGGGCCTTGGCGATCACCGGGTTGCCGCCGGCGATCGCCGCGGCGAAGTCACCTCCGGTGACGGCGCCGTAGGCCAGCGGAAAGTTCGCTGGTGGGAGGATGACCACGGGCCCGATGCCACAGGCGGCGGCGCGGATGTTCTTGGAGTGGTCGATCGTCGCCATGCGCCACGTGCCCTCACGGGCGCTCGCCGCTGCCTGGCGGAGCTGATCGAGGGTCCGCGGCAGTTCCACGTCGGCCAGCCGAGGCGTGATGGCCAAACCCGTCTCGGCGTGCGCCAGGCTCACCAGTTCGCCGGCCTTGCCCGCGAGCCGGTCGGCATACCGCTCGAGGAAGGCGGCGAGCCGGCCGGCCGGCAGGGCCGCAAGGTCGCGAGCCGCGGCCACCGCGGCCTCGAGGGCCTGCTCCACGTCGCTCCAGCCGCTCACCGGCCAAACCCGATCGCGGGGGCGGCCGGTCACGGGATCGACGGCCCGGTAGGTCCGCACGGCGGCGGCAGGACGCCAGCGGCCGGCGACGAGGATCGGTTCGCTGGATCCCATGCAGAGCCCGCGGTCGACGTGGCGGAAAGCGGACAGTCTACACCCGGCGTCACCTTGCGACGGGCCGGCAAACGCCGACAATGACCACCCCCGCACCAGGAGCCCGCATGCGACACGCGCCGATCGATCCTGCCCTGTTCATCGCCAACCGGCGCCGTCTCGTCCAGCAGGTGCCCCCCGGTTCCGTGGCGATTCTCCATGCGTCCGACATCCTGCCCACCAACGGTGACGGCACGCTGCGGATGCATCCGGCGAGCGATCTGTTCTGGGCCAGCGGGATCGAGCAGGAGGAGAGCGTGCTGGTGCTGGCACCATCGGCGAGCGATCCCGCCTGCCGCGAGATCCTGTTCGTGCGGCAGCCGAGCGATCACCTCGCCACCTGGGAGGGAGACAAGCTCACCAAGGAACGGGCGATGCAGGTCTCGGGCATCACCCGGATCCGCTGGACGGCGGACCTGCCCGCCGTGCTGCACCACCTGCTCTGCGAATGCTCCGCGGTGTACCTCAACGCCAACGAGCACGAACGTGCCGTCATCGAGGTCGAGAACCGGGATGCCCGAATGGCACGCCAGTTGGTCGCCCGGTATCCGCTCCACCGCTTCGAGCGACTCGCTCCGATCCTCCGCCGGCTGCGGGCGGTGAAGACCCCGGCCGAGGTGGCCCTCATCCGCCGTGCCGCCGACGTCACCAAGGCCGGCCTCGATCGACTCATCGCGGCGCTCAGGCCCGGCGTCATGGAGCACGAGTTGGAGGCCGAGTTGGCGGCCGAGTTCATCCGCCGTCGGGCCCGCATGGCCTACGAACCGATCATCGGTTCGGGCCGCAACGCCTGCGTGCTGCACTACGTCGACAACGACCAGCCATGCGCCGCCGGTGAACTCGTGCTGGTCGACGCCGGCGCGTCGTACGCCAACTACTGCAGCGACCTGACGCGAACCTATCCGGTCAACGGCCGCTTCACGCCCCGGCAGCGGGCTGTCTACGACGCGGTGCTCCGCGTCCTCAAGTCGTCGATCGCCAGGGCCAAGGTCGGCACGACGCTGCGGGGCTGGAAGCGGGCGGCACAGGTCGAGATGGCTGCGGAGCTGGTGGGCCTCGGCCTCTTGACACCGGAGCAGGCCGCCCAGGACACTCCCGACGAACCGGCCTGCAAGCGGTACTTCATGCACGGCCTCGGGCACTCGCTCGGCCTGGGCGTGCACGACCTCGCCCCCCTCGACGGGCCGCTGGAGTCGGGCTGGGTGCTGACCGTCGAGCCTGGCATCTACATCCCGGAGGAGGGCCTGGCCGTCCGGCTCGAGAACGACGTGCTGATCACCGAAAACGGGCCCGTCGATCTGACGAGCCATGTGCCGATCGAGCCCGACGAGATCGAGCGCCTCATGGCCCGCCCCGCGAACGACGGCCGGGTATGATGCCGCTCTGCCCGGAGACTTTCCCGAGGAGATATCCCGTGCGTGCTTTCGTCACCGCCGTCTGCCTGACCGTCGTTTCCTTCTTCAGCATGGAGTTCATCGTGGCCCAGGACATTCCCCATCCGACGCTGCCCAAGGGGGCGGGCGTGATCGACGCCGACGCGCCCCAGACCTTCACCACCACGCCGTCGGGGCTGCAGTACCGCATCCTCCGCAAAGGCAGCGGCGCGAGTCCCAAGGCCTCCAGCAAGGTCAAGGTGCACTACCATGGTTGGCTCGACGGCGGAAAGGTGTTTGACAGTTCCTACCAGCGCGGCGAGTCGATCGACTTTCCACTCAACCAGGTGATCCCAGGGTGGACCGAGGGCATGCAGCTCGTCGGCCAGGGCGGGATGATCGAGTTGGTCATTCCCAGCAATCTCGGCTACGGCAAGCGGGGCACCCCCGGCGGGCCGATTCCGCCCGACGCCACGCTGCACTTCCTCGTCGAGTTGCTCGACGTGAGGTGACCGCCGGGCCCGCGGCCGTTTCGCCATGACAGCGTCTCCGCCTCGCATTCGCACCGCCATCGTCGGCCTCGGGTTCGGTGCCGAGTTCATCCCGATCCACCAGCGGCATCCGCACGCGGAACTCGTCGCCATCTGCCAACGGTCGCAGCACACACTCGACCGGGTGGCCGCGACCTACGGCGTGGAGCGGCGGTACACCCGCTATGCCGACGTGCTCGCCGACGGAGACGTGGATGCCGTCCACATCAACTCGCCGATTCCCGACCACGCGGCCATGTCGATCGCCGCGCTCGAGGCGGGCAAGCACGTGATGTGCACGGTGCCGATGGCGACGAGCGTCGACGACTGCCGAAAGATCGTCGAACTCGCCGCCCGGACCGGACTGAAATACATGATGGCCGAGACGGTCGTCTACGCCCGCGAGTTCCTGTTCATCAGGCAGCTGGCCGCCCGGGGCGAGCTCGGCACGATCCAGTTCGTCCAGGCGAGCCACCAGCAGGACATGGACGGCTGGCCGGACTACTGGCCGGGCCTGCCGCCGATGCACTACGCGACCCACTGCGTGGGCCCGTGCCTGGCGCTGGAACGGAAGGATGCCGAGCAGGTGAGCTGTTTCGGGTCGGGCCGGATCCGCGAGGAGCTGGTCGGAAAATACGGCTCGCCGTTCGCGATCGAGAGCGCCCACGTGAAGCTCAAAGGCAGTGACGTCGTGGCCCGCGTGATCCGCTCGCTGTTCGACACGGCGCGACAGTATCGGGAGAGCTTCGACGTCTACGGCTCGAAGCGGAGCTTCGAGTGGCAGCTCTGCGACGGCGAGGAGCCGGTGCTTCACACCGCGAAGGTTCCGGAGCCGGAGATCCCCGAGCGGGTGACCGTGCCCGACTTCGCCCACCTGCTTCCGGAGCCGATCCGCCGGTTTACCACCGGTGGCGTGTACGACGCCGATGATCACCAACACCTCTCGTTCACGCAGGGGGGCGGCCACGGTGGCAGCCACCCGCACCTCGTGCACGAGTTCGTGACGGCGCTCGTGGAGGGCCGCGACCCGTATCCCAACGCCCGCCAGAGCGCCAACTGGACCTGCACCGGTTTGCTCGCCCACGAGTCGGCGATGCATGGGGGCGTGATGATGAGACTCCCCGACTGGTCGTTCTCCGACTGACACCGACTCCTGCAGCTGACGCCCGCGGACGAGAGCCGGGACGTGCCTCCGCTCGTCGATGGTGAGCCCGTCGCCGACTCCATCCGGCGGAACCATGAGCCGGGCAGCTGGTTTGCCTTCAACCTCGGTGGCCGCCAGATCCGCCCCGTGGCGGTTCAGCGGATCTGCGGCAGCCGCACGCCGCGGGACTTGGCGTGGGCGGCGAGGGCCTCCTCGTACCGCTTGATGACCGCCCGTCGATCGGCCTCCGCGCGGCGGGCCGTCGGGTCGGCCGGCTCGCGTGCCCGGTCGGGACTCCGGAGAATCTCCTGGGGAAGTCGCGGCGGTTGGTCCGAATTGGCATCCGGGTGGAGGGCGATCGTGAGGTCCCGAAGGGCGGCGAGCCGCGCGATCTCGTCGTCGAGCAGCCGAGGCTTCTCGACCGCCGGCGCCAGGAAATAACGGTCGACCGCCTGCTGCCTGAGCCGCCGCCACTCCTCACCGACCGACCGCCAGAGCTGGGTGATCTGCTCCCTCGTCATCCGATCGACGTTCGTCATCACGCGGCGGAGCGCCTGCCTGTCAGCCGTGCCACCGGTGTCGAGCAGTTCCCTGGCAAGCGCCGCCGTCTCGGGGACGAGCGGCGTTCCGGGCCAAAACCACCATGCACCCACGGCCACGACGACGGTCAGCATTGCCCCGACGCCGATGCCGCGCCAGTGGGTGGAGGAGGGCAGGGCGGCGGAGACGGCACGCGGCATGACGCGACGAGGATCGGGGTTCACAGTTGCGTCGGATTCGGCGCATCGCCGTAGACGGCCTTCGGATCGAAGGTCTTCTCGTGCTCGAGGAACTCGAGGTGCGTGCTCTCGGTCCTCTCGGCGGCCACCGGCACCCGCCGGTAGAAGCAGGAGCGGTAGCCCACGTGGCAGCTGGCGCCGCCGGCGATCTCGACTCGGAGCCAGACGCAATCCTGGTCGTCGTCGATCCGCATCTCCTCGACCTTCTGGATCAGGCCGCTGGTGGCCCCCTTGTGCCAGAGCTGCTGCCGGCTGCGGCTCCAGTAATGGGCCTCGCCGGTTTCGATCGTCCTGATCAGGGCTTCCCGGTTCATCACCGCGACCATCAACACCTCGCCGGTGTGGTAGTCGGTGGTGACGCAGGGAATCAGGCCCGATGCATCGAACTTCGGGGCCAACTCCCGCCCTTCCTCGACCTGTTCGATACTGACGCGGCGCCCGAACATTCGCTCCGGCTGGCTCGACACGACGATCCTCCTCGCGGGACGATACTTGCCGCTGCTACTATACCACCGGTGTTTTCGGACCCGGCCCGCGGCTGCCGCACGCTCGGGCCGGCTGCACGTCTCCCGAGGGTTTGCCATGCACCCCGTTCTCCCGCGCTCCGGTGGCGCCGCCTTCGCCTGGATGGTTCTCGCGATCGCCGCCGTGGCTCCGGCCGCCGACTGGCCGACCTTCCGTGGAGCCGATCGAACCGCGATCGCACCCGACACCGACCTCCTGGAGTCATGGCCTGACCAGGGACCGCCCGTCGTCTGGGAGGCCCGGGGCGCGGGACGAGGATACGCGAGCCTCGCGATCGCGGGCGATCGCCTGTTCACGCTCGGGGACGGCCTGTCCACCGCAGCCGACAAGGACGAATACCTCTCGTGCTTCGATCGCGCCACCGGGCGGCAGCTCTGGCGGACGAAGACCGGCGAGCCGTGGTCCGACGGACAGGAATCGTGGCAGAGTTCCCGCAGTACGCCCACCGTCGACGGCGACCTCGTCTACGTGATCACGCCGTTTGGCAGGCTCGTGGCCTGCCAGACCGAAGACGGCGGCGACGTGTTCCGAGTCGACCTGACGCAGCAGTTCGGCGGAAAAAAGGGGGACTCATGGGGGTATAGCGAGTCGGTGCTCGTCGACGGCGACCGCCTCGTCTGCACCCCCGGCGGAGAGCAGGGGGCGATGGTCGCCCTCGACAAGCGGACCGGCCAGCCGCTCTGGACCTGCGCCGTGCCCGGGATCATCGGAGCCGGCCACTCGTCGGTGGTGATCGCCGAGGTCAAGGGACGGCGGATCTACGTGCAGTCGACGGCCAGCGGACCGATCGGCGTCGATGCCGTGACCGGCAGCCTGCTCTGGTCGTACCCGGTCGAGCAGACCACCGCGATCATCCCGACGCCGATCGTCCGCGACGACCTGGTGTTCTTCACCGCCGGCTACAAGCGCGGCGGCGCGCTGCTGCGGCAGGTGCCGGTGCCCGGCGGCGGCGTGACCATCGAGGAGGTGTATCCACTGAACCCCGAACTCGCCAACAAGCACGGCGGAGTCGTGCTCGTCGGCAACCACCTTTACGGGTGTGCCGACGCCCAGCCGATCCTCGTCTGCGCCGATCTTCGCACCGGCGAGATCGCCTGGAAGGGGCGGGGCAGCGGCCGGAACTCGGCCACCGTGATGGCGGCCGATGGGCACGTCTACGTCCGCTACGCCGACGGCACGGTAGCCCTCGTGAAGGCGGACTCGTCGGCCTATCAGGAAGTGAGCACCTTCAAGGTTCCGGGCAGCGGCGATCGGCCGAGTTGGGCCCACATGGTGATCCTCGACGGGCTGCTCTACCTCCGCGAAGGTGACTCGATCCTGTGCTACGACCTGCGGGTCAAGGCGCCATGAGGGCGCCGGCTGCGGCCAAGCCGACCGCAGCCGGAAAACTCCTCTAGTCCTTATCCAAGCGAATTTGGACTTGCGCGATTCGCGCTGAGCGCATAAAAAAACTCGAAATCCCCGACGAATCGCTTGATTTCGGTTGGCGCCACTTCAAGCGACTCGCCACTCCATGAGGAGTTTCGAGTGAACGCCAAGGTACGACGGCAGCTGAAAGCACGCAAGCGGAGAATCGCCCGGCGATTGGAGCAGGCGGATCAAAGCGGGACGGATCGGCCCGAGATGGCCGCGTCCAACATCCAGTACGAGATCGCGGACCGCTCCCGGGCGATCAACGCCGGCGGGATGGGCGCGGCTCACCTGCTGGTGAGGCGGCTGGGCCTCGACGAGGCGATCAACGACCGGCTCGATCTGCTCAAGGTCCACCTGCCGTACCACGAATCGGATCACATCCTGCACATCGCCTACAACCTGTTGGCGGGGAACTCGCGGCTGGAA
>VGYR01000161.1 GCA_016872925.1 Planctomycetota bacterium
AGACCGTCGAGCGGACAGCGCCGATGGCGATGCTGATCTACAGCCTCGTCATCATCTGGTTCGCCCGCGAGGGTCATCGCCACTGGCAGCCCGCTGATCACTCGTGGTATGCGAAGAAGCGGGATCCGTCGTTCGCCGACATGCTCGCTGAGCTGAAACGACGGAGCGTCCGCAGGTATGTTTCGTCACTGCCACTCGATGCCTTGGGGCCCCGGAAACTCTTCCGCATCCTGGAAAACGCGGTCGGCTTGGCAGCGTAAACTGCAAAAGCCGAAGTGAGGACCAGCACCCCGTGCCGACGCGCGAGCGTCTCCATCCGGGCGGCGTCGGCCGTGGAGAACGCCAGCGGCTTCTCGACCAACACGTGAATGCCCCGAGGGGCGCACGCCTCGACCGCGGCCAGGTGATCTCGAATCGGCCCCATCACGCTGACGGCCTCCGGCTTCGCCGACTCGAGCATCGCCGCGAGCGACGCGTGGTGGACCGCGGGATCGAGGCCGTACTTCGACGCCAGCCGATCGAACACCTCGCGATTGGGCTCGAAGACGCCCACGATCTGCAGATCCGTCCGTCGCGTCGCCTGCCACAGCAAGCCTTCCACGTGGCCGTGCACCATCCCCGCGATGCCGATCCGCAACGGCTGCGGCTCCGGGGAGACACTCCGCGACGCCTCCGGCACGGGGCCTGGCGATTGCGCCGGCTCGTCTGCCAGCACCGTGGCCGTGATCATCAAGGCCATCGCAGCGAATCCACTCGTTTGGTATCGGATCATGCTCGCAGCAGGCCGTAGCCGGTCACGGCCGGGGGCGCTCCTCCATCAGCCGCAGGGTCGCGTCCAGCGTTCGCACGACCGGTGCCCTGGACGTGTGCCAGCATGCCGGAGTGTAGCCTTCGAGCTCGACGACCACGGCCGCAAGGCTCTCGGGAGCGATGCCGAGGGTGTCGCCGCAGGGTGCCCCCAGGTTTCCGAGGAGTTCGCGGCCGCGCCGGGCGTGACGGGCCACACCCGCGGGCTTGCCAGAAACCCTCCCATGCCTCATGGGCCTCCCAGGCGAAGCCGGCATTGAACAGATCGACGGCATGACGCCAGCGCGCGTCTGCGATCAGCAGGGCGGCCAGGGCGTGGCGCCGGGATGCCGAGTCCATGGGCAGACCGGCGCGGGTGATCTGCGGCTCATCGAGCAAACCGCGGCTGGCGTGCAGGTGGCCAGTCGGGTCGTTGACGGGGTGCGGCAGGTCATGGCCGGGCACGTAGCCGGCGGGGGGAAGCGGCACGGCCGGAGCGTAGCGGGGTGCCATGGTCACGGGACGGGCACCAGCGCCGGCACCCTCAGCGGGCTGCCGCTCCCGTTGACGATCTTGAGCGGCGCGGCGATCAGCACGGCCCCCGCAGGCGGCAGCCGGTCGAGGTTGCAGAGGCTCGCTCGTCCGAACTTTCCGACGCCGTGCATCATGCCATGGTTCGGGAACGGGGGATCGAACCGGCCCGTCACCCAGTGGATCGGAGCATCGAAGTGCGTGCCGGTGTGCTCGCCCATCCGGATCGTGTTCCAGTACCACGCGGGCCCCCGCTCGTCGTAGCGTGAAATCTCGTCGATGGTCACGCCGGGAGACTCCGCGCACGCGGCTGGCAGCCCGATCACAGGAGTGCCGGGCTCGAGCGGCACCGTGAGGTCGACGACCTCGATCGCCCCGCCGGCGACCGCCGCCATCAGATCGGAGAGCACAGTCATCGACACGATCTCCGGCAGGCGGATGCAGGTGCTGCCTGGCCGCCAGCCCGGCCTCGGCATCCGTTCCTGGCGAGGATACCGCCTCCGAGGGTTTTCGGGGATCGTGGCCTCGTTCAGCCGCTGCGCCTCTCCATGAGCACCACCACTTCCTCGCGCTTGCCGGCGGTGCACGGCAAGGTGGTCGTCGCGAGGCTCGGGGTCCTGCCCTTCGTAGCGCGGGTTTTCAACCCGCGGCGCACCCCCGTAGACCCCGCATCGGAAGCCCCAATCGCGTAAGCGATGGGGACTGAGCCTCGCGTGGCCCGGGCTCGGGGTCGATCATGTACTCCAGGCTGCTGATCGGCTGGGTCGACTGGAGCGTGACCACGGGATTCGAGAACCCGAACGGCGTGCCGCTGAGCAGCAGCCCCGAGTAGCCGGCCTCCACGTTCCAGGTGGTGTTGACGCTCATGCCGCTCGTGGAGTTGCCGTTCCACTTCGTAAAGGCGAGGTCGCCGAACGGAATCAGGCTCGCGCCGTTGTACGCCTTGACGTAGATCTTCTCCCCGAACTCGACGTCGGTGAACACGAGGTACGCACTGCTCTGCAGCGGGGCCGTGAACGCGCTGGAGAACGTGACCACCGGGTTGACGCCCGTGCCGCTGTCGTTGATGCCGAAGAAGTTGCGCGTGCCGGTGATCCAAGCAGGATTGTTGTAGGGCGCCGAGCCCGAGTAGGTCACCGTCCGCGTGGTCAGCGACAGGCCGGTGCCGACCGTCGAGGTGCGGGTCATGTCGATCGGGCCGCCCGCCGCCGGAAAGGCGAACTGCGTGGGCGTGGTGCCGCTGGGGAAGAGGGACGTCGTGAAGCCAGTCGTGTCGGCATAGTCGTAGGTCTGGGCGACGGCAGCCGACGACACGAGCAGGCAGGCGACGAGGGCGAGACTGGGGCGGGCCATGGGGGTTTCTCCTGGCGGGCCCGATTCATAGCGATCGCGGCGGCCGAGGTCCACGTCCTCGACGGCCCACGCCCCGCCGTCTTGAGGGGCACGGCTGCGCCCCTCGCGCATGCAGCGCGGTCACCACGCGGCGCCCCGCCACCACGTTTTCGCATTTCGCTCATTCCTGGGCTATTCTCCCCCCGGCGTCGAGCAGCGTGACCCCGGGTCCTCCGCCGGTGCCGCGACCCGATGCCGTTCCTTTTTTCACCGTGAGGTTTCGATGCGACTCCCGTTCGTGCACCCGCTCTGCGCCCGCTTCCGCTTCGTGCAGTCGTCCCTGCGGGCGCTCTTCTCCCGCACAAGCAGAAGGTTTCAGCGCCGTGGGAGCCGGATCGTCGCCCACGCGTTCGCCGGTGTCCGTTGCACCGCGGCTCAGGCCCGGCTCAACGGGTTCGCCGCGCTGGAGCCGCGGGCCATGCTCGCGGCCAACGACGTGTTCGTCGGCCTCGCCGGCCAGCAGGTGGTGCTCGGCCTCGACCCCGCCGGCACCGCCATCACCGATCTGCACACGTCGTACAACGCCTCGTCGCGGGTGCTCACGATCCACTCCGTGACCACGGGCACGATCTCGACTCTCCTGCCGCCGACATCGGGAATCTCGGTCGATCCGGCAGCCGACACGATCTCGGTGAACCTCAAGACACTCAAGGGCTTCACGGGCATCTCCGTGGCCGGAGGCGCCGGCGAGGACGCCGTCACCGTGGGCCCGGGCGGCATCGACCTGGCGGCCGTGGCGAAGGGGGCGGCCTCCCAGAGTTTCCTGGTCGACACCGGCGCGGGAACGTCGGACACGATTTCGCTCGCCACCAAGGTCGTCGCCAAGGGGGCGGGCGGGGTGAGCCTGACCACGCTCGGCAACGGCATCGGCCGTGGCATCGTCCTGGCCGCCGACGTGACGACACCCAAGGGGGGGCAGACCTTCGCCGGGGCGGTGATGCTGCCGAAGGCCGCGTCGCTCCGGGCCGGCGGCGACATCCTCTTCGCCTCCACGCTCGACGGGCTCGGCAGGCTGACCACGTCGGCGGGCGGCGCGATCACGCTGGACCAAGCGGTCGGCAGGAACGTGCCGCTCGGGGGCATCGAGATCAACGCGGCGAAGAGCGTGGCCGTGAACGACGCGCTCACCCTCGACGGCGCCGGCACGCCTCGGGGCACGAGCGGCTTCGTGGTCGGCGCGAACGTCAACAGCGTCGTGTTCTCGCCGGCCACCGCCACCAACACCCGCACCATCCGCGGCTTCGGCGGCAACGGCCTGCGGTTCGTGGGGGGCTCGACGGGATCGGTGGTCACGAATGTCACCGCCGTCAACAACCTCAAGGGATTCAAGTTCGGGCCGGGCTCCTACTCGGGCACGGTGATCGCGGGCAACACGCTGATCCAGAACACCAAAAGCGGCGCGGTGCTCCACGAGGCGCGGCGGCTCAACCTGGGTCAGAGCGGCGCCGGCAACACGATCATCTTCAACGGCGGCTACGGTGTGCGTGCCTACGGCTCAAGCTCCAAGACCGTCATCGACGGGAACCAGATCAGCAACAACATCCTGGGCAACGTCAAGGACCTCGTTCCGAACGCACCCGACGGCCGGATCACGTCGGCGTCCGGGGCGACCGTGCGGCTCACCCCGTTGGGGCTGGCCGCCCTGCGGGCGGAGCAGGTGGGGCTCTACGCGTTCACGATGGCGTTTGACTTCCACGGCACGTTTGCCGGCTCGAGGGGGGCACTCGACGCTAGGCGGGGGCTCGTCACCCTGGATGCCGTCGTCGACGCCCAGCCCGAGTCTCCCGCGCTCCGTGAGATCGACACCGGGTCGACGGGGACGGAGTTTCGGCAGATCGGCGACACCACCTACGTGAACGCCGCCCGGCTGGGCGCGACCGGCCTGCCGTGGGTGGCC
Organism: Planctomycetota bacterium; assembly: GCA_016872925.1. GTDB lineage: Bacteria > Planctomycetota > Planctomycetia > Pirellulales > UBA1268 > QWPN01. The sequence continues at coordinate 4,607 of VGYR01000161.1, forward strand.
GTGCCCGGTTCGTCCTGGGTTACGCAGCCGGTGAACACGCTGGTGACGGGTCTCACGCCCAAGAAGACGCTCGCGTCGATCGAGTTCCCGATCGCCGCCACCCCCGCAGGCAGCGATGCCTTCGGCACGCGGTACGCCGCCACGATCGGCAGGTCGACGTTCGCGGCACTCCTGCCGATGGCCGACCTGACCGCGCTCCGCACGACCCCCGTGTTTGGCAACGAAGCGATTCCAGTCGACATCTGGGTCAATGCGCAGGGCTACGTGACCCGGTTCGCGGCCGACGTTCCCGACGCGGGAACGATCACCGTCACGCTGACCGACATCAACAGGGCGATCACGGCGACGGCTCCGTCCGCCGCGCAGACGGGCGACGTCGGCTCGACGTCGGGGCGTGAGCTGTTCGCCAACGGCGCCGCGGGCTCTCCGCACGGTGGCAACACGGGGATCATCTACGGCAACGGCGGCGCCGGAGCCTCGGGGGGCAACGGCGGCAGCGCCGGCTGGATCGGTGATGGCGGAGACGCCGGGACCGGCGGCAACGGCGGCCATGGCGGCCTTCTGTTCGGCAACGGTGGCGACGGCGGCGATGCCATGGCGGCCGGTCCGGGCCTCGATGGCGGCACGGGGGGCGACGGTGGCGTGGGTAGTTCGATGTTCGGCGCCGGAGGCAACGGCGGCACCGGCGGGACGGGCGGCCTGGGCGGACAAGGCCTCGCCGGCATCGACGGGGCCGATGCGGTGATCCCCGGCGGCAAGGGGGGCAATGGCGGCACGGGCGGCGACGGCCTCGCCGGCGGCAAGGGTGGCAACGGCGGCAATGCCGGCTCGGCGTTCTTCGTGTTCATTCCGCAGCCCGGCCTCAACGGCAACGGCGGCGCGGGCGGCGTGGGTGGCAACGGCGGCATCGGGGGCAACGGCGGTGACGGTGCCGCCGGTGACGAGAACACGCTCGACGGCGGTGCCGGCGGCCATGGCGCAGACCCCGGCGTGGGTGGGGTCGGTGGCGTCGGCGGTGCCGCGGGCACGGGCGGAACCGGCGGGATCGCGGGCGTTGACGGCACGAAGGGCGTGGCGGGCGTGGGCGGCGGCAACGGCGGCGCCGGTGGCGACGGCTTCTCGGCCGTGCTGCTCGGTGGCCGTGGCGGCAACGGCGGCGCGGGCGGCACCGGTGGCTTTGCGGCCGCTGGTGTCGGCGGCAGTGGCGGCAAGGGCGGAGCCGGCGGCGTTGGCGGCACCGGCGGCTTCGGCGCCGATGGAAAGGCGAGCACGAGCGTCTCGAATGCCGGCGACAACGGACAGGGCGGCGGCCAGGGAGGCGACGGCGGATTCGGCGGAGCGGGCGGCGCCGGCGGCGCGGGACTGACGGGCGGTACCGACGGCGACGGCGGCTCCGGCGGAGCGGCGGGCGATGGCGGCACGGGCGGCAACGGCGGCGCCGGCTTCTCGGCGGCCGTCGCCGGTGATTCGGGCACGCGGGGCGGCACCGGAGGCGCCGGCGGCTCGGGCGGCAACGGCGGCGCCGGCGGAGCGGCCGGCGGCGCGATGGCCGCCGCGGGCCGTGATGGCAACGGCGGAAACGGTGGCAACGCGGGAGCGGGCGGCACTGGTGGGTCGGGTGCCGACGGGGACGCCACGACGCCCGATGGCGGCGCAGGCGGCCACGGCGGTGAACGCGGGCTGGCTGGCACCGGCGGCCAGGCCGGCGGAGCGGGCGCTCTCAGTGGCAAGGCCGGCACGGCTCCGACCAGCGGCGGCAATGGCGGCGCGGGGGGCAGCGGATTCTCGGCTCTCCTCGCCGGCCAACGGGGTGGCAACGGCGGCGCGGGGGGCAATGGCAGTTCGGTCGGCGATGGCGGCGCCGGTGGCAACGGCGGGACGGGCGCGGCCGGCGCGGCGGGACTCACCGGATCGCTTCCGGGCGACGCGGGCACCAGCGGTCAGGCTGGTGGCGCGGGCGGCAATGGCGGCGCCGGCGGCAGTAGTGGCTTCGTTTCGGGCAACGGCGGCGCCGGCGGCAATGCGGGCGCGGGGGGCAACGGTGGAGCCGGAGGCAATGGAGCCGCGGGTGCCGCGGGGACGAATGGATTTGCTCCCGGCGATGCCGGTACGAGCGGCCAAGCCGGCGGCAACGGCGGCAACGGCGGAGCCGGAGGCACCAGCGGCAAGGCCGGAGTTGGCGGCATCGCGCTTGGCGCAGGAACCGCGGGTTCGAGCGGCACGCAAGCAGCGGGCGGCAACGGCGGCGCGGCCGGATCGGGTGGCAGCGGCGGCAAAGGCGGGAGCGGGAGCGCGGGCAGCCCGTCGGCCAACGGCGGCGCAGGAGGCAATGGCGGCGATGGCGGCGCGGCGGGCTTTGCGGGAGTAGGCGGCACCGGTGCGACCGCTGGAACGAGCGGCGCGTTCGGCAACGGCGGCGCTGGCGGCGCCGGCGGGGCCGGAGGAAGTCAGTCCTCCGTCGGATACGCAGGCGGCAACGGCGGTGCCGGCGGTGATGGCGGCAGCGCCACCGGGGGCATCGCGGGTGCGGGTGGCAACGGCGGCACGGGCGGCGGCAGCGGCGCTGGCAAGGCCAGCACGAACGCTTCGCCGAATGGCAGGGCTGGTCAGGACGGCGGCCTCGGCGGCGCCGGCGGCAACGGCGGCAACGCGACCACGGGCACCGCGGGCCGGGGCGGCAACGGCGGCAGTGGCGGTACCGGCGGCGCCGGCGGCGCGGGCTTCACCTCCACCACGGCCGGAGTCAGCGGCGGCAAGGGTGGCGTGGGCGGCAGTGGAGGCCTTGGCGCCGCAGGCGGCATGGGCGGAGCCGCGGGTGACGGCGGCACGAACGGCGACGGCGGCGCTGGCGGCAAGGGCGGTGCGGGCGGCGTTGCAGGCAACGGCGGCAACGGTGCGGCCGGCGACGCGACCACACCCAACGGGAGCGCCGGTGGAAACGGCGGCGATCCAGGGATGGGCGGGATCGGCGGCGCCGCGGGCCTTGCGGGCTCCGGCGTCGGAGCGCCGGGCACCAATGGCACGGCTGGTGCCAACGGCAGCGACGCCACCAGCGGCGGCAACGGCGGCAACGGCGGCGCGGGCTACGCCAACGCGTCGGGCAACGGGGGCAACGGCGGCAACGGCGGTTCGGCGACGACCGGCAATGGTGGCGATGGTGGCAATGGCGGCGCGTCGGTCAGCGGCGCTGGTGGCGCGGGTGGCGATGGCGGCAGCGGCTCCGGCACGGGCAACAAGGGTGGCGACGGCGGCAATGGGGGCGTGCCCGGCGGCGCCGGCGGCACGGGCGGTGCCGGCACCGACGGCGCGACGGCCGGAGCCAACGGCAGTACGGGAGGCAACGGCGGCACGGGAGGCAATGGCGGCGCCGGCGGCAATGGCGGCGCTGCGGGCTGAGCCTGGCCTGCCCCCCTGCTCAGTCCGGTGCCTTGCCGTACACGAGCCAGCGCATCTCGATCGGCGACTCGTGCCGCAGCACGTCGAACACGTCGAGGCCGCTCACCCAGTCGGCATACCATGCGGTGGGTGGCCAGGCCCCGGCCGGAAGGTGCTGCTCTTCGTAGACGTGCACCGAGTCGTCGGACTCGATCGCGAGCGGCAGGCCCGCCGCGGCAGCCGCGACCTCCGGGTACGTGAAGATCGACGTGTAGACCTGCAGGCCGAACTCGCGGGCGGCGGCGTCGGGCGTGTAGCCCACCTGCGGCAGGAACACGTTGAACGCAAGGCGGCCCCCCGGACCGAGGCACGCCGCGGCGATCTCGAACATCCGGCGGAGGTCGGCCGTCGTGCGGAAGTCGGGCGTGACCTCCGAGAGCACGATGAGCCCGTAGTCATGGTGGAGGTCGGCCAGCGACGCAAACACGTCGCGCTCGATCACCCGCACGGAAAGCGATTCCCGGCCGGCCTTCTCCCGGAGGAGCGCCGCGAAGCGGCCGCTGAGCTCGACGGCGTCCACCGGATGGCCCCGCCGGGCGAGCGGCAGGGCGTTGCGGCCGGTGCCCGCCCCGATGTCGAGCACGGGGCAGGCGGCCGGCGACGCGGCCTCCGCGGCGGCCGCCATCACGCGGGCGTCGGCCGCGATGCCGAAGTAGGGAGGCTGCCGCGTGGCCACCCAGGCGTCGTAGGCCTCGCCGAGCGACGGCGCCTGCGGCGCGACGGTGTAGTTCACGACGAAGCCCACCGGCGACTCGTAGGCGATCACGATCTCCGCCCGCGGCGACGCCGCGTAGGCTGCGGCGAGCTGGCCCGCGAGCACGCTCCGGAGCTGCGCCTGCTGGTCGGGATCGAAGGCGATGCCGAGCGCAGCGAATGATCGCTCGCAGAGACTCTGGTAGTCGTCGAGCAAGGCCGGCACCGCGGGCAGCCGGATCTGGCCGCTCGCCACACCGCGGCGAAGCAGCCGCCGCGTCAGCGCCGCGCGGAGCGCCTCGGGCTCGTTCATGACCGCAGCCCCAGCGCGATGAAGTCGCGGTTCACGAGCAGCTGAACGAGCTGGCCGGCGCGAGCCGTGAGCCGCTCGGGATCGTGGCCCGCGCACGCGGGATCCCGCGCGGCGTCGGAGACGATCTCGCGGACCGTGCGGCGGCCGTCCACCAGCCGCGCGAGGGCCGCCTGGGGCGGGTCGAGCGCGAGCCGCCAGTCGTGGCGGTACACCTCGGCGCCGTCGACGCCGCAGCGGTGGCGAAAGTGCGGCACGGCGTCGAGTCCCTGAGGCGCAGTCAGGTCGATCCGGTACGTCGCCGGAGGCCGGTCGGCCCGGCAGGCGGTGAAGAAGTGGCACGCGTTGCGGATGTTGATCCGCTCCATCACGCCCCACCGCTGCCGGTCGGGGAGCGCCGCCACGGCCTGATAGAACCCGGTCGCCGGCACGGGGGGCTCGTAGGCCGACTTCAGAAACCATCCCTGGAAGACGAGGCCTGCCGAGGCGACGAGGTCGAGGCAGTCGTCCACCGTGTAGCTGCGGTCGCGGCCGTGGAGGAACGTGTCGACGAGGCCGGCGTCGAACCGCAGATCGGGGGCGAACGAGAGGTAGCTCCGCACCGGATGATCGGCGGGCAACAGCGCGATCGCCTCCTTCACCGTGAACAGGGAGGCCTCGTCCTGGCCGAGGCCGATCTCGCGGAAGATCGCCTGCATCATC
>VGYR01000162.1 GCA_016872925.1 Planctomycetota bacterium
GTACCTTGGAGTTCACTCGAAACTCCTCACAAAGTGGCGAGTCGCTTGAATGGCTACCAACCGAAATCAAGCGATTCGTCAGGGATTTCGAGTTTTTTATGCGCTTAGCGCGAATCGCGCAAGCCCAACTTCGCTTGGATAAGGCCTAGCGTCTCAGCCAGCCGGCACGGTCGGCGGCCGGCGTCGCGCACGAAAGGAATCGCCATGCGGCCAACGGCTGCCCTGCCCCGCGCGGGAACTCTCCTGCTGGTAGTGGCCGCCCTGGCCGCAGCGGCGCACGCCGGCGATCCTCGGCCCAGCTGGCAGTGCCTCCCCGACGGCACGGCCGTCATGCTGCGGATGCCCGAACCGGCCGGCTTCCTCGAGGCTCTTCGCGCGCGGACCAAGTTTGGCGCGGTGGGACTTTCCGAGCAGCGGGTGAAGGGCGCCTGGAAGATGCTGCTCGACCAGTTTGCCGGCGACGGCGGCTGGGAGGAGTTCGAGCAGTCGCTGGGCACGTACGGCCTCGACGCCAAGGACGTGTCGGCCGCGTTCCACGGTGACATGGGCGTGGGCTTCGTGGTGCGGACCCGCGAGGCCGACCTCCCGCCGCTGGTCACGATGCTGGCCTGGCTCGAACCGGGCACCGAGTCGGCGGAACGGCTGGTCGCAGCGGCCCAAAAGAAACTCGAGGTCGACATCGCAGCCGACGAAACCGGCACCACGCGGCGAGTCGACCTCGAGATGGCCGGCCACCAGGTGCTCTGGATGGTGGAACCCGTGACGGGCATCGATCCAGCGAGCGTCGCCCTCGAGGATGTCGCCGTGGATCCCAGCGACGAGGAGGCGGTGGCGAAGCGGCTGGCAGAGCTTCAGGAGAAGATGCGGAGTGCCAAGCTCGTGCGGACCGGGGTCACGCACGCCTTCCTGGCCCGGATCGGCGGCCGGTTGTTGGTCGGCCAGACCCTGGCCGATGCGCCCCGGGCGTCGGCGCCCGGAAGCGACGCGGACGGCAGCGAGGAGCTCGCCTGCGAGGTGTTCGAGCACTACCTGGCGGCGCACGCCGTGGGGGATGGCCGGGCCCCCGTCGCGGAGCTGCTCGAGACACCCGGGATGGCGGCCGCCCTGCCCACCGGCATCCCGTTGCTCGAGGTGCTCGTCGATCCCCGCGTGTTTCTCCGCCTCTACGCCGACGAAGCGACCCGGGCGCGGCTCGAGGCCGCGGGCTGCGCCGCGCTGGGGCCGATCGGCTTCAGGCAATCGCTGGAGGACGGACGGTTCCGGATCGGGGGCTTCATAGCGCTGCCCGAACCGCGCACCGGGCTGATGCGAATCGTCGACCAGCCCTGCGACGACGCGGACGTGCCGCCCTTCGTCACCCGTGAGGCGATCGACCTGACGCAGATTTCCCTCGACCTCGGGGCCGGCTACGGAGTCGTCAAGGAGTTCGCCGTCACCCAGGGGGGCGAGGAGACGCGGAACATGTTCACCGCGATCGAACTGCAGGTCCAGGGCTGGCTCGGTGTCGAGTTGCCGGCGCTGCTGTCATCACTTGGCAGTCGGCATTGGATCGTCAACTATCCCCCGCGGGTCGCGGAGGCGTTCGCCGAGGCCAGGCGCACGCGCGACGGCTCGCCGCAGCCGCGGCAGGTGGCCGACCGGATCGCGGCCGTCTGGAGGGTCAGCGACGAGGCGCCGTTCGCCAAGATCCTTCAGCGGCTGGCCGGGGCGGCCGGAGGCCTCAACGACGAGCAGGGATTTCAGGGGGTGAGGATCCCGGACGGCCCCGCCGTCTACCTCGGCCGGGATCACCTCGTGGTCGCGATCGGCACCGACTCCCTGGAAAAAACGCTGGCCGCGATCCGCAATCCTCCCGCCGGCGATTCGTCGCTCCGGGAGAGCGACGTCCCGCGCCGCGCTGCCGAACTCCTGCCACTCGCCCCATCGCGGGTGTTCGGTGTCAGCGACAGTTCCCGGTCGGGGGGCTCGCTGGGAACACTCCTGGACATGGTTCGCTCCCTCGCGCCCGAGGACGTCGGCGAACCGTACCGGGAAATGCTGCCGGCAGCCCAGAACCTGCTGCCCGGCCCCGCTGACATGGAGGCGATGTTCGGCGTCGGCGTCACCACGCTGCGGGCGGACGAGGCCGGCCTCTCCCTCCAGACGGCCTGGGAGATGCCGGCACCGTAGCCGTCAGGGGGCCGCGGGAGCCTGGTGGGCCGCCGGGACGACCTGCTGCCGGGGCGTCGACCGCGCGCTGCCGGCACGGGGTCGGGCGAGGTCCGCCGCATCGGCCTTCGAGAGCGTCGTCCCGGGCACATCCGCCGGCGGCTTCCCGGCCCGGGCCGGCGACTGGCTGGTGCCGGCGATGAAGTTGTCGATCGTCGCCGACTCCCGCAGGTGCGTGAAGTGTCGGGCCATCTCGATCCGCTGCTTCTTTTCGAAGATGTCGTCGTAGAGTTCGTCCCGCACCTCGGCGAACGAGACCTTGGCCGGCTCGGTGAAGCCTTCGCAGTAGATCACCATGAACCGGTCGGCCACCTGGACGACGCCCGAGAGTTCCCCGGGCTTCAGCGCGAACGCCTCGCGCTCGAGCGTGGGCTGGCCGCCCCAGCGTTGGATCGGCGGCACTTCGCCGCGGAGCGACCGCGTCGTGGGATCGGCCGAGTAGGTCTCGGCGAGGTTGCCGATGCCCTCCGGCGTCGGATTCTGCCGCGCCAACTGCCAGACCTCCTGGGCCCGCCGCTGGCTGTCGAGCACGATGATCCGGCACTTGGCCCGCGGCCCGAACGTGGCCGCGAAGGCCCGGTCGAGATCCTCCTGCGACACCGGCACGCCACCCACCAGTTTCTTGAGTGCCACCGTCGGCCAGACCACGTCCTCGAGGTAGTGCCGCAGGGGCACCTTCTCCTCCCGGGTCACGCGCTCGAGCCACGCGGCCGTGTCGGCGGACCCGTCCGGCTGCGTGAAGCCCATCTGGACGGCCGCCCGCGCGATCTCGGCATCGACGTCGGCCTGCACGACGCGTTGCTGCTGCTTCGTGAGCGCCTGCTCGACGAGCTTCCTGGTCACGAGCACTTCGACCACGTCCCGACCGTGGCGTTCGAGGCAGACCTGCTTGACCTCCTCGATCGCGACCGGCTGGCCGTTGACGAGCGCGGCGACTCCCGGACGAGCGGCGGCTTTCACCGAGTCGTTCATCACGTTTTCGACCGTCGTCCCATCCTGCAGTTTCTTGAAGACCTCGCTCGACGCCTGGCGGCTCTTCCGCTCCCGGATTTCCTCCGCGAGGTGCGGGCGGACCTCCTCGAGCTGCGCCCCCGCGGGGGGCAGCCGCCCCTCGCACTTGATGACGATGAACTGGTCGGCCACCTGGATCACCTCGGAAATTTCCCCCTCGCGGAGGGCGAAGGCGGTGCGATCGAAGACCGGGTCGCCGGAGTGCATCCGGATCGGCTGCACCCAGCCGTTGGCGCTCGCACTCCCCACGTCGACGGAGTGCTGCCTGGCGAGGCCGCCGAAGTCGTCGGGGGCGGCGATCGCCTGCGCCCGCACGGTGTCGGCATCACGCCGCGTGCGGCAGGCGATGATCCGTGCCTTCACGGCCGGCCCGAACCGATTCTCGAACGCCTGCTGGATCTCCTCGGCCGCTGGCTCGATCGCACTGCGGGCGAGGCCGCGGAGCGCGAGCATCGGCCAGACGATGTCGTCGGCGTACTGGCGAGCCGAAATTCCCCGCTCCTGCTCGATCAGCTCCAGCCACTTCTCGCGGGGCACGTTGAACCGCCGCGCGAGCACGTCGATCTCGGCGCTGACGTCCTGGGGGGTGACGGCGATCCCTTGCCGCTGGCAGGCCTGTTCGATGATCCGCCGATTGACGAGCGTCTCCAGGACACCTGCACCGTGGCGGGCCAGGCACTCTGCCGAGAGCTGCTCCGCGGTGATCTCGGCGCCGTCGACGATGGCGACCGGCTTGGTCGTCGTCTGCTCAGGCGCCCCGGAGGTGGGCGTGGTCGCGTCCGCCTGGAGCGAGCCGGTCATCAGCCGCCAGCCGACGCCGACGCCCACGATCAGCGCCGCGGCGGCGACGTCCCGAACCCACGCCCATCTGTTCGATCCTGATTCCATGACAGCCCTCCTCAAGGCCCGGCCGCGGCCCGCGGCACCCGCGGCGGCGGCGGAGAGGAGATAGGCATTCCCGCGAGGCTGATCAAGGCGAACTGCAATGCCCTGCATGGACTGGCGGGCAGCCGTCGCGTAGGCTGCGACGACCCTGTCCCCCAAGCCTCCCACATGCCGCACGCCCCCCAACCCGCCGACCTCCAGGTTCCCGAGTGCCTGGCGATCCTCGGCCTGCGGCCCCCGCTGACGCTCGAGGATGTGAAGCAGGCCTACATGGCCCGCGCGATGTCGGCCCATCCCGACCGCGGGGGCGATCCGCAGGCGTTCATCCGCCTGCAGAAGGCCTTCGACGAGGCCACCGACTACGTCAAGTTCAAGGCCAGCAAGATCGAGTGGCTGGCTTCGAAGATCGACGCCTACGCCCAGCAGCAGGAGGTCGCCACCGAGGTGATCGAGCGGGGCGGCAGCATCGAGATGGAGGAGACCGACTGGCTCCGTCGCTCGTTCGGCGACGATTTCGGGCACGTCGCCGACAAGCTGGTGTCCGTGAGGCTGGCGAACGGCCGGGCCGACGACGTGTTCGCGGTGTTCCTCGGATTCCGGGCCGACTCGCTCAAGGATCTCGCCATGCTCGACCTCGCGGGCGGCGCCGTCACCGACGAAGGGCTGCTGCAGCTCAAGGAGCTCAAGAGCCTCCGGCACCTCGACCTGCGCGGCACGCAGGTCGGCAAGCTCGCTGCCGACGCGCCGGCGTGGTTCGAGCAGCTGGAGTTCCTCGGACTTCCGAAGAATGCCCTGGGCATGTTCGCCAGGATGACCATGCCGCGGCGGGTCAGGCTCGAACTCGGTGACACAGCCGGGGAGTCGTGAGGTGGTGCTTCGCCACGGTCTGGTCCCCGCGTGGGCCGTCGGAGCAGGCCTCGTGATCATGACGGCCGCCGTGCCCGCCGCCGACGATGGCTCCCCGACGGCCGCCTACGAAGAGGCCGCCGTCTCGATCCAGGAGGCGGGCCGGCCGGTGGAGTTCCGCTACCGCCTGCTCCGGCCGCAGCCGCTGGTGCCCGACCACCGCTACCCGGTGATCCTGTTTCTGCACGGCGCCGGCGAACGGGGCGTCGACAACGCCCGGCAGCTGAAATACCTGCCTGAGTGGCTGGCCGCGCCGGAGGAGCGGGAGCGGCGGCCCTGCTTCGTCGTCGCCCCCCAGTGCCGCCCCGACCATGCCTGGGTGGCGATCGACTGGCAGACCAAACAGGTGCCCCCGTTGCCCTCGGAACCGGCCGTCGATCTCGCCGCGGCGCTGGCCGCTCTCGATGCCGTGCTCGCCCGGGAGCCGGTCGACCCGCGGCGGATCTACCTCACGGGACTGTCGATGGGGGGCTACGGGAGCTGGGAACTGGCGGCCCGCCACCCCGACCGGTTCGCGGCGGTGCTGCCGATTTGCGGCGGCGGCGACGTGGCGACGGCCGAGCGCCTCGCGCCGCTGCCCATCTGGAGCTTCCACGGAACCGCCGACCCCGTCGTGCCGCTCGAGGTCTCCCGACGGATGGTCCGGGCCGTCGAGACGGCCGGCGGCCGGCCCGTCTGCTCGGAACTCCCGGGGGTCGGCCACGACTCGTGGACGCCTGCCTACCGCAACCCCGCGGTGCTCGACTGGCTCTTCGCCCAACGCCGCCCCTGACGGCCGGTCACTCGGGAAACAGTCTCGTCGACAGATACCGCTCGCCGAGGTCCGGCAGCACCACCACGACCAGCTTGCCGGCGTTCTCCGGCCGCCGGGCGACCTGCAGCGCGCCCCAGGCGGCCGCGCCGCAGCTGATGCCGCACATCAAGCCCTCGCGCTTCGCCATCTGCCGGGCCGTCTCCATCGCGTCTTCGTCGTCGACCCGCACCACCTCGTCGATGACGTCGAGGTTGAGGATCTCCGGAATGAACCCGGCGCCGATTCCCTGGATCGTGTGCCGCCCCGGCTTGATCGGCTGGCCGGAGAGCTTCTGGGTGATGACGGGGCTGTTGGCCGGCTCGACGGCCACCACCTTGATGCCCGGCTTCTTGCTCTTGAGCGTCTCGCCGACGCCCGTGATCGTGCCTCCCGTGCCCACGCCGCAGACCACGATGTCGACCTGTCCGTCCGTATCGGCCCAGATCTCCTCCGCGGTCGTCCGCCGATGGACCTCGGGATTGGCCGGGTTCTTGAACTGCTGCGGCATGAAGAACTGCCCGCTCGAGCGGCTGATCTCCTCGGCGTGGCGCACCGCGCCGGGCATCCCCTCGGCCGCGGGCGTGAGCACCAGTTCGGCCCCGAGCGCCTTGAGCATCCGCCGCCGCTCCAGGCTCATGCTCTCCGGCATCGTCACCCGGAGCTTGTATCCCCGCGCCGCGCACACGTAGGCCAGGCCGATCCCGGTGTTGCCGCTGGTGGGTTCGATGATGATCGTGTCGGGGCCGATCGACCCGTCCCGTTCGGCCGCGTCGATCATCGCGCAGGCGATCCGATCCTTGACGCTCCACAGCGGGTTCATGTTCTCGATCTTGCCGGCGACCGTCGCGGTGCAGCCCTCGGTCACCCGCCGCAGCAGCACGAGCGGCGTGCGGCCGATGCACTGGGTGATGTCGCTGCGGATCCCGGCCGGAAGTTTTGCGGTGACCATGAAACTCCTCCCGAAGCGTGCCGTGGGCAGCCTCCGGCCCCTCACCGGCCCCTGCCCGCATCCTCGACATTATCGGCACGACCGGGCCGAAACTGGAATCAGCGGCCGTCGGGAAGCCGCTTCACGCGGATGTTTCGGTAGTGGACTTCGCTGCCGGGGTCGTGGGCCTGCAGGGCGAACGTGCCGTGCGAGAGCCTGCGGGGACCGACGGCACCCTCCGGTTCGACGAACTCGTAGAGCACCCGGCCGTCGACGGCGACGCCGACCACCTTGCCGTTGACCACCACGTCGAGCGTGAACCAGGTGTCGTCCTTGGCCGGCGGCGTGAAGTTCTTGACCACGTTGTAGAGGCTGCCGGTGCGCACCGGATCCTGCTGCGAGTTGTTGACCTGCACCTCGTAGCCCTGTGCCGGCCAGCCGTCCGGCTGAAAGGCGGTGTGGATGAACAGCCCCGAGTTGGCGACCGGCTTGGTCAACACCTCCGCCTTGAGGTGGAAGTTCTTGAACTGCGGCGGCTTCGCCGGGTCGGCGCCCACGTAGAACAGGTGGCTGCGTTCGCCATGGCAGACGATCTGTCCATCCTGCACCGACCAACTGCCATGGTTCTCGTTGGACTGCCACCCGGCGAGCGTCTTGCCGTCGAACAGGCTCGTGAACTCCGGCTCATCGGCCCCCCGCGCGCCGGCCCCGAAAAAGGCCCCTGTCGCCCCGATGGCGGCCACGAAGATGGCCTGCCGAACCACTCCCGGCATACGCTCGTAGATCATGGACGAAGCACTCCTGAAGACTCTCCCGAAGGACACCGCGATCACGACGACCGCCGACAGGCAGGAGCATACGGCGGCGGGGGGCGTCCAGCCACCGGCCGAGGTCCCGCGGGACGTCCATCGTCGCCTGGACGCGGCCGGCCTGAACCATCGACCGATCCTCGTGGCCGTCGACAGCGACGTGGACCTGGTGGGCGATCCGGCGCAGGAGTGGCTCGTCGTCACGCCCGACCACATGGCCGTCACCGACGGCGGCCGCACGCTGCGGGCCGTCCGCTGGAGCGCCGTCGACAAGGTCCGGACCTCCGCCGGCGTGGGAGGGGGTGCCCTCCAGGTCAGGACCGAGGGCACCTGGATCGATCTGATCCGCTACAGCAATGCCCTGGCCGCCAGGTTCCACAAGGTGTCGCGGGCGCTCGACCGCTCGCGGGAGCGGCTCACGACCATGCCCCCGGGCGGCATCGAGGGCCTCGACGGCCCGCTCGATCCGCCGGCATGCCCAACCTGCAGCCTGCGGCTGCAGACGGCCGAGGACGCCTGCCCCCGCTGCCTCCAGAAGGGACAGATCCTCAAGCGGGTCGGGGCGCTCCTCGCGCCGTATGCCCGCGGCTCCCTCGTGCTGTGCCTGCTCACGTTCGTCGGCGTCGTGGCGGAACTGGTCCCGCCGAAGCTCCAGCAGTACATGGTCGACGACATCCTGTCGGCCAAGTCCGGCGGCGCGGATGGAACCGTGCCCGACTTCAAGACGGCCCTGCTGATCGTGGTGCTCGCCCTCGCCTTCTCGCGGGTGCTCCTGGCGGTGGTCGGAGTCATCAAGGGGCGGCTCACCTCGGCCATCGGGTCGGGCATCACGTCGGCGCTCCGCGAGGAGATGGTCCGCAAGCTGCAGGGCCTGTCCGTCGCCTACTACGACCGACACCAGGTGGGCTCGATGATCAGCCGGGTGGCCCACGACAGCGAGGTGCTCCACGGCCTGATGCACCAGATCACCGGGGGCTTCCTGCTCCAGATCGTGCAGCTCGTCGGCGTCGGTGCCATGCTCGTCTGGATCAATCCCAAGCTCGCGGCCTTCACGCTGATCCCGGTTCCGCTGGTGATCCTGGGCTCGTGGATCTTCTGGCGTCACGTCTACCCGCGGCACTACCGGCTCTGGGACGCGGCCAGCAAGCAGATGACGACGCTCTCCGGCATGCTCTCCGGAATTCGCGTCGTGAAGGCGTTCGCCCAGGAGCCCCGGGAACTCGACCGGTTCCACGGCGCCAGCGACCACCTCCGCCGCTGGCGGCAGTGGGTGGAGCACACCAACACCACCTACGCCGCCTCGATGCAGATCGTCTTCAGCCTCGGCGGACTGATCGTCTGGTACGTGGGTGGACGGGACGTGATCGGGGGCGAGATGACCCTCGGACAGTTGATCGCGTTTCTCGCCTACCTCGCCATGTTCTACGCGCCGCTCGGGGCGCTCTCCAACTTCACCACCTGGCTGACGAGCTTCCTCTCGGGCAGCAAGCGGGTGCTGGAGCTCCTCGACACGCCGGTGCTCGTCACCGAGCCGGCGGCACCCGAACCTTGGGACGACGTCGGCGGGGCGGTCCGCTTCGCCGGCATGACCTTCGGCTACGACCGCAACCAGCTGGTGCTCCACGACGTGTCCTTCGAGGTCGCCCCGGGCGAGATGGTGGGGATCGTGGGACGTTCGGGGTCGGGCAAGAGCACGCTGGTCAACCTCCTGGCCCGGTTCCACGACGTGCAGGAGGGCACGATCACGGTCGACGGCCACGACATCCGCCGGCTCTCGTCGCGGGACCTGCGGGAGAGGCTGGGGATCGTGTTCCAGGACTCCTTCCTGTTCCGAGGCACGATCTGGAAGAACCTGTCCTACGGCCGCCCGCAGGCGACGATCGAGGAGGGGCTCATCGCCGCCAAGGCGGCGGGCGCCCACGACTTCCTCTGCCGTCAGCCCCTGGCCTACGAGACGCTGCTCGGCGAGCACGGCGCCGGCCTGTCGGGGGGCGAGAAGCAGCGGCTGTCGATCGCCCGCACGCTGCTCTACCCCAAGTTACGCACCCGTGAGCGTAAAGCCCGGGATTCACGCGCATTCGGGGTCGAAGTCTTCACTCCATTTGCACGGGGCTGTCGAGCCGCTTGAGCCGCCTGGGAAGTGTCAGCCCGAGCCTGTGCAGCAGCGTCTTCTGCTCAGCCTCTGGCTCCGTCACGTGCCGCA
>VGYR01000163.1 GCA_016872925.1 Planctomycetota bacterium
TCCGCTCATTCCCGAATTACCGCACCCGAATCCTGTTCTTTTGCGGCAAACTGGATCTCAGGCCCCGGCTGCAGTGCCACTAAAAGTCCCGAAGAACCTTCTTTTTTCCGCAACGATCGGCGGGCGCTCGCCGCGACGCTCGTGGATCTCGCCGACGTGACCACGGTCGATGGGCCGTGGCGAAGCGGCGCCTTTGCAGCCGTGGCCGACAGCGGTGTGCTGGCCGGGTTCATTCCGCAGGAGTGCGGCGGCACCGGCCTGACGGAGGCGGAGACGACGGCGCTGCTCGTCTCGATCGCCGAACGCTGCCTGACGACGGCCCTCGTGCTCACCCAGTGGGCCGCGGCGGTGCGGATCATCGCCTCCAGTCCGGATCCCGGGAAGCATGAACTGCTGCCACCGCTCGCTCGTGGCGAGTCGCCCACGACGGTCGGCATCTCCCACCTCACGACGAGTCGACGGCACCTCGGCAGGCCTGCCCTCGTCGCCACCCGCTCCGGCGACGGCTGGAGCCTGGACGGGGAGTGCCCCTGGGTCACCGGCGCCGACGCGGCCAGCTCGATCGTCACGGGAGCGGCGACGGAAGGCGGCGGCCAGGCGTTCTTCGTCGTTCCGACGACGTCAGCCGGGCTCACGATCGCCCCTCCCCTGAAGTTGCTCGCCCTCGCGGGCAGCCGGACGTCACCGGTCACCTTCCGCGGCGTGCGGCCGGCGCACGTGCTCGGCAGCCCACCGGACGGCGGCCCACGGACCGGCGGCCTCTCGACGACGGCCCTCGCCGTCGGGGCCGCGCGGGCCAGCGCCGCGGTGATCGCCAGTGAGGCCGCGGCGCGGCCCGGCCTGACGACCGTGGCACGCGAGTTCGCAGCAGAGATCGAGGCGCTTGAATCGCGCGTGCTCCTGGCGGCCCGCGACGGCATCGACCCGGCGGCACGCGACCGGCTCCGCGTGGATGCCACCAGCCTCGTCCTGCGAACCGCGCAGGCTTCCCTGACGGCCGCCAAGGGAGCCGGCTTCGTCGCCGGACATCCGGCGGAGCGGCTCGTCCGAGAGTCGCTCTTCTTCCTGGTGTGGAGCTGCCCCCAGGCGGTCGCCGACGCCGTGCTCTGCGACCTCGCCGGGGTCTGACGCGCAGGCCGCGATCGGCCCGCCATGGCGCCGCGGGCCGAAACTGACCTTGCGTCGGATGCCGAGGTCGCCGATCCTCCCCCACCTCCCGGCCAAGGATCCGGCCATGCACGCTCCCCGATCACTCGTCATCGTCAAGCTGTCGTCCATCGGGGACGTGCTGCACGGGGTGCCCGCGGCGGTCGCCGTGAAACGGGCCTTCCCCGACTGCCGGATCGGCTGGGTCGTCGAGGGCCGGGCGGCCGACGTCCTCGCCGGCCATCCCGCGGTGGATCATCTGTTCCGGGTGCCCCGCGGGTGGCTCACATCGCCCTCGCAGGTGCTGGCACTCACGAGGCAACTCCGTTCGTTCGCGGCCCACGTGGCGGTCGACCTGCAGGGACTGCTCAAGAGCGGAGTGGCCACATGGCTGTCCGGCGCCAGGATGCGGATCGGGCACGCCCGGCCCGCATCCCGCGAACAAGCCTGGCGAGCCTACACGCATCCGGTCGAGACCACCCTCGCGCACGTCGTGGAGCGCAACTGCGACCTGCTCGCGCCGCTCGGCGTGCAGGCCACCATGCCGGAGTTCACCATGCCGCACTGGCCGGTGAGTCGCCTGCGGATGCAGCAGTGGATCCACGCCCAGCGACTGGACGCGACGCCAGTCCTCATCAACCCCGGTGCCGGGTGGAACTCCAAGCTCTGGCCCACGGAGCGATTCGCAGCCGTCGCCCGCGAACTCAAGCGGCGTGAGGGGGTGCCGTCGGTCGTGGTCTGGGGCGGCGATGCCGAACGGGCCGCCGCCGGGCAGATCGTGGCTGAATCGCAGGGTGCCGCGATCCTCGCGCCCCACACGACCCTCCAGGATCTGGGCGAACTCGCCCGCTTGGCACGGATCTTCATCTCGAGCGACACGGGCCCCTTGCACCTGGCGGCCGCCGTGGGCACCCCGTGCGTCGGTCTGTTCGGGCCGGTGCCGGGATCTCGGAACGGTCCCTACGGCCGCGGCCACGTGTGCGTGGAACCGGCGGCGCCGCTTCGGCCCGCGTGGCAGGACCGCAAGACCGATCGCCTGGCGATGCTTGCCATCGACGTCGACTCGGTCGTCGCCGCGGCGCGGGGGCTGTTGCTCCGCTCGCAGGCGGCCTAGCGGTTGCAGGACGCCTATACTGCGGCGACTTCTTGGAGCCGCCGCATGCCGCGCCCCCGTCGCAATCCGTTTTACGTGGTGCTCGGTGTCGCCGGCTTCGCGTTCACGGTGACCGCTGCGAGTTCCTGCGTCGCCGTGCTCCGTGGCGTCCGGCCGCAGGCGGTCGACGCCGCCCCCCACCCGCTCGAGCGGGTGATGGATCGATACGGGACCTCGCTGCTCGTCGGCGAGTTGGTGGTGCTGGCGATCGCCACGGTCGGCGCCGTCGGCCTCGATCAGTACAACGCCGAGCGATCCCGCCCATCCCGGGAGGTCGGCCAGCAGGCCCGGCCGGCCGCCGTGGACAGGGTCACCGAACCGTGACGGCCTCGGCCGCCACCCGGATCGAGAAGCTGCGTGACGAGATCCGGCGTCACGACCGGAAGTATTACGTCGAGGCCGCCCCCGAGATCACGGACCGCGACTACGACCGGCTGGTCGACGAGCTCCGTGCTCTGGAGGCGAAGCACCCCGACCTCGTCACCCCCGACAGTCCCACGCAGCGGGTCGGCGATGAACCGGTCCCGGACCTTCGGCCGGTCCGGCACCGCGTCCCGATGATGTCGATCGACAACACGTACGGGGCGGACGATCTTGCCGCCTGGGGGAGGCGGGTCGAGAAGCTGCTCGCCGAGTCGGGTCATGACGGGCCGATCGAGTGGGTGCTCGAACTCAAGATCGACGGCGTGGCGATGTCACTCCGCTACGACGACGGCCTGTTGGCCCTGGCGGCCACGCGGGGCAACGGCACCACCGGCGACGACGTGACGCACAACGTCCGCACCATCCACGGCGTGCCGCTCGTGCTCGGGCTCCAGTCACCCCCCGCGACGGTCGAAGTTCGGGGCGAGGTCTACATGACCAACTCCGACCTCGTGACCTTGAACGAGGAGCAGGCGCGGAGCGGCCTGCCGCCGTTCGCCAACACGCGGAACGTGGCGGCGGGCAGCATCCGGCTCCTCGATCCGCGGGAGTGCGCGAAGCGGCCGCTGCGGTTTTTCTGCCACGGCGTGGGCGATGCCACCGGCCTGGGAGCCGCCTCGCAGACCGACCTGCTGGCCTGGGCCGTACGGGCAGGTCTGCCGGTCGCACCGGGCACGCAGGTGTTCGGGTCGCTCGACGCCCTCGTGGAGCGGGGGACGTCGCTGATCGAGGAACTCCACGCCCTCGACTTCGAGGTGGACGGCTTCGTGGTCAAGGTGAATCGCTTCGACCAGCAGCGGATCCTGGGAGCGACGGCCAAGAGCCCGCGCTGGGCGATCGCCTGGAAGTTCGAGAAGTTCGAGGCCACGACGACCCTCGCGGGCATCCGCGTGCAGGTGGGCCGCGGGGGCACGATCACGCCGGTGGCGGACCTCGAGCCCGTGGAACTCGCCGGCACCGTCGTCCGCCGGGCGAGCCTTCACAACGCCGGGGAGATCGCCCGCAAGGACATCCGGGTCGGCGACGTGCTCGTCGTCGAAAAGGCGGGCAAGGTGATCCCGCACGTGGTCCGGGTCGAGAAGCATCTCCGCAGGGGCAGTCCCCGGATCTGGAGGTTCCCCACCGCCTGCCCCGAATGCGGCACCGCGGTCGTGAAGGACGAGGATGGCGTCTACATCCGCTGCCCCAACGTCGGGTGCCCGGCTCGGAGCCGCGAACGGCTGCGGTTCTTCGCCTCGCGCGGCGCGATGGACATCGAGGGGCTCGGCGACAAGCTCGTCGAGCAGCTGGTTTCGACCGGGCTGGTGACCGACTATGCCGACCTCTACGCGCTGACGCCCGAGCAACTCGAGCCGCTCGAGCGGATGGGGAAGAAGTCGGCGACGGCCCTGGTCGGGCAGATCGCGGCCAGCCGGTCGCGAGGGCTCGTCCGCGTGCTCAACGCGCTCGGCATCCGGCACGTGGGGCCGAGGGTCGCCACGCTGCTCTGCGAGCGATTCCCGACGATCGACGGACTGCAGGCCGCGTCGGCCGAGGACCTGGCGAACGTTCCGGAGATCGGTGAGATCATCGCCGCGAGCGTTCACGCATGGCTGGCGAGCGACGACGGCCGGCGCACCATCGACGGCCTCCGGGACGCCGGCGTGCGGCTCGACGTGCCGCAGGCCGACCGCGTGGCAGGGGGGCCGCTCACCGGCAAGACGCTCGTGGTCACCGGCACGCTCGTCGGCTTCTCCCGGCAGGAAGCGGAGGAAGCGATCCGCCAGGCCGGCGGCCGGGCGTCCTCGAGCGTCTCGAAGAAGACTGACTACCTCGTGGCCGGCGCGGAGGCGGGCAGCAAGCTCGCCACCGCCACGAAGCTCGGCATTCCCATCCTCGACGAAGCGGCCTTCAGGGCACTGCTCGCCGGCGACGCGTGACGCCGCCCGCATCTCTCGCTCACACCACGTCCGCGAACGGCACGGCGAACACTCCCATCGCAAGGCCCCAGAGGGGCTCTCCCGCGAGCATGCCGAGCAGGGGCCAGCCGAGGAGCGCCAGCCTCGCGATCGTCCGCCGCGTGGCCGCGAACCACAGGCCCGCCGCAAACAGGGTCTCGAACGCCACGATGGCATGCGTGACGAGGTTCATGAGGTACTCGGACCGGTCGTACGCAACGCGGAGGTCGAGGCTGCCGGCCCGCGACGCAAGCCACCAGGCGGCCTCGCCGTTCCACCAGCTGTCGCCCTTGAGTTGAGCCAACAGGGCTGCGACGGTGATCGCCGTGGCGAAGACCTTCACCAGGCCGAGTGCCAGGGCGGCCCAGGGTGACGTCGCGGCCCGGGGTCGCCCCTTCCTTCCCCTGAGCAGCTGATCGACCGACAGGTCGGCTCCACACGGACCGACGACGAGGCACCAGAGCAGCGCCGCCAGGCAGTCGTCGGCGGGGCCGACGAGCATCGGACCGCGATGCAGGAGCGACGCCCAGAGCACGGCGGCGGCGACGGCCGCGCATCGTGACGCCAGGCCCACGAGCAGGCACGCGAACGCCACGACCGTCGCCCCGAACAGGCCGCGAACCGCCGTCGGGGTCGTGGCGAGGTCGTAGAGGGTCACGCCCCAACGTGGACGCCAGGCCGACGCGGCATCACGGGGAAGCATCCCGTCCGGCCCGAACCAGAGCAGCAGATCCTCGGCATACGACCAGGCCAGCAGCAGCCCGAGCAGTCCCGTCAGGATGCGAACCACGGCGAGCGGCCGCACCGGCACCGCGGCGAACCAGAAGCGCGTCCAGGTGTCACCGAGCGTCGACGAGGGGACGGCGGAGTCGGTCGTGGTCACGGCCTCTCCTCCGCCGGCACGGGAGGGGCGGTCGGCGGCGCCGCCGTGGCGAGCGGAGCGAGTTCTCCCGGGGGTTCGTCGCGGATCAGCTGCACGTCGCCACCAACCTGCCGAACCCGCGAGGCATGCACCTGCTCGGTGTCGCCACGGGCCGCAGCGGAGCGTTCGGGCTGTGGCAGCCGAAAGACCCGCACGTCCAGATCGTCGGCCCCGAGTTTGATAAACCCACCCCGCGCGACGCCGGCGGCGACGGGAGCGCCGTCGTCGTCGATGCCCCCCACGGCGATCGTTCTGGCCAGCCGCCGCCACCGGGACGCCCGTTCTCCGGCTCGCGGGCCGGGCAGGAGCAGTCCCGGCCCGTCGGCTCCGTGCACCCGCAGGTCGATCTCGTGGTCGGCATCCTCCTCCAGCCCGTACGTGATCCGATAGTCGTAGCCGACGTCCAGCCAGGCCGGCACGAGCACCGGCGAGAAGACCCGCGACTTGACCCGGCCCAAGAGCGGCGACGCCCCGCTCAGCGTGTTCGTGGCGATCGCGAGCACGATCCCGATCAGCAAGAAGACCAGCGCGATGGTGACGAGGGCGCGAACCGGTTCCGCGGGGAGCAGGTCGCGGTGGCGATCGTTCGCAACGGACTGGCCGGCGGCGAGCATGCCGCCGAGTGTGATCGCAGCCTCGCTCGCTCGCCAGTGCGGCCCGATTCCGCGGCAAAGGCCGGATGGTTTCCACCCCGGCGGGACCATTTCCGTTGACACGCTTCGCGCCAGCCGATACCGTTTTCGAGAGATCAAGAAGACGCCTCGGCACGCAGACTCCCCTCGATCACCCCTCGCGGGTCACCACCGCACGATCCGGGGGATTAGCTCAATTGGGAGAGCGTCTGGCTGGCAGCCAGAAGGTCAGGGGTTCGAATCCCCTATCCTCCACTCCGATCGAAACGATGTCTGCGGCCGAGGCGACCGGGACCGAGCTGGCGTGGCTCGACGGCGCGAGCCTTCCCCGGCGACAACTCTGCGTCCCCGTGGGCGATGCCGGCTTCGTGCTCGGAGCGACGGTCACGGAGCAACTGCGGACGTTTCGCGGCATCCCGTTTCTCCCCGAGGATCACGGCCGCCGCCTGGCCGAATCGCTCGCGATCGTCGGCATCGACCTGCCGTGGCGGATCGATGCCGTGCTCGAGGCCGCGGCGGACATCGCCACCCACAACCACCGCCTGGCGGAGGCCGGCGCGGACCTGGGCCTGGTGATCTTCGCCACCCCCGGCGATCTGGCCGCGCAGCATCGCGGAACACCCGGGCGGCCGCGGCTGGCGATCCACACCTTCCCCCTCGCCTTCGGCAGCTGGGCCGCTGCGTACGAGCGCGGCGTGACCCTGCGGACGGTGTCCGTCTCGCAGGTGCCCGACACATGCTGGCCGCTCAAGGCCAAGGTCCGGAGCCGCCTCCACTACCACCTGGCCGATCGCGAGGCGGCCGCCGCCGAGCCGGGTGCGCGTGCGGTGCTCGCTCATGGGGACGGAAGGATCAGCGAGACCTCGACCGCCAACGTCGCCGTCGTCGTCGCGGGCGTCGTCAAGACACCCCCTGCGAGCGATGCGCTCGGGGGCGTGAGCCTTGCCTGCGCCCGGCGGCTGGCAGCGTCCCTGGGCATCCCCAACGAGGAACAGTCGCTGACGGCCCGCGACCTCGCCGACGCCGACGAGATCCTGCTCACCAGCACGCCGAGCTGCATCCTGCCGGCCACGCGGCTTGACGGACGGCCGATCGGCAGCGGGCGGCCGGGCCGCGTGTACCGCAGCCTGCTCGATGCCTGGAGCCGCCTCGTCGGCGTCGACATCGCCGACCAAGCCCGTCGTCATCGCACGCCAGCATGAGCACCGAACACCCCGCCATCGGCCGACCAGGCCTCTCGATCCGCGCCGGCAACGGATCACCGGACGGACCCGCCCGGTACGAGGTGCGGCACGCCACGACGTACTCGTATTCCGAGGCCGTGCCGGTCTGCCACAACGAGATCCACCTCGTGCCTCGGGATCTTCCGGGCCAGCGGCTGCTCTCGTCGTTCATCGCCGTCGATCCGCATCCCGAGCAGGTGTCGACGCACGTCGATTTCTTCGGCAACACGGCCGGGATCTTCGCGATCGACCAGCCTCACGAACGCCTGGTCGTCACCTCGACCAGCCGGGTGGAGGTCGATCCCCCACGCCACTGGACGACGTGCGCCCCGGTGGCCTGGGAGGAGGTCCGCGAGCGGCTCCGCCGCCGGATCGATCCGGCCACGCTCGAGGCCCGCCAGTTCACCGACGACTCGCCGCTGATTCGCACCGCTCCTCACCTGGCCGCCTGGGCGGCCGAATCGTTCGGGCCCTCGCGGCCCTGGGCTGAGGGCGTGATCGATCTCACGCGCCGCATCCACCGCGAGTTCGCCTACGATCCCGCCGCCACCACCACGGGGACGCCGGTGGACGAGGTGTTCTCACTGCGTCGCGGTGTCTGCCAGGACTTCGCCCATCTCACGATCGCGTGCCTGCGGTCGCTGGGGCTGGCCGCCCGCTACGTCAGCGGCTACCTGTCGAACGAGCGCCGCGTGCAGGGTGCCGGTGGCGAAGGGGCCTTCGAGGCGGGCATGGTCGGCGCCGACGCCTCGCACGCCTGGCTCTCCGTCTGGGGGGGCGACGATGGCTGGCTCGACGTCGATCCCACCAACGACTGCACCGCCGGCACGCTCCATGTGACCGTCGCCTGGGGGCGCGACTACGCTGACGTGAGTCCCGTGAAGGGAGTTTGCATCGGCGGCGGTCGCCACGAGGTGCGGGTCGCCGTGCACGTCATCCGCATCGCCTGACGAAACATCCGCCGGCCGCTCCACCACCTCATGCCATGACCCGCACCTCCCGCCTGCTGCTCGCGCTGATCGCCGCGGCCATCGCCGTGCCGCTTCTGCCGTGGCTGCTCTGGGGCGCGCGTCTCGATCACGCGGTGGCGGAATGGCTCGATCCGCCGCCACCGGCTCCGCTCCTGGCCGTCGCGGAGGTGGGCATTCTGGCTGCCGACATCCTCCTCCCCGTGCCCTCGAGCCTCGTCACCACGCTCGGGGGCGCCAGCCTGGGCGTCGTGACGGGCACGGTCTGCGGTTGGCTCGGCATGACGCTCGGCTCCCTGGCCGGCTGGCTCCTGGGACGTGGCTGCGCCCGCCGCGGCGTGGCGGCGCTCGATGCCGACGCCCGCGCCGCCCTCGCGTCGCGGGAGCGGCAGTTCGGCCCGCTGGTCGTCGTCCTCACCCGCCCGCTGCCGATCCTCGCCGAGGCCGCGGCCTTGCTCGCCGGTGCAGCGGCGATGCCGCTGACGTCGTTCCTCGCCGCATCGGCCTCGGCCAATCTCGCGATCGCCCTTGCCTGGAGCCTGGCCGGCAGCCTCGGCCACGGGGCCGACTCGCTCCAGTGGGTCACCGTCGCCGCGGTCGCCGCACCGGCTCTGGTCGCGACCCTCGTGGCGATGCGGGGGCGTTCCTCGGGGCGGATCTCGGCGGCCTGAAGGGCTACACTTCCGAACCCTGATCCCCTCCAGGGCGATTGCGCCATGATGTGTAATCTGGCATGATTGGGCAATCGCGTCCGTGATGTCGCCGAAATTGCGTCGGTGATCGGTCGGGCAGCGATCATCACGGAGGATCGAACATGCCTGTCTCCAAGTCGCTGAGCGCCAAGATACAAGTTCACTTCGCCGCGCTTCCCGATCCGTGTCGCCGGAAGGTGACGCACCCGTTGATCAACTTCATCGTGATCGCGATCTGCGCGGTGATCTGCGGCGCCGATGACTTCGTGGCGATCGCCGACTTCGGGCTGATGAAGCGGAGATGGTTCCGAAAGATCCTCGACCTTCGCGCCGGAATCCCTTCGCACGACCGGTTCAACGCCATCTTTTCGATGCTCTCCCCGACGGATTTCGAGCGGTGCCTGCTGAGTTGGATCGAGGCGCTCCAGGTGGCCACGGACGGCCAGGTGATCGCGATCGATGGCAAGACGCTCCGGGGGAGCTGCGACAAGGCGAGCAGCAAGTCGGCGATCCACATGATCAGCGCCTGGGTCTCCGCCAACTCGATCAGCCTCGGGCAGTTGGTAGTCGATGCGAAGAGCAAGAGCTATTGTCAAGAGTTGTGTTCAGAGGTCCTGAATCAGGCGG
>VGYR01000164.1 GCA_016872925.1 Planctomycetota bacterium
AAAAGCGTTCGGCTTTCGGACCGCGAAAGGCATTGAAATCGCGTTGTTTCATGTCCTTGGCAAACTACCGGAGCCAGAATCAACCCACAGATTCTGCTGAGGAGGCTTTTTTCAAGCGTCAATAAGATGCGATTGCCCTGCCCTCCGCCCCCAGATCCTTCGTGCCCTCGTTCACCTTTTCGACGTACAGGAGCCGGGAATACGACCCGACGATCGTCTCCCGGTAATCACCCAGGGTGCGGCCTTCGAACTCCCGCTCGATCCGGTCGAGCGGGGGATGCCGGGCGAGCGTGTCGAGCAGCGCCTGGACGTTCTCCGCGATGGTGGTCGACCAGTCGGCCGCCTTGCGGGCGATCTCCCGCTCGTCCTCCCGCTTCCGCACCTCGTCCCGGGCCATGCCCACCTCGAGGCTCGACACCTCCGCCAGCGAGTCCCCCTTGGCCACCTTCTGCCGCACCGCGACGCTCACCCGCGACACGATGCCATCGACGGGCGACTCGTAGTCCAGTCGGCTGCGGGCGTCGTAGTCGAGGCGGCCGGGGACGGTGAGGTGGGCCCACAGGGGGCGGCGCTCGACCCTGGCCAGGGTGATCTCGCCCCGCGCTGCCGCGTCGGGAAGTCGGACGACGTTGGCCTCGGGCGAGCTTGCACCGTCGGCAGCCGCGGGCTCCGCGTGATCGACGCCGGTGAAGTGATGCGTGGCGAGCCACCACCACGCCAGCGCCCCGAGGGCGAGCACCAAGGCACCCGGCAGGCCCCGACGAACCGTCTCCAGCGGCCGCAAGCCGCGCGGCACACGGTGCGGTGCGGTGGGCTGCGACGACGCGGACGATTCGTGCATCGCGGTATCGTACTCGGCTCGGGCCGTCGCCGGTGCGGTCGCGACCGGAGGAGTCACGGTGGGGGCAGGGGAATGGGCACCGGTGGGGCCACCTGTTCCGGGCGTGGGGGCTTGACCGCGTTGGGATCGCGCGGAGGCATCGCCTCCGGACCGCCCGGCGGCGGGGGCACCGCGGCCGGCGCCGCCGACGTGGGCGGGAACTGCTCCAGCTGCAGCAGGTCGGCGATCGTCACGGCGCCGTTCCAGCGGTCGGCCTGCGCCTCGACGAAGGCCAGTTCCGTCTCGGTGAGGATGCGCTGGGCCTGCAGCAGGCTGAGAAACGTCACCTCGCCGCGGGCGTAGAGCTGCTGGGTGAGTTGCAGCGTCTCGCGAGCCTTCGGCAGGATCAACTGCTCGTACCAGTCCGCCTGCCGCTGGGCGGTGCGGTAGGCGGCGATCGCCTGGGCCGCCTGGGTGGCAAGGTCGAGCTCGACGGTTCGGAGGTCGGCCCGGGCGCTGGCGATGTCGGCCCGGGCCGAGCGGATGTTGCCCTGGTTCCGGTCGAAGAGCGGCACCTCCATCATCAGCTGCACGATCCCCTGCTGCTGCGCGGGGCCGACCTGCCGCTGATAGCCGCCGAGCACGTTCACGTTCGGAATCGGCTCCACGGCCGACCGCTCGAGTGCCCACTGGGCGCGGGCGATCTGTGCTTCGGCGGCCCGGGGCTTCGCGTTGGAGCGGACGATCGCCTCCTGCAGCGACTTGAGGTCGAACCAGGGAAGCTTCTGGAACATGTCGGCCTGGATCGTGCCCACGTCGGCCCGGGGCAGGCCGATCGCCGCAGCGAGCTGCCGCCTGCCGGTCTCGACGAACACCGAGCCGTTGATCAACTGGACCTCCGCCCGGTCGCGTTCGATGCTCCAGAAGAGCACGTCCGCCTTCGTGCCCTCGCCTGCCTCGGCCAGCGCCATGCCGATGTCGTACGACCGCTTCGCGATGTCGAACAGCAGCTGGTAGATCTCGATCCTCCGCTGCGCGACCAGCAGCGCGTAGAAGCTGCCGCGGACCTCGCGGAGCACGTCGAAGCGGGCCCGGATCAGGTCGTACTCCGCCCGCTGCACGTCGCGGAGCGCCGCCTGTTGGGCGAGCCGGAGCTTGCCGGCGGTGACCACGTCCTGGGTCGCGAAGTAACTCCACTGGCTCTCCGGCCCGGCGATCTGCGGAGAGCCGACGGCGGCCATCGGATTGGGATACAGCCGCACCTGCACGGCCTGGCCACGGGCCGCCTCGATCGCCGCCCGCGCGGCGACGAGCCTGGGATGGCTGCGCTCGGCAAGCGCCACGAACTCCTCGAGAGTCGCGGGGCTCGGCAGCCCGTCGACGGGCAGGGGCTCCGGTGCCGACGTCACCGCCGGGGTCGGTGCGGGGGGGGCGAGGCGAATCCCTGGATCGGCTACGTCGAGCGTCGCCGGCGGCACGGGCCAACCTCCCGGCGGGATCGCGGTCTCCGCGCGGCTGGGCTCGAGCCACGGACCAAGCGCCGCCGGGAGCGCGGCAAGAACCACGCGCCCAAAGCGTGCGCGCGGCCGCCGGCAGGCGGAGATCGGTGAGGGCACGGAACATTCCACACCCCTGGAATCGTCGGAGAAAACCCGTCGGCTTCACGGATTCCCGGGACGGTTTCCACGGCCGCGATCCGGGTGGCAGCGGGTGAGGTTTTGGGCGACACGGGAGAGATGACGGACGTGAGGCTGGGTGCTCTGTTCTTCC
Source organism: Planctomycetota bacterium (assembly GCA_016872925.1). Classification (GTDB taxonomy): domain Bacteria; phylum Planctomycetota; class Planctomycetia; order Pirellulales; family UBA1268; genus QWPN01. The sequence goes on from VGYR01000164.1 coordinate 2,591, forward strand.
GCCGGCAGGCTGCGGTGGATGCCGCCTCGGCGCGGTCGGCGGCGGCCGCGGGGAATGGTAGATTTCAGGGCATGTGGCGGTCGTTCGGTCCAGCGTCGTGGTTCCTGTGCCTGACGGCGGCGTTGGCGACCGCCGTCGGTGCGGACGACTCGGTGTCGTTCAACCGGGACGTGCGGCCGATCCTGTCGGACAACTGCTTCGGCTGTCACGGTCCCGATTCGGCCCAACGCCAGGCCGGTCTGCGGCTGGATCTTCGGGAGCATGCCGTCGCGGAACTCGAGAGCGGCACCCGGGGCATCGTGCCGACGGATCCGGACGCCAGCGAAGTGCTGGTGCGCGTCGCGTCGTCCGACCCCGACCTCGTCATGCCTCCGCCCCAGGCCAAGCTCGGCCCCTTGTCGGAGGAGCAGGTCGCGATCCTGAGGCGGTGGATCGCCGCGGGCGCGGAGTACGAGCCTCACTGGTCGCTCGTGCCCCCCCGGAAGCCGGCCGACCTCGAGGCGGATGCGGCCGATTCCCTCGACCGGGCCGTGGCGGAGCGGCTCGCCTCCCGGGGCCTCGCCCTGCAGCCCGAGGCCGACCGCACCACGCTCATCCGCCGGGCGGCGTTCGACATCACCGGCCTGCCGCCGACCCCCGCCGAGGTGCGGGACTTCGTGGCCGACGACGACCCGGAGGCCTACGAGCGGCTGCTCGACCGCCTGCTCGCCAGCCCCAGATATGGCGAGCGGATGGCCGCCGACTGGCTCGATGTGGCCCGCTACGCGGACAGTTACGGATTCCAGGTCGACCGCGAACGGCCCATGTGGTGGTGGCGCGACTGGGTCGTCGACGCCTTCAACCGGAACCTGCCGTGGGACCAGTTCGTGACCTGGCAGTTGGCCGGGGACCTGGTGCCCCAGGCGACGGACGAGCAGGTGCTGGCGACGGCCTTCAACCGCCTGCACCAGCAGGAGAGCGAAGGGGGCTCGGTCGAGGAGGAGTATCGCGTCGCCTACGTCAACGACCGCACGACGACGTTCGGCACCGCCTTTCTCGGATTGACGCTGGAGTGCGCGAGGTGCCACGACCACAAGTTCGATCCGCTGCCGCAGCGGGAGTACTACGGACTGTTCGCCTTCTTCGACGACGTGGACGAGGCCGGTCTGTACTCCTACTTCACGCGCGCGACGCCGACGCCGAAGCTGCGGCTGCTCGACGATGCGGCCCGCGACCGCCTGGCGAAGGCGGAGGAATCCTGCGGGCTGGCGGCTGCGGAACTCGATCGCGTCGAGCGGGCGGCCCGCGACCGGGTGGCCGCGTGGCTCGCCGGCGGACCGGCACCAGCCCCGGAGTTTTCCGCGATCGCCGATGTGGGGCGGCTGCCCGGCGAGCTGGCCCACTACGCGTTCGACGCCCGCGACGGCGATGGACGCTTTCCAAACCTGTCCACGCCCGCGACTCCGGCACAGGGTGTCGACGAGCCTGCCCGCGATCGCAGCGACGCCGGCGGCTCCCCGGCGAAGGAGCAGCCGCAGGCCCCCGATCCGCGCGCCTCGTCCCCCCCCGAGAACGTGCTCGTGGACGGGAGGGTCGGTCGGGCGATCGAGCTCACCGGCGATCATCCGGTCGACACGCCCGTCGGCGACTTCCGGCGGAGCCACCCCTTCACGGTCGCGGCCTGGATCAAGTCGCCGGGGCCGGCGGAGCGGGCCGTGATCTTTCACCGGTCGCGGGCCTGGACCGACGCCGGCAGCCGCGGCTACGAACTGCTCCTCGACCGCGGCCACCTCGGCTGGTCGCTGATCCACTTCTGGCCCGGCGACGCTGCCAGCGTCCGCACGCTGGAACCCCTGCCCGTTGACCGGTGGGTGCACGTGGCCGTCACGAGCGACGGCTCCGGCCGGGCCGCGGGGCTGCGGGTCTACGTGGACGGCCATGCGGCGGCAGTCGCCGTGGTCCGCGACGCGCTCACCCGCGAGATCACCGGAGGGGGGGGCGACACGATCGCGATCGGGGCACGATTCCGCGACCACGGATTCACGGGCGGAGCCGTCGACGAGTTTCGCGTCTTCGGCCGGGTGCTGGCGCCCCTCGAGGTTCGCGAACTGGTCGAGCCGGGCACGATCGCGCGGTGCCTGACGGCCAGGGGGGAGGGGGATGCGGTCGCCGAGTGGTTCGCCACGGCAGTCGACGGTTCGGCGGCGGCGGCGCGGAAGCTGATGGAGGATGCCCGCCGCCACCGCGACGACCTCGCCGAGCAGCCTCACGAGGTGATGGTGATGCGGGAGCTTCCGCAGCCGAAGACGGCCTACGTGCTCGAGCGCGGCGACTACGACAAGCGGCGTGAGCCCGTCGAGCCGGGCACGCCCGCGGCACTGCCGCCGTTTCCTGCCGATCAGCCGCGCACCCGACTCGGGCTCGCCCGTTGGCTCGTGGCGGCCGATCACCCGCTGCTGGCCCGCGTCACGGTGAACCGGCTGTGGCAGTCGCTGTTCGGCATCGGGCTCGTCCCGACTGCGGAGGATCTCGGCAGCCAGTCGGCGCAGCCCGAGCATCCCGCGGTGCTCGACCTGCTCGCCTGGCGGTTCTCGCACCCCGTCGCCGACGGCGGCTTCGGCTGGGACACGAAGCGGTTGGTCAAGGAGATCATGCGGTCCCGCGTCTACCGACAGCGGAGCATCGGCGACGCACGCGTGATGGCGGACGATCCGCTCAACCACTGGCTCGCCCGCGGCCCGCGGCACAGGCTGCCCGCGGAGATGATCCGCGACGGCATCCTCGCTGCCAGCGGGCTGCTCGTCGACATCCGCGGCGGGCCGCCGGTGAAGACCTACGACATGCCGGAGTCGTTCAAGCCGGCCGATCCCGACACGGGCGACGCCCTCTACCGGCGCAGCCTGTACACGTTCTGGCGGCGGACCGGGCCGGCTCCGGTGCTCGAGACGTTCGACGTGCCCAAGCGGGTGGTCTGCGTGGCCCGCCGTGACGTGACCAACACGCCGCTGCACGCCCTGGTGCTGCTCAACGGCCCGCAGTTCATCGAGGCGGCGCGGGTGATGGCCGAAACCCTGCTCGTGGAGCATGGCGGCCGGGCCGACGCCGCGGTCGCCGCCGCCTTCGAGCGGCTCACGAGCCGGACGCCGGATGCGGCCGAACGGGCGATTCTCGCCCGGATGCATGCCGAGCAGGTCGACTGGTACCGTGACCGCCCTGACGACGCGGCCCGGCTGCTCGCGATCGGCGCGACCACGCCCCGCGCCGGCCTCGACCCGGTCGACGTGGCGGCGGCGGCGGGTGTCGTGAACACCCTGATGAACTACGATGGCTGCGTGGTGAAGCGATGACGATGCCCCCGCTCGACCGCCGTGCGTGGCTCCGTTCCTTCGGGCTCGGCTTCGGTGGCCTCGCGCTTGCCGACCTGCTGGCCCGGGAGGCCACGGCCGACACCGCGGGTCTCGCGCTGCCGGCGGGTTCGCGAGGCGGCGTGCTCGAAGGCTTTCACGTGCCGCCGCGGGCCAAGCGGGTGATCTACCTCTTTCAGTCGGGCGGCCCTTCGCAACTCGACCTCTACGACCACAAGCCCCTGCTTGCCGACCGGGACGGCGAACAGCTGCCCGAGAGCATCCGCGGCGGCCAGCGGCTCACGGGGATGTCGGGCAACCAGAGCTCGATCCCGCTGGCGGCTTCGCCCTTCGAGTTCGCCCGCCATGGCGAGAGCGGTGCATGGATCAGCGAGCTGCTGCCCCACACCGCCGGGATCGCCGACCACCTGTGCATCGTCCGCTCGATGTTCACCGAGAGCATCAACCACGGCCCCGGCGTGACCTTCATGCAGAGCGGCTCGCAGATCCCGGGACGGCCGAGCATCGGCGCCTGGCTCGACTACGGCCTGGGAAGCGTCCAGGACGAACTGCCCTCGTTCGTCGTCCTGATCACCAAGAACAAGGGGGGGCAGCCGCTGATGAGCCACCTCTGGGGGGCCGGCTTCCTGCCGACCAGGCATCAGGCGGTGCGGTTCCGCTCGGGCGACGACCCCGTGCTCTACGTCAGCAATCCCCCCGGCGTGTCCGCCGCCAACCGGCGGCGGCTCCTCGACGGCCTCCGCGACCTTCACGACCACGAGTTCGCCTCCACGCCTGACTCCGAGATCCGCGACCGGATCGCCAACTACGAGATGGCCTTCCGGATGCAGTCGAGCGTGCCGGAGGTGACGAGCCTCGCCGACGAGCCCGAGCACGTGGTGGCCATGTACGGCCCCGACGCGAAGGAGCCGGGCACGTTCGCGGCCAACTGCCTGCTCGCCCGCCGGCTCGCCGAGCGCGGCGTGCGGTTCATCCAGCTCTATCACCAGGACTGGGACCACCACGGCGCCCTCAAGGAGGGCATCGCCGGAGAGTGCCGGCAGACCGACCAGCCTGCGGCGGCCCTCGTGAAGGATCTCGCGATCCGCGGCATGCTCGATGACACGCTCGTCGTCTGGGGCGGCGAGTTCGGCCGCACCAACTACTGCCAGGGACTCTACAAGCCCGGACAGGACTTCGGCCGCGACCACCATCCGCGGTGCTTCACCATCTGGCTGGCCGGCGGAGGCGTCCGGCCGGGCACGTCGTACGGCGAGACCTGCGAGTTCGGCTACAACGTCGTCCGCGACGGCGTCCACGTGCACGACTTCCACGCCACGATGCTCCACCTGCTCGGCATCGACCACGAGCGGCTGACCTACAGGTTCCAGGGGCGGCGGTACCGGCTCACCGACGTGCACGGCAGGGTCGTGAGCGGCATTCTGGCATGAGCGTGGCGAAGCCTCGCGCGATCGGGCTTTCCGGGAACCGCCGGGTCAGTCCGTCGCCGGCGCGAAGCCGCGCTTCCGCATCAACGCGTCGATCGTCGCGTCGCGGCCCCGGAAGAGCCGGTACCCCTCCGCCGGGTCGACCGTGTTGCCGGCCGAGAGCACGTGCCGCCGCAGTCGGTCCGCCACGCCCTCGTCCCAGGGGCCGCCCGCCTCCGTGAAGGCTTCCCAGGCGTCCGCCGTCAGCGTGTCGGCCCAGAGGTAGCTGTAGTAGCCGGCCGAGTAGCCGTCGTCGGCGAAGATGTGGCTGAAGTGCGGGATCCGGTGCCGCATCACGATCTCGGCCGGCATCCCCAGGGTGTCGAGGGTCTGCCGCTCGAATCGCTCCGGATCGATCGGCTCCTCGCCGGCGAGGTGCAGCCGCATGTCGACGATGGCGCTCGCGAGGAACTCGACCGTGCGGAATCCCGAGTTGAACGTCTCGGCATGGCGGATCCGGGTCACGAGGTCGGCGGGGATCGGCTCGCCCGTGCGACAGTGGACGGCGAACCGCGACAGCACTTCCGGCGTGGAGAGCCAGTGCTCGAGGAGCTGCGACGGAAGCTCCACGTAGTCGCGCGGCACCCGCGTGCCCGCCAGCGACGGCAGCCGCACGTCGGAGCAGAGGCCGTGCAGGGCGTGGCCGAACTCGTGGAACAGGGTCGTGGCGTCGTCCCAGCTCACCAGCGCCGGCTCGCCTGCCGGCGGCTTCACGAAGTTGCAGTTGTTCGAGACGATCGGCAGGACGGGCCCGTCGAGCCGCTCCTGGGGGCGATAGTCGCTCATCCAGGCCCCGGACTTCTTGCCGGGGCGGGCGAACGGATCGAAGTACCACAGCCCCACGGGCCGCCCGTCACGGCCGCGAACCTCCCAGACGCGGACGTCGGGGTGGAACACGGGCACGAGTTCGTCGGCGACCGGCACGAACGTGAGCCCGAACAGCTGTTCCGCGACGAAGAACATCCCGTCTCGCAGGCGGTCGAGCTGGAGGTAGGGCGTGATCTCCGACTCGTCGAGGTCGTACCGCGCCTTCCGGACCTTCTCCGCGTAGCGGCGGTAATCCCAGGGGGCGATCGTGATGCCCGCGTGCTCCGCATCCGCGATCGCCTGCATGTCGGCCACCTCCTCGCGGACCCGCGCAACGGCGGGCTTCCAGACCGCCTCCATCAACTCCAGCGCCCGCGGGGGAGACTTCGCCATCGAGTCCTCCAGCCGCCAGTGGGCGTGCGTCGGGAAGCCGAGGATGCGGGCCCGCTGGCTGCGGAGGGCCAGGATCCGCGTCACGATCGCCTGGGTGTCGTGCGCGTTGCCCCGATCGCCCCGGCCCACGAACATTCGCCACACCCGCTCGCGGTGGTCGCGGCGATCCGAGAAGGTCAGGAACGGCTCCACGGTCGAGCGGGTGTTGGAGATCGCCCAGGCTCCCGGGCGGCCGCGGGCCGCGGCCGCTTCCGCGGCCGATTCGCGAAGGGCCGCCGGAAGACCCGCGAGATCGTCCTCGGCCTCCAGGAACACGGCCGCCGTGGCCTCCTCCGCGAGCACGTTCTGCGCGAAGGAGGTGTGCAGCGAAGCCAGTTCCTGGTTGACGCCGGCGAGTTCCGCCTGCGCGTCCGAGCCCAGCCGCGCCCCGGCCAGCACGAGCTGCGTGAACAGATGCCAGGCGGCCCGCCGCTCCTCGGCGGACAGGTTCGCGGCGGCCGCAGACTCGTGCACGGCGGCCAACCGTTCGAAGAAGCCGCGATGCTGCACGATCCGGTCGTGGAACGCGGCCAGCTTCGGAGCGAGCTCCCGCTCGACGGCCTGGACGGACGGATCGCTGAGGTTGTTGCAGGCCACGTCGTAGACCGCCATGGCCCGGTCGAGCGGACGGCATGCCCGCTCGTAGGCGGCGATCGTGTTCTCGAACGTGGCCGGTGCGGGATCGGCCGCGATCCGGTCGACGGCGGCGAGCTGATCGCTCATGGCCGCCTCGAACGCCGGGATGAACTCGTCGACGGCCACCTGCCCGAAGGGCGGGACACCGCCGAATGGGCCCGACCAGGCAGCGGTCAGCCGCGTGGGAAACGACGGTGCGGCGAGCGCTTGGGCGGGGAGGGCCATCAGAACGACAAGAGTCCAGCGGGTCGCGGCGGACGAGCGACCGGTCTGTCCCCTTCCGCGGCCGAGTGGATCGGGCATGCGGTCGACCCTACCACCGGTTCTCGCGGGGGGTCAACCGGGCGGCCGGGTTCTGGGTGTCGTCGGCAGCGCGCATGAAAAACCCCGGCCCTCGCGGTTGCGAGG
>VGYR01000165.1 GCA_016872925.1 Planctomycetota bacterium
AAGTGCAATCGTTCAATCAGGCCACGCAGCGCCTTGAAGTACTTGAAGCCTTGCACGTCTTCGGCGCGAATCTTGTGGCGAGCGGCAGCCATGCGCCACACTATGCCAGCCTTGTCCGCAGCGCGCAACTCCACCTATTTAGCCCGAATTACCGAGACTGCCTGGCGCAAATCTCGTGCCGAACAGGAGTGCGCCGGGGCTGATTCGCACGGTCGGGCCACGACGGGGGGGCGCGACCGCGTCAGGGGTGCGGCGGCGCCATCCCGGGCCTCGCGTCGCCCCCCATCGCTCACGCGACGGGGGCCTGCGCAGGGGCGGTTCGCGGGCCGGAGACCGTCCGGCGACGCGGGGCGCGCGCCGGCCCGAAGGCGTAGACTGCCGGCTCGAGGATGGCCCACCTGCATGGATGCACTCGCCGTGTCGTCACCCGTCCGCTTCGTGGTCGCCGCGCTGGCCGTCGCCGCCGGCCAGGCCGTGGCCTGGGCCGATCGCGTGACCCTGGAGGACGGCCGCGTGCTCGAGGGGCGGTTCACGAAGGTGGCCGGCATCGCCGTCGACCCGCTCGATCCCCGCCCCAGCGAGTCGCGGGGCGAGCCGGTGCTCGTGTGCGACGACGAGCTCGTGAGGACGATGGTTTCGAAGCGGCAGGTCGCGCGCGTCGATCAGGAGGCCTTCGACGTGGGCCTCGAACGGATCCCGATCCCCCAGCGGGTCGCCGAGCAGGGGCGGCGCGTGGCCGGGTTCGGCGGCATCCTCGAGGTCACGCCGTTCGACGAGTTCGGCCGTCGCATCCTCTCGCTCGCCGCGGCCTCCGGCCGGCTCGAGGTGGTCCAGGGCATCACGGAAATCACCCCCCGCTGGACGCGGGTGCAGGGCATCCAGACCGAGAAGCCCCTGGTGCTCGACATGCGGCTGGCGACCTCGTCGATCCCGCGGGACGTGCTCGGCCGCGTGATCGCCCAGCAGAGCGACCGCACCAGCCCCACCGCGCGGCTCGCGGTGGTGCGGCTGCTCCTCCAGGCCGACCGCTTCGAGGATGCCCGCGCGGAACTCGACGACGTGCTCGCCGACTTCCCGGAACTCGAGGAGGTGGCCGCAGAGCGGCGCACGATCTCGCGGTTGGCGGCGGCACGGCTCCTCGAGGAGATCCGCCGACGGGGCGCGGCCGGACAGGACCGGCTGGCGATGAAGCTGCTCGACGACTTCCCGATCGACGACGCCGGGGGGGAGATGCTCGAGGCGGTGCGGGAGGCCCGCGACCGCTACCGCGAACGTCGCGAGCGGGCCGCGAAGCTCGTGGGACAGGTGCGCGCCCGGGTCGCGGAGCTCGCCGCAGGGCCGATGCGCGACACGGCGACGGAGGTGGTGGCCGAGATCGAGCGGGAACTCTCGTTCGGCTCGCTCGACAGGCTGACCACCTTCGACCGCGTGGGCACCGACCCGTCGGTGGCCGCCGACCGCGGCGCGGCGCTGGCCATCAGCGGCTGGCTGGCGGGCGCGACCGCCGCCACCGACAACCTCAAGCTCGCGGTCTCGACCGCCCGCGTCCGCGACCTCGTCCGCCGCTACCTCGGCGGCGGTGGCGTTGCCGACCGCGAGGCCGCGGTGGCGGCGATCCGCCAGGAGGAGGCGGGCGACCCGATCACGGTCGCGGCGGTGGCGGCGCTCATGCGGCCGCCCCTCGAGCCATCCGCCGCGATCGCCCCCGGACTGCACGAGTTCGCCGTGCCCGGCCCGGGGGAATCCAGCGTCACGTGCCTGGTGCAGCTGCCCCCCGAATACGATCCGCTGCGCCGCTATCCGGCCGTGATTTCGCTCCACTCCGCCTGGTCGACGCCGCGGAACCAGGTCGAGTGGTGGGCGGGACTGCCCGGGCCCGACGGCTCCCGGCTCGGCCAGGCGACGCGGCACGGGTTCATCGTGATCGCCCCGGCGTGGGCGGCGGCCGACCAGCGGACCTACGGCTTCACGCCCCGCGAACACGCCGCGGTGCTCGGCTCCCTCCGCGAGTCGCTGCGGCGGTTCTCAATCGACACCGACCGGGTGTTCCTCTCCGGGCACTCGCTGGGCGCCGACGCCGCATGGGACGTCGGCCTCGCCCATCCCGACCTCTGGGCGGGGTTGGTGCTGGTGTCGCCGACGGCCGACCGCTACGTCACCCACTACTGGCCCAACGCCCGCAGCCTGCCGGTCTACGTCGTCGGCGGCGAGCTCGACCGGGCCTGCGTCCAGCGGAACGCGACCGAGCTCGACCGCTACTTCTTCAAGGGGTTCGACGCGACCTACGCGGAGTACCGCGGCCGCGGGCACGAGCACTTCGCCGACGACCTGCTGCGGATCTTCGACTGGCTGGGCCGGAAGCGGCGCACCGCGTTTCCGCGGGAGATCGAGGCGGTCTCGATGCGCCCCTGGGATCGGCTCTTCTGGTGGCTGGAGTTCGAGCGGGCGCCGCCGCGGACGGTCATCCTGCCCGAGGAGTGGCCCCCCGCCTCCGGCGTGCGGCCGCTGACGCTCGAGGCCGCCGCCAAGCCCGGCAACGCGATCTCCGCGCGGTGCGGCGCCGAACGGGTGCGGGTCTGGCTGTCGCCGGAGATCGTCGACTTCAGCATCCCGCTCACGGTGACGATCGACGGCCGGACCGCCTTCGACGACCGACCGGCGCCGGATCTGGACGTGCTGCTGGAAGACCTGCGGCTCCGCGCCGACCGGCAGCACCCGTTCTGGGCCGTCGTCGAGTCGACCCGGGGCAGGCCCGACTGATACGGGCCACACGTGATCCGTGATCAGCCCCGCTCAAGCGCGTGGCGAAACTCTCGTGGACGCCCCAGGCCAAGGCCAAGCACCTGTCAGCGCACCGACTGCACTCGCACTTCGAGGTCCTCGGCGTCAAGGCTGCCCGGATCAACGCCGCGTCGGCGAGTCCCGAGGGCGATGCTGGCGAGGGGCACGGGCGACCCCGAGCCGGCGCCACGCGAGGCTCAGTCCCCATCGCTCACGCGATTGGGGCTTCCGATGCGGGGTCTGCGGGGGTGCGCCGCGGGTTGAAAACCCGCGATCCTCCCAGGCACGGGCGACCCGTATGAGGCGGGCCGTCAGGGGCTGGTGGCCGGCTGCTCCGGCCGCCGCGCGACGCCCTGCTCGGCCGCGGGCGGCAGCACGAGGCCGACGATGTACCAGCCCTGCGAGCGGGTCTCCATCGCCAAGCCCGAGGTCCCGAAGTACTTCCGCACGACCTCGAACTCGGGAAGCGTGCTGCCGTCGAGCTTCTGGGCGCGGACCGTGCCCGGCTTGCCGTCGCCGAGCATGTCGTTGAGCATCTGGCCGAACACGCTCTTCGACTTCGGCATGTCGCCGCGACGCAGCAGCTCGTAGGCCGGGCGGATCGCCTTTTCCTCGCGGCCGAAACCGCGGGCCGACGTCGCCGCCGGCACGAACTTGCCGAGTTCCGCCTGCAGCGCCGCGTAGTCGGTGGCGGCGGCGAGGGTCGCGCCCCCCTCGGCCTTGAGGAGCCGCTCGAGCACGTCGCGGTGCGAGGCGATCAGCAGGTGCCCCTTGGCGACGGTCACGGTGGAGTGCGGCAGCAGCCGCCCTTCCTTCTCCCGGAGCCGCTGGCGGCGGCGATGGGCCTCGTCGTCGGGATCATGGTCGGCGTGGGCGACGGCCCCGCCGGGCGTCTCGACTTCGAGCTTGGGGATCGCCATCGAGTGGTCGATCAGCTCCCAGGCCACGTGACCGGCGAGGTCGATCTTCTGCATGTCGCTGTCGGCGTCCATGACCTTGGCGATCGTGGCCGCGACCCGGGCCTCGTCCGTCGCCTCGAGGGCGATCACGATCCGCTCGCAGTCGGTGCCGATCGGCTCGAGGTGGTCGGTGATCACGCTCGCCCGCTTGCCGAGGCAGGCGACGAGATCCTTCTCGACGTCGATCTGCGGGCCGTCCGGATCCTCCTTGAGCGAGGCGATCACGTCGTCGAAGACGCCCTTGTCGCCGACGATGTCGTCGACGAGCGACTCGGCCGAGCCGAAGGCCGTCTGCACGTCCCACTGCAGCGCTGCCCAGCCGCCGACCTCCCGGGGCACCCAGGCGGCCGGCGCCACGCCGGCGGCGTTCGGGAACCGCAGCATCCGGGCCGCCAGGTCGAACCGCTCGACGGAGTCCGGATCGCGGCCCGGCAGCGGCGGCGCGAAGATCAGGCTGTGGTGCCGCATCGTGTGCCCGCCCTCGCTGAACACGAGCACGCCGCCGGCACCCTTGATGGCGTCGAAGCCCTGGCGGCCGAAGATCGCCACGTAGTCGGGGCCCTTCCGCTTCTCGCGGGGCGGGTTCGTGAGCTGGTAGGCCTTGGCGAACTTCAGCGGATCGAGGAACCAGCGGATCGGCGCCGCGGCCGCGGGCACCTGGCCGGCACACTGGTCGACCACCGCCCTGTAGGCCTCGACGGTGGCGAGGCTGTCCTGCCGGCCCTTTTCGAGCACCGAGAGGGCCTGCCCCACCTGCATCGCGTCGTCGCCGACGAGCAGGGCCCGCGGCGCGGTCGCAAAGGCGACCCGCCGCTGCCGGGCGGGCGTCTCACCGCGGACGTCGTTCGGGTCGGGGGGCAGTTCGTAGACCGTGAGCTGCGGCGGGGCGCCCGGCACCGTGACCTTCACGGCCTTCTGCTCGACGAGCCGGCCGGTGATCCGCTCCACGAGGGCCGACGTGTCGGCCTCGTGGCCCGTGGTGTCGACGAGCAGCACGGTCGCCAGCCTGCCGCCGTCCACCTCGATCGCAGCCGCGGCGAGCTCTCCACCGGGAATCTTGTCGAGATCCTCGAGCGTCAGCCCGAGCTTGGCCAGCCGCTGCTTCCCATTGGCCGCGATCTGCTCGCGGAGGTGATCCACGAAGGTCTTCATGGCCGGGTCGTTGAGCAACTGGCCGTAGTTCGAGGAGCGGAAGCTCTGCTGCATGCCGCGGAAGTCAGGAATCGAGAGCCAGGCGCGGGTCGTCGCCGGAAACACCGTCTCGCTGGCGACGAAACCGCCGGCCCGCGTTGCCGACCCGGCGAACACCGCATGGACGACCACGAGCACGGCAGGGAGGGCGATGAACCTCCGGCGGGCGATGAGAGTACCGGGCACGGAACGACTCCTCTGGTGACGCGGAACCCGCGCGAGCGGCGGCGCTGTCGGTCAATATCGTGCGGCGGCGACGGGTTTCTCGACAGGATCGAGCACAGCATTCGGCCGGCCGGCGGAGACCGCGCAGACGGGCGAGGATGCGAAACCTGGCGGAGTCTCGCAGGAAGCCGCCGAGGCGACAATGTCAGGTTCGCGCCGGAGCACCCGGTCGACCGCCGTCGGGGCAGGCTGCGACTACGGAACCTGGGCGGTCCGGGCAACGAAGCCCGCAAGGAGCGCCGCCGTGACGGCAAGCGGCGTGTCGGCGGGCAGCCGCCGCCGCTCCGCGACCGCCGCCGCTCCGGCCGCGACGGCCGCCGACGCGACGAGCAGGCCGAGCGCCGCCGCCGGGCCCGATTCCGACCCGCCGCGGCCGCCGCCCAAGGCGAGGGCCACGACCGCGGGCCAGCCGAGCAGGCAGCCGCTGGCGGCGAGGGATCGGGCCGCGTGGACGGCGGTGCCCGGCGGACGCGGCCGACCGACGGCCGAATGGATCAGCCGATGACGGGCGGAGGCATCGTGGCCCCAGAGCGTGGCCCGCGGAACCGCAAGCAGCACGAGCCACGCCGATGCCAGCACGGCGTACCAGCCGCCGAGCTCCGGAGCCAGGAAGTAGCAGATGGCCATCGCCACGAGCATCGAGCCCATCGCCACCCGGTCGGCCCAGGGCTCGCCGCGTCCGTCCCCCGGCAGCCCGACGGTCGGCCGCGCGTGGGCCCAACGTCGCGTGGACCCGACGAGAATGGCCGTGACCAAGCAGGCCGCCTTGGCCAGCAGTCCGCCGACGAGCGCCGCCACGACGGCGAAGGGCGCGCCGACCGCCGCTCCGCCCCCCAGCAGCCCCACCAGCGGCCAGATGCTGCGGGCGAGGATCCTGGCCCCAGCGATCCTCGCCCCGGCGAACTGATCTCGCGGCGTGCCCGGCAGCAGGTCGCCGACGGCGGCCACCACGAGCAGGCCGCCGCAGGCCAGCGCCGGCACGATGGCACCGCCCGCCGGAAACCCTGCGGCCACGGCCACCGCCGCCCCCAGCGCGATCCACGAGGCAGGCCGGCGGGCGTCGATGCGAACCGCCCTGGCGATCATCGGCGCGTCATTCGCGGGGGCGGGCGCGGCCCTGCACGCGGAGCGGGAGGCCCACGATCCGCAGGAAGCCCTCGGCATCGGTCTGGTCGTAGGAGCCGCCCCCCTCCATCGACGCGATCGCCTCGTCGTAGAGGCTCGTCGGGCTCGTCCGGCTCTTCACCAGCACGTTGCCCTTGTAGAGGTTCAGCTCGACCGTGCCCGTCACCGGCCGCTGCGTCTCGCGGATGAACGCCAGCAGCGCGTCCATCTTCGCGCAGTACCAGAAGCCGTAATACACCATCTCCGCCACCTCGGGCGCGAGGCGGTCGCGGAGGTGCACGAGGTCGCGGTCGAGGGTCAACTGCTCGACGAGCCGGTGGGCCTCGTAGAGCAGCGTCATGCCCGGCGCCTCGTAGACGCCGCGGCTCTTCATGCCCACGAAGCGGTTCTCGACGATGTCGGTGCGGCCCACGCCGTTGCGGCCGCCGATCTCGTTGAGGGCGAGCACGAGGTCGTGGGGCGCGAGGGCCTTGCCGTTGACCTTGACCGGCACGCCCGATTCGAAGTCGATCCGGACCGTCTCCGGCTTGTCGGGAGCCTGCTGCGGCGAGACGGTCATGCCGAAGTCGACCAGACTGAACCCGTCGGTGGTGAGCTCCTCGAGCAGGCCGGCCTCGTAGCTCGTGTGCAGGCAGTTCTCGTCGGAACTGTAGGGCTTGGCCTTGGAGGCCTTCACGGGAATCCCGCGGGCGTCGCAGAACTCGATCAGCTCCTTGCGGCCCGGGAACAGGCTGCGGAACTCGGCGATCCGCCACGGGGCGAGCACCGTGATCCGCGGGTCGATCGCCTCCGCGGTGAGCTGGAAGCGGCACTGGTCGTTGCCCTTGCCGGTGGCCCCGTGGGCGTAGACGTCGGCCCCCTCGCGGTGGGCGATCTCCACGCACTTCTTGGCGATCAGGGGGCGGGCGATCGACGTGCCCAGCAGGTAGGTGCCCTCGTAGCGAGCCTGCCACTGCATCACGGGAAAGGCGAAGTCGCGGCAGAGCTCCTCCCGAACGTCGACGATCTCGGCCTTCACGGCGCCGCAGGTGCGGGCCTTCTCGAGGATCGCCTGCCGATCCTCACAGGGCTGGCCAAGGTCGACGTAGACGGCGACCACCTCGTAGCCGCGCTCGATGAGCCAGCCCAGGATCACCGACGTATCCAGCCCGCCCGAGTAGGCGAGCACACATTTCTTTTTCATCACTCTTTCTCATCCTTCCGATGTGACGCTGATGCCTGCATCGCTGCCCCACTGCGGGGTAGGCGACGGAATCGGCGAACGCTCGAGGAGCCTTGGGAGTATCCTCGCCCCGGCGACGAGCGCTCCGCCGTTGGAGCGGCGGGGAAGCCCGTTGCCGTTCCGTCGCCGGCGCGACCCGATGCCGGCGAGCGTCACACCTCGTGTACGAGGGCCATATTGTGCCCCCCCGTGCCGAAACCGGAACCCGTCACCAGCAAAATCCGGTCGCCACGCTGCAGCCGGCCCTCGCCGAGCCCCCAGGAGGTGACCCGATCGAGGAGCACGCCCACGTCGTGGGTGGCCTCCATGGCCAGCGGCGTCACGCCCCAGTAGAGGGCCATCTGCCGGAGCACCGCCGGGTTGTCGGAGAGCCCCACGGTGGGCACCGCTCCGCGCCGCTTGGAGCGGGCGATCGCGGTCAGGCCCGAGCGGCTGGCGACGACGAACAGCTTGGCGTCGAGTTCGCCCGCGATCCGGCTCGCCCCGTCGACCACCGCCTGGGTGATCGGGTGCAGGCCCTCGACCAGAAACTCGGGCGCGGGGAGGAACTCCTGCACCGGCACGCCGGCGGAGCCCTTCTCCGCAAGGAAGCGCCCCTCCAGGTAGTGCCAGCGGTCGGCGAGATACTGCTTTTCGGTCTCGCGGGCGATCCGCCGCATCATCTCCACGACCAGCTGCGGATGCTCGCCGATCGCCGTCTCGCCGGAGAGCATGCAGGCATCGGCCCCGTCGAGGATCGCGTTGGCGACGTCGGTCGCCTCGGCCCGCGTGGGCCGACGGGCATGCTGCATGCTGTCGAGCATCTGCGTCGCCACGATCACCGGCTTCTGGTACCGCTGACAGGCGCGGATGATCCGCTTCTGCACCATCGGCACGCTGGCCACGTCGATCTCCACTCCCAGGTCGCCGCGGGCCACCATCACCGCGTCGGCGGCGTCGACGATCGACTCCAGGTTCTCGATCGCCTCCCGCTTCTCGATCTTGGCGACCACGCGGGCGGGCGAGCCCCTGGTCCGGAGCAGCTCCTTGAGCAGTTTGACCTCGACCGCGCTCCGCACGAACGACAGGCTGACGAAGTCGACGCCCTCCGCGGCGGCCCACTCCGCGTGCTGCCAGTCGGCCGCGCTCATCGCCGCCACGGAGAGCTTGACCCCGGGCAGGTTCACTCCCTGGCGGCTGCGAACGGTTCCCCCCTGGATCACGCGGCACGTGGCGTGGCTCGCGGCCTTCTCCTCCACGATGAGGCTGATCGTGCCGTCGGCGAGCATGACGGCATCGCCCACGCCGAGTTCGTCGATCAGCGGCTCGTAGGTGACCGTGAACTCGCCGGGGCCGGCCGGGCCGGGGCCGCGGACGAAGCGGAGGCGGTCCCCCTCGTTCACGTCGACGGCGCCGCCGGGCAGTTCGCCGAGCCGGATCTTCGGTCCGGCGAGGTCGGCGAGCACGGCGATCGGCCGGGCCAGTTCCCCGGCGATCCGACGGATGCGGCCGAGCGACTCCTGATGCTCCGGGATCGAGCCGTGCGCCATGTTGAGCCGGAACACGTCGACGCCCGACTCGACGAGCCCGCGGAGCGACACCTCGGACCGCGACGCCGGCCCGAGGGTGGCCACGACCTTGGTGCGGACGAACTCCGGGACGGGGCGGGGAGCGGTCATGTGGGCGGACCTGGCGGGAGGGAGGGAGCCCAGAAGGAAGCCCATCGTAGCAAACAGCGAGTATTCCCCGATCCAGTCACCGCCGTTTACGGGTCGGCGACGAGCTCTCATCAGCTTCTCACCGGATTCTCGCGAGCGGCTCATCGCCGCCACACAGCGATCGCAGAATCTCTGCGACGTCGTGGTCAGGAGACCTGTTCAGGGAGCCCTGCTCCTGCGTCCGATGCGAGAAGCGAGGTGCTGAGATGATGCGTGCTGCCAGCCCTGGTCGCCGGAACGCCACAGGCGGGCCCTCGCAGTTTGGCATTTCGACCGCCCGGGCATTCATCTCTGTAGGGGCCTTCGGTCAACCGTCGCTTCTGTCGCTGATCGTGCGGTGTGCTCGTGCCGTCCGCCGCCGCCTCGAAGAGGCGGCGGGGCGGTTGGATTCATCTCTTCGCGGTCACCGGTCGTGGTGGTCGCAATGCCGCCACGCTGATTCCGGGCCGAATAA
>VGYR01000166.1 GCA_016872925.1 Planctomycetota bacterium
ACCCAACCGCCTCCAACGCAAGCTCATGAAACTCTTCGGCATGAACCCCGCAACCTACGGCCGCTGACGAATCGTCATGGGCGACGGTTATTCAGAGAAATGTCCTGCGAGATGTGCGGAAAGGCGGCATGACCGCCCACCATCTCGA
Organism: Planctomycetota bacterium; assembly: GCA_016872925.1. Lineage (GTDB taxonomy): Bacteria > Planctomycetota > Planctomycetia > Pirellulales > UBA1268 > QWPN01. The sequence continues at coordinate 149 of VGYR01000166.1, forward strand.
AAGAGTTCGAATCCTTTTGTCCCTGTCGTCGCCGTAAGAGTTCGCTTTTGGAGGGTGGCGTAAAGGGTGGCGTAAAAGGTGGCGTAAAAGGTGGCGTACGAGATGCTGGCAGGGAGGTGCGGAGAGCGGCAGGTCGAGAAGACCCAACCTCGCAACCTCCACAAACGCCGAGAGGCAGAAGGTTTTGCCGCCTCCTGCCTCTGACTGCCACTCCAAGACATGAGTGGCTTAGCTCCCCGAGTAGGATTCGAACCTACAACCTACCGGTTAACAGCCGGCCGCTCTACCGTTGAGCTATCGGGGAATGGCGTCGTCGTGGGCCTCGATCAGCGCCACCAACCGACTTTTCACCACCCTACAAAACAAATACGCCGCTCGCGAGATGTGACCTGAAACCAGGGATTTTGCCGCTTTTCGGCAGAGCCACAAGGGCTCGGTGACGGAGAACCGACGACTCCGCGACCGCAGATCCGGGGGTCCTCAGCATGCGACGAGGCCCGCGGCCCATTCCTCGATGGACGGGATTGAGCGGCATGGCAGGCCGCGATCCCATGCCGAAAAAATTGTATCGGAGCCGCCGAGCCGGGTACAGCGGAGGCCGGTTCAAGCCCGGCGCTTCTCCAACTCGACGGCGTTGCCCTTGGCGTTGTATGCGATGCGCGTCATGAAGGACCGCATCAGCATCACACCCCGGCCGCCGGGCGCCTCGAGCCGGTCATCCGCCGTGCAGTCCGGAACACTCGCGGGATCGAATCCCGAACCTTCGTCGACGATCGACACGAGTACGCGATCGGGCGAAACCTCACAGCTGACACGGACCTTCTTGTCGGGATCGAGCATGTTGCCGTGCACGATCGCGTTGGTGATCGCCTCCTCCACCGCGAGGTGAATGGCGAACACGTCCGCCTCCGGCCAGCCGCAGCCACCCAACTGGGCCAACAGCGGGTCGGTTACCAACCGATTCGATCCGCGCTCGCTGGGCAGTTCGACCACCAGCCGCCATGGGTCGGAAGCCGAAGCCGGATTGTCCGCCATGGTGCCCACCTCGTCCGCGGCCGGCCGTCACCGTCTCCGACGGCCCGTGTTCAGAATGCCGAAATCGCCTCGGCCTCTTCGCCGCGGATGTCGAACACCTTGTTGAGCTTCGTGATCTGGAAGACCTCGAGGATCTCCGGGCGGATGTTGCTCATCTTGAGCCGGCCCTGGGAGGACTTCACCTTGCGGTCGAGGGTGATCAGTTTGCCGAGGGCTGCACTCGACAAGAAATCGACATTGTCGAAGTTCAGCACGATGCTGCGGCGATTGTCCTGCTCGATCAGGGCGAACAACTCGGCGCCCAACTCTTGGATCCCAGCCTCGTCGAGAATCTTGCGGTCCACGAACTTGACGACCGTCACATCGCCGACCTTTGCGACGTCGATGCGCTTGTGTGTTGGCATGGCAACAGGTCTCTCGGACGAGGTGCAATCCAGACGCGCAGCCTAGCGGTTCAGCGACCTCATTACCATGATGCTCGCCCCACCGAGCAGACCCGGGAAGGTGCCCTCGGCGACGGCCGTCTGCTGCCAAAACGGCAGCAGACTGGCTTCCCATCGAGAAGTCGTTTGGCAGCAGAACTTCCCGATAAAAATAGGTCGAAAATGAGGGTGTCCCTGGCCAGGAGCGATTCCGGCGCGCCAGTTGCTCTCGACTGGAAGGCCGGTCCCAAATTGGCCGTCTCGGGCATCCCGTCCGCTCGGGCTCGGGCTCGGCCGGCCGGTGAGTCGTCCCCTGAAACTCGAAAATCCGTTTCAAAACCCTGTTCCACGAGATCCGCCAGACCGGATCCGCCAGAAAGGCCCTTGCATGTCAGCCACCGCAACCAAGCCCGTGAAGAAGAAGTCGACGCTGATTCCCCTCGGTGACCGAGTGGTCGTCGAGCGCGAGGAGGGCGAGCAGAAGACCTCCGGGGGCATCCTCCTGCCCGATTCCGCCAAGGACAAGCCGGCTCGCGGCGTGGTCGTGAGCGTCGGTGAGGGTCGCCTCGACTCCAAGGGGTCCCGGCATGGCCTGCAGGTCAAACCCGGTGACCGGGTCGTGTTTTCGAGCTACGCCGGCGAGGCCTTCAAGGTCGGCGATGAAGAACTGCTGCTGATGCGCGAGGACGACATCCTCGCGGTCCTGGGCTGAACGGCCCGGACCATACCCGCTTCCTTGCTTTCCGCACCCACACTTTTTTCAGAGGAGAACCAGAGACATGGCCAAGATGATGGCATTCGACCAGGAGGCCCGCGAGGCGATGCGCCGCGGAGTGGCCAAACTCGCCCGCGCGGTCAAGGTGACGCTCGGCCCCAAGGGCCGCAATGTGATCCTGCAGAAGAGCTTCGGCTCGCCCACGGTCACCAAGGACGGCGTGACCGTCGCCAAGGAGATCGACCTCGAGGACGTCTACGAGAACATGGGCGCGCGGATGGTTCGTGAAGTTGCCAGCAAGACGAGCGATGTCGCCGGTGACGGCACCACCACCGCCACGGTGCTCGCGGAGGCCGTCTTCAACGAAGGCCTCAAGGCCGTCGTCGCCGGCGTGAACCCGGTGCAGATGAAGCAGGGTATCGAGAAGGCCGTCGCCGACATCACCGCCAAGCTCAAGGAGATGTCGATCCCCGTGAAGGGCAAGAAGGAGATGGCCCAGGTGGCGTCGATCGCCGCCAACAACGACGGGGAGATCGGCGAACTGCTGGCCGAGGCGATGGACAAGGTCGGGAAGGACGGCGTGATCACGGTCGACGAGGGCAAGAGCCTCAAGACGGAGATCGAGTTTGTCGAGGGCATGCAGTTCGACCGCGGCTACCTGTCTCCCTACTTCGTCACCAACCCGACGCAGATGCAGTGTGTCCTCGAGGATTGCTACATCCTCGTGTTCGAGAAGAAGATCTCGAGCGTCAAGGACATCGTGCCGCTGCTCGAGGCGGTCGTGAATGCCGGCAAGCCGCTGCTGATCGTCTCCGAGGAGGTCGATGGCGAGGCGTTGGCCACGCTGGTGATCAATCGCCTGCGCGGCACCTTTCAGGTGTGCGCCGTCAAGGCGCCGGGCTACGGGGATCGTCGCAAGGCGATGCTGGAAGACATCGCCATCCTGACCGGCGCGACGGCCGTGTTCGAGAACCTGGGCATGAAGCTCGAGAATCTCGGACTCGCCGAACTCGGCCGAGCGAAGAAGGTGATCGTCGACAAGGACAACACCACGGTCATCGAGGGCGCCGGCAAGTCGTCGGACATCAAGGCCCGGATCGAGCAGATCCGTCGCGAGATCGAAGCCGCCACCAGCGACTACGATCGCGAGAAGCTCGAGGAGCGGCTGGCGAAGCTCTCCGGCGGGGTCGCCAAGATCAACGTCGGCGCCGCGACCGAGAGCGAGATGAAGGAAAAGAAGGCCCGGGTCGAAGACGCCCTGCACGCGACCCGTGCGGCGGTCGAGGAGGGCATCCTTCCGGGCGGTGGCGTGGCCCTCCTGCGGGCCAGCTCCCAGGTCAAGCCGAAGGGGCTCACCGACGACGAGTCGGTCGGGTACCAGATCGTGCTGCGGGCCTCGCGGTCGCCGGTGACGATGATCGCGTCGAATGCCGGCCAGGACGGCTCGATCGTCTGCGAGAAGGTGCTCGCAGGCACGGGCAACTTCGGCTACAACGCCGCCTCAAACGAGTACGAAGACCTCGTCAAGGCCGGCGTCATCGACCCGGCGAAGGTGACCCGCACGGCGCTGCAAAACGCCACGAGCGTCTCGACGCTGCTGCTGACGAGCGATGCGCTGATCGCCGAGAAGCCGAAGGAGCAGAAGGCGAAGGCCGGCGGTGGCGGCCACGGCGGCGACTACGACATGTATTGAAGTCTCTCGGCTCCCGGGCCGATGGCGAGCTTCACGGGCCTGGGCGTTCCGCGGGAGGCCCCGGCTTTTTTTCCGGGGCCGCGAGATCGCCGAGTGGCACGAAGCCGTCGGCACCGTCCGGGTTGTCCAGCTTCCCGCACGACGGCGTGAGCACCTGCCGCCAGAGCGTCCGGGCCAGCCAGATGCCGGCTGCGATGGCGACGGTGATGGCGATGGCATCTTGCACCGTGTTCACCAGCCGAGCCACGTCCCTGCCTGGAAGACGACGAAGGCCCCGAGCCAGGCCAGCGCCGTCATGTAGGCAAAGGTCACGGCGGGCCAGATCCACGAGCCGGTCTCGCGGCCGATCACCACCAGGGTGCTGGCGCACTGGGCGCACAGGGCGAAGAACACCATGATCGAGAGGGCGACCGGGAGCGTGAAGACGGGGCGATCCGTACCGTCCCAGCGGGCGGATTTGAGCCGCCGCTCGAGGGCCGTGGCCCCGTCGGCCGACTCGGTGTCGACGTCGCCCAGGTTGTAGATCACTCCCAGCGTGGCCAGCACGACCTCGCGGGCAGGGAAGCTCGCCAGGGCCGCGCAACCGATTCTCCAGTCCCAGCCGAGCGGCTTGACCAGGGGCTCCACGAGGCGGCCGGCGCGACCGAGAAAACTCTGCCGCAAGGCCTCGCCGCGGACGTCGGCGACTTCGCCGCCGCCGGCCGGGAGGACGGCCGGTTTCGGGTAGTGGCCCAGCGCCCAGAGCACGATGCTCAGGGCGACGATCAGCGTGCCGGCGTTGCCCAGGAACGACCACGCGGCCTCCCGGGACCGCTCGAACACGACGCCGGCCCGCGGCCATCGCCAGCCGGGCAGTTCCATCACGAACGGCTGCTGCGGGCCGCGAAACAAGGTCCGTGACAGCACCCATGCCACGGCGGCGGCGACGACGACCCCGAGGGCGTAGAGCCCGGCGAGCACGGCCGCCTTGAGCGGCAGCCAGGGAACGCCCGCGGCTCGATCGGGCACGAAGGCCCCGCAGAGCAGCAGATACACGGGTAACCGGGCCGAGCAGCTCATCAAGGGGGCGACGAGGATCGTGAGCAGGCGGTCACGCCGGCTCTCGATGGTGCGGGCCGCCATGATCCCCGGAATCGCGCACGCGAAGCTCGAGAGCAGCGGGATGAACGACTTTCCACTCAGCCCCACCCCCACGAGCAGCCGATCCATGAGGAAGGCGGCTCGCGCCAGGTAGCCGCAGCCTTCGAGCAGAGCGACGAACAAGAACAGCAGCGCGATCTGCGGCACGAACACGGCGGTGCTCGAAACCCCGGCCAGGATCCCGTCGACCACCAGCGAGCGGACCGCGCCCTCCGGCAGCATCCGCGCGACGAGGGCGGACAGCCCGTCCATGAAGGATGAAATCAGATCCATCAGCGGCGGCGCCAGCCAGAAGATGGCGGCGAACATGCCGAGCATCACGCCGGCGAAGATCAGGGTTCCCCAGACCGGATGGGTGAGCAGGGCGTCGATGCGATCCTCGGCGGTCGTCTCCACCCGGACGGCACCGGTAACGCCCTCGAGGAGCCGTTCGATCGCCACATAGCGGGCGATCGCGTCGATGGCCGCTGGCGGCCGTCCGTCGGGAGCAGGGCTGCGCTCCAGGTCGAGTGGCCGGGGAGGCTGGCCCGACGAGGCCGTGAGCACGAGGTCGCGGATTCGCCCGACGCCCTCTCCGGTCGGCGCCGCGAACCGGACGACCGGGCAGCCGAGGCGTCGGGACAGCTCCGGAACGTCGATCCGCAGCCCGCGGCGGTCGGCCACGTCGGCCAGGGACAGCGCCACCACGACCGGCAGCCCGACCTCGAGCGCCTGCGTCGCCAGAAACAGGTTGCGGGCCAGATTGGTGGCGTCGGCGACCACGAGGATGCAGTCGGGACGGGGCACGCCGGCGAATGCGCCCCGGAGCACGTCGACGGCGACCCGCTCGTCGGGGCTCTGGGGCACGAGGCTGTAGGTTCCCGGCAGGTCGACCAGATCGATCGCCTGCCCGTGGTGGGTGAACCGGCCGATTTTCTCCTCGACCGTGACGCCAGGGTAGTTGCCAACCCGCGTGGGAATGCCCGCCAGGGCCGTGAACAGCGTGCTCTTGCCCACGTTTGGGTTGCCGAGCAGGGCGACGGTGAGAGAGCCCGGCGTCATCGCTGGCCGCATGCCACCTCAGCGGTCACCGATCGCAACCCGGGCCGCCTCCTGGCGGCGGATCGAGAGTCGATAGCCACGCAGTTCCAGTTCGAGTGGATCACCGAAGGGCGCCTTGCCCACGAGACGAACTTCCACGCCGGGCGTGACACCCATCTCGAGCAGCCTGATCGCCACGGCGTCGCCTCCGGACACGTCCTGGACGCGGACCGTCGAGCCCACCATCACGTCGTCCAGCGATGCCGTCACCAACCAACCGCCTTTCGTCTGACCGCGTCGGGCATCCGGCCGGACGCCGGACCTCGGCTTCGGAAAAACGCCCTGTCCCGGGCAAAGTTGAGACGCGTTCTCAACTACGCCAAGCAGTGTAGAAGGTTTTGGTGTGGGAATCAACGAGCAAACTCCCGGAAACTGGACGGCCATGGGTACCCCGGGCCTTTTTGTCGTCGGCACCGACACCGGCGTGGGCAAGACCAGAGTGGCCACGACCATCATTCGGGGTCTGGCTGCGCTCGGCCTCCGGGTGGGGGTCTACAAGCCGGTGGCCAGTGGATGGGCGACGCCGGCGGCCGAGCAGAGCGACGCCTTCCTGCTCTGGAAGGCCGCCGGATCGCCCCGAACTCCCCAGGACGTCTGCCCGCAGTCGTTCACCGCCGCGATCGCTCCGCAGGCGAGTGCCAAGCTCGAGGGTCGGTGCGTGGACGAAAGCCTGCTGCGGAGGGGCCTCGAGCCCTGGCGGACCTCGAGCGACGTGGTCGTGATCGAAGGTGCCGGAGGCCTGTTTTCACCGCTGGGCGACGACACCCTGGTGGTCGATTTGGCCCGTGAGTTCGCCCTGCCGCTGGTCGTCGTGGATGCTGCGAGGCTGGGTGCCATCGGCAGGACGCTCGCCGTCGTCCGCGCGGCGCGGGCGGAAGGAGTGACCGTGGCAGCCGTCGTGCTCTCGCACGTCGAACCACCCGGTGAGCCCGAGACGCCGTCGTCGCCACGATCGGTCGCCCGCGATGCCGCCCGCGAGATCGCCGCCCGCACGGGACTGCCCGTCACGATCCTCGATCACGATGCGACGACCATGCCGGCGGGAATCGACTGGCTCGACCTCGCCCGCCGCTGAAACCACGTTCGCGATCGGTTGACCGGCGCGGAGGTGGCAAAGGTCTCGTCGCGACATGGAATCACGACGCGCCTGAACCGCCCGCTTCGCGAAGCAGGCGGGCCGACTCCTCGGCCGAGCGGGTCGTGATGTGGCAGCCGGTGCCGATCTCGAAGCCGGCAAGTTCCGACAACCGCGGCAGGACCTCGAGGTGCCAGTGCCAGGCAGCCACCACGGGGTCGTGATCTCTGGTCCGGGCAAACGGCGCGGCATGCAACCACCAGTTGTAGTGGCAGCCGGGTGCCACATGCCCGAGCCGGCGGACGAGATCACGCGTCAGCGAGGCCAGCGCCGCCACACGGGCCGGCGCCGCGGTGTGCAGGTGCGGCTCCCGAGCCGTCGTCATGATCCAGGTCTCGAAAGGCTGCCGCGGCGCCGGAGGAACGAGCACGACGAGACCGTCCCGTTCCCCGACGACCCTTCCCTCCGAGCGAGCCGCGTCGATCACCCGCGGGAACGTGGCCGCGTCACGGGCGATGGTCGCAGCCTCGGCCGCGATCGCCGGGGGTATGACGTCGATGCCGACGATTTGGCTGTGCACGTGCTCGAGCGAGGCACCGGCCCTCGCGCCCGAGTTCTTGAAGATGGTCGCCCAGGCGAGGCGCTCCATCTCGGCCGCGGTGGCGAGCCGGCGCTGGCAGATGGTCCAGACGTCCTCCCAGGCATCCGCCGCGAGATCGAGAATCGATCGGTCGTGCCGAGGAGACTCGATGACCACGTCGTGGAGACCGACCGCCTCGCGGCCCTCGCCCACCGGGAAGGCCGCCGCGGCCGTGGTGATCGGAAAGGCGTTGGGCACGATCCGCGCCCGCCACGGGAGGGCGGCATCGGCCGGGATGCGGAGCACGGACTGCGGCGTCCGGGATTCGTTTCCGGCACAGAACGGACACCACTGGAGCGGGCGTCCCGCGGGACCGAGTCGCTTGGCGAGCGCCTCGTCATCGGGCTTGCCGCTGCGCTGCGGAGCGACGAAGGCCGGCCGGCCCGTCACCGGGTCGAGGCAGAGGCGCGGCGTCGTCGGGCTGGCGGCGGGATGGTCGGTGGACATCGATCACCTAGTATGAGCGAGCCGGAACGCCGATGCCGCCGCCGCGTGTTGAAGGCGGAACAAGCCGCCCGTAGACTCTCCGTCCAGACGGTCGTTGACGACACCGTGAACGGTTCGTGAACCAGTCCTGATTCGAAGCACACGCCCCTCGAGGAGATTTCAAGCGCATGCTCACCGTCGGCGATTCCTTCCCGCGGTTTTCCTGCCCGGCCTGCGTGGGCACCGGCAAGGACGACATCAAGACGCTCACGAGCGACGAGCACGCCGGCAAATGGGTGGTGTATTTCTTCTACCCCAAGGACTTCACCTTCGTCTGCCCGACCGAACTCGCCGAATTCAACCGGCAGTTGAAGGCCTTCGGCGACCGCGACACGCTCGTCGTCGGGGGCAGCACCGACAACGAGTGGTCGCACCTCGCCTGGCGGAAATCCCATCCGGACCTGGCCACCCTGGGCTATCCGCTGATCGCGGCCCAGAAGCTCGCCCCCGAACTGGGGATCCTCGAGAAGTCCGAGGGCTACTGCCTCCGGGCGACGTTCATCGTCGACCCGCACGGCGTGATCCAATGGGTGGATGTGAACCAGGGCCGTGTCGGCCGCAACGTCGCCGAGGTGCTCCGCGTGCTCGACGCCCTCCAGAGTGACGAATTCTGCCCCTGCAACTGGAAGAAGGGCGATCCCTACGTGAAGGTCGGGTGACGGTGACCACGCCGGGCTGGACGCCACCGAAGCGGTCGTGGTTGAGGAAGTTCGGCGACGCCTTCCGCGGCCTGTTCCATGCCGTGTCCACCGAGTGGAGTTTCGCGGCGCACCTGCCGGTGGCGGCCGCCGCCGTGGCCCTGGGGCTCTGGCTGCGGCTCGGGCCGGTCGAGTGGTGCCTGGTCGTGCTCGCGATCTCCGGGGTCGTCGCGGCGGAGGTGTTCAACACCTCGGTGGAATCCCTGGCTCGGGCGCTCGACCGAGGCCCGGACGAGCGGATCAAGGACGCCCTCGACACCGCCAGTGCCGCCGTCCTGGTCGCCGTCGGCGGGGCGGTTCTCGTCGGCCTGTTGATTTTCGGTCCGCGGCTTCCGGCCGTGCTGCGCTGAGGGGCCGTCGAGTGGCACCCGACTGCGATTGACCGCCGCCACAATGAATCCCTAGCGTGTCGGCCGAGCGGGGAAGGCAGGCAGGGCCGGCGCGCACTCTGGGTAATCTGGGCTGGCGCGGCAAGCCCGTGTT
>VGYR01000167.1 GCA_016872925.1 Planctomycetota bacterium
AGGCTGATGCCTGTGCCATGGCTCATAAATCTCGGGGTCCGGGGCAGAGCCCCGCGCAGAAACCCAGGCTTTCTACCCACAAATTCTGCTGAAGACCCACTCTTTTTGGGAGTCGGCAAGCTCTTTCTGCGCGTCGGCAAGCTCCTTGACGACGCCCGTCAGGGCGTGGAAATCCGCCTGATTCACGAGGTCGTCGTGGGCCTCGATCACGACGTGGGCCAGAAGATCAGCCTGCTTTTCGGAAAAGCCTTCGAGCAGCCGGGTGCGAGTCTGTGGAATGGTCGCCATGGAGCATTCTCCGTGCCAAGCAGTATACGACAGCCGGGCAAGAGTGTACGCATGGCCAGTATTCTGTCAAGGCGGGCGTGGGGAGCCTGCTTCGCCAGCCACTCAGGCCGGCCGGGCGTTCAACGGCTCGCCTTGGCGGCCCGCACCGCCTGACGCCGGGCCTCGACGGCGTCGCCGCTCTCCGCCGCAAGGCCCGGTGACCGCTGCAGGAGTTCCCCGATCGCCGCCGGGTCGAAGACGACCGCCTTCAGGTCGTCGGCCGCGACAATGCCCACCTCGTCGGCTTCGCCGCCGGTGGCGAGCTGGTCGCCGAAGCACTCGCCGGGGCGGATCTCGCCCACTGCCGTCGTCCGCCCGGCGGCTTCGGTCGTGTGCAGGGTGGCACGACCCTCCACCACGAGCGCGAAGCCGCGGAATCGCTGGCCAACCGGCTGGATTGATTCCCCCTTGGCAAACTCCACGATCCGCGGCGGCCGCACGTTGTCGGCCGCGGGCTGGAAGCGGGCATGATCCTGGAGCAGCTCCGGCACCGTCCGCGGCGGCCGGCCGGCCGTCTCGCCCGGCCCGTATTCAAAGGCGATCGGATAGGGAATCGTGAGGCCGGCCCGCCGGGCAGGAGCTCGAGCATCACCTGCTTCACGCGATTGGGCGGATCGTCGTAGCTGAATCCGATCTCGATGGAGTCGGACCGCAGGGTGGTGGGCCGCGAGAGGTTGCTGAAGGCCGACTTGTAGAGCGAGACGTTCGATACGATCAGCTGCTCGCGCGTCGGCGTCTCGATCCGCACGCTCCGCCAGTTGATCTCCGTGACCTTCCCCTAGACGCCCTCCGCCTCGACCCAGTCGCCCACGCTCAGGGGCCGCTCGAAGAGGAGCATCAATCCCGAGACGAGGTTGCCCAGCGGCTCCTGAAGCGCGAGGCCGATCACGATCGAGCCCACGCCGAGCGCGGCCAGCGCCCCCTCGACCTCCTGCCCCCAGACCTGCGAATAGATCACGAGGCCGCCGACGGCTACGAGGATCGCCAGAAAAACGTGCCCGACCCATGAGCCAGACGTTTCGACCGAGGAAAGAAGCGGTTTTGGATGCTCGGGCGGTGGTCTCCCCGGTTTTCACACCACCAAGCCTGGAGCGAATCGCTCCAGAGTCCCCGGGGCCAGGTAGGCGAATCGCTCCAGTGGGGCGGCTTTCCTGGGGCGATTCGCATCACCGAAAGCCGGTACTCTCCGGGCGGTTGGCCGGCCCCCTGGGCTGACTCCGATAATCGAGCCGACGCCCGTGGCCGGCTCGCGCCCCCTCGGCGGTGTTCTCGACGTGACCAGCAAGCCCCGACTTGCCGTGTTCAAGTTCGCCTCGTGCGACGGCTGCCAGCTGCAGCTGCTCGAGGCCGGGGATCGTCTTCTGGAACTCGCCGGCCGGGTCGAGATCGACCATTTCCTCGAAGCCAGTTCGCGGAGCGTGCCCGGCCCCTACGACGTGGGCCTCGTCGAGGGCTCGATCACCACGGCGGAGGATGCCGCGCGAATCCGCGGCATCCGAGCGCAGTGTCGGATGCTCGTGACGATCGGCGCCTGCGCGACCGCAGGCGGCATCCAGGCGCTGCGAAACTGGGGCCGGCTTGACGACTTTCTCGCTGCCGTCTACGCGACGCCTGAGACCATCGCCGCCCTCGCCACGAGCACCGCCATCGCCGACCACGTGCCGGTCGACTTCGAGCTCCGCGGCTGTCCGGTTGACCGCAGCCAGCTCCTCGACCTGCTCACCGCCGTGCTCCTGGGCCGCAAGCCCCATGTGCCGGGCCACTGCGTGTGCGTGGAGTGCAAGGCCCGTGGAGCGGTGTGCGTGGCGGTGGCCAAGGGGATCGCCTGCCTCGGACCGGTGACGCAGGCGGGCTGCCACGCGATCTGCCCGGCCCACGATCGCGAGTGCTTTGGCTGCTTCGGCCCGAGTGAGTCGCCCAACCTCGTGAGCCTGACAGGCTTCTACGAGCGCCGCGGCACGCCCCGCGTTGATCTCGTGCGGCTCACGCGGTCGTTCAACGCCGCGGCCCCGGCCTTTCGCGCCGAGAGTGATCGCCTCGAGGCCGGGCCATGAGCCAAGTCCGTCGCTTCGAGGTGAAGTCGCTGGCCCGCGTGGAAGGCGAGGGATCGCTCCGCGTCCGCGTGGCCGACGGCCGCGTCGAGATCGCCGAGTTCTCGATCTACGAGCCCCCGCGGTTCTTCGAGAAGCTCCTGCGGGGCCGAGCGATCGGCGAGGTCCCCGACATGGTCGCCCGCATCTGCGGCATCTGCCCGGTGGCCTACCAGCTCACCGCCTGCGCCGCGCTGGAGCACGCGCTCGGCGTGATGGTGACGCCCGAGATCACGCGGCTGCGGCGGCTGCTCTACCACGGCGAGTGGGTACAGAGCCATGGGCTGCACGTGCACCTGCTGCACGCTCCCGACTTCTTCGGCGTGGAGAGCGGCATCGCGCTGGCCGCCTCGCGGCCCGACCTCGTTTCCCGCGGCCTGCGGCTCAAGGAGCTCGGCAGACGGATCATGGAGGTGGTCGGCGGCCGGGCGGTCCATCCGATCAACGTGGCGGTGGGGGGCTTCCACAAGGCCCCGCAGGCCGCTGCGATTCGTGGGCTCGTGCCCGACCTCGAGTGGGCGCTTACGGCGGCGCTCGACCTGATCGGCGAGGTGCGCGGGTTCGGGTTTCCCGGTCAGCCGCGCGACTACGATGGGGTCTGCCTGCGATCCGAAGAGGGCTACCCGCTCGATGAGGGCCGGATCGTGAGCACGAGCGGCCTCGACATCGACATCGCCGAGTACGAGCTGCATTTCGCGGAGCGGCAGGTGCCATGGAGCACGGCCCTGCATGCCGTGATGCTGCCGGGCGAGACGCCGTATCTGGTGGGGCCGCTGGCACGAATGAACCGCTGCCACGACCGGCTGCCTTCGCAGACGCGGCAGGCCGTCGAGGCTTGCCGCATCGAGTTCCCGTTCCGCCTCTCCGCCCAGTCGATCGTGGCCCGGGCGATCGAGATCGCCGTGGCCTGCGAGGGGGCCCTGGCCATCGCCCGCGACGCCGCGGCCGACGTCACCCCCTGCCGCGTTGCCTGGGAGCCGCGGGCGGGTATCGGCAGCCACGCAACCGAGGCACCGCGGGGCCTGCTCTGGCACCGCTACGAGATCGGCGACGACGGTCTCGTTCGACACGCGGCCATCGTGCCGCCGACCTCGCAGAATCAGGCGATGATCGAGGCCGACCTCAAGGCGATGCTGCCGGCGGTGCTCGACCGCGACGACGCGGCGGCCACCTTCGCCTGCGAGCGCCTGATCCGCGACTACGACCCGTGCATCAGCTGTGCGACGCACTTCCTGCGGCTCCGAATCGACCGAGGGGCATGACGGCCCTGGCTCGCGGCGTCAGGGAGCCGCGATCGCGCTTCCGGGCATGCGGTTCCCAAACGACGAGCGGCGCGGGCCGGGGACGGCGCCGTCCGTACGACGGTCAGCCCGCGCTCGCCGTGGCCATCGCCTCGGGCACGGTCCTCGTACCCAGCTTCCGCTTGCCTTCGAACAGCCCTTCGACCGTGCCGGTGGGACGTGTCGCCGGGTCTGCGAAGCGGCCGTCGTCGCCATAGAGCTTCTGCAGCCGCGCGATTTCCGCCCGCAGTTCAGCGAACACCCGGGCGACGTCCGTCGACTCCGCCTCCTCCGGGTCGAAGAGGAGATTGTGCTGCTCGGTCGGGTCGTTCACGAGGTCGTAGAGTTCCCAGGCGTCCTTCGTCCAGTAGTGAATCAGCTTGTGGGTCGCCGTGCGGACGCCGTAGTGGGCGCGGGTGTCGTGGTCGCCGGGGTCATGGTAGTAGCGGTAGTAGACGCTCGTCCGCCAGTCGGCCGGCCGCTCGCCACGGAGCAGCGGGGCCACGCTCCGGCCCTGCATCCACTCGGGGATCGGCAGCCCCGCGAGGTCCAGGATCGTGGGGGCGAGGTCGATGTTGGCGACGAACGAATCGGGCGTCGTGCCCGCCGCGATGCCCGGCCCCCGGGCGAGCAGCGGGACTCTCAGCCCCGGCTCGTACATGAACCGCTTGTCGTAGAGGCCCAGATCGCCGAGATACCAGCCGTTGTCGGTGGTGTAGATCACGATCGTGTCGTCGGCGAGCCCTTCGGCGTCGAGCCAGTCGAGCACCTGGCCCACGCCGTCGTCGACGCCCTGCACACAGGCGAGGTAATCCTGCATGAACCGTTGGTATTTCCAGCGGACGAGATCACAGCCGGCGAGCCGTCTCCCGTCGACCTCCAGCTCCATCGGCTTCTCGGCCAGCCATTGCTGCCGCTCCTTGCCGGCCAGCTCCGCCGGCGGCTCGAGTTTGAGGTCGCGGCGGGTGAGGTCGCGGGCGATGGTCTGCCGGTTCTCCGGCAGCGCCGCCGGCCGCGTGGCGTACTCGTCGAACAGCGTCGCCGGCTCGGGAAACAGAGCGCCGGCGAATTTCCGTCGGTTCGCCTCGTCGGGCGTCCACTCACGGTGCGGCGCCTTGTGATGGAGCATGAGAAAGAAGGGCCTGTCCGGCGGTCGGGTTCGCAGGAACTCGAGCCCCAGGTCCGTGGTGATCTGCGTGCAGTGGCCCGCGACGGTGAGCGAACCACCGGGAACGAGGAACGTCGGGTCGCGGTAACTGCCCTGACCAGGCAGCACGATCCAGCGGTCGAAGCCGGTCGGATCGCTGCCGAGATGCCACTTGCCGATCATCCCGGTGTGGTAGCCGCCGGCCTGCATCCGCCTGCCGAGGTGATCCCGGCTCCCATCGAACGGCGTGAAGATGGGCACGCCGTTGGTGTGGGAATACTGCCCGGTGAGGAGCGTGGCCCGGCTCGGCGTGCAGATGGAGTTGGTGACGAACGAGTTGAGGAAGCGGGCGCCGCCGGATGCCAGGCGGTCGAGGTGGGGCGTGCGGTTGACCTTCGAGCCGTAGCACGACAGGGCATGCTGTGCGTGGTCGTCGGTGAAGATGAAGAGCACGTTCGGCCGGCGCGGCTCGGCGGCGCCGACGGCGGCCGCGGCCAGGCAGGGGATGAATAACGCGAGCCACTGTTTCACGATCGTGATCCTGGCATGGACTTTCCGGTGCCGCCCCTATCAGCATATCCGTGGGAGCTGCTCGCCGAGCGGCATGGGGATGATCCGCGTGCCGCCGATGCCGGTCCCCATCACCACGATCCGCGGATGACGGTCGACGACCCTGCCGATCGCCGCGGCGTCGCGGCCATGCTCGTGGGATCGCATCGCGCCGAGCACGCGGTCCGCCGCATCGGCGGGCACGACGGCGAGCAGCTTGCCCTCGTTGGCCACCTGGAGCGGGTCGAGGCCGAGGATCTCACAGGCCGCGGCAACCACCGGCCGCACGGGGATCGTCGCCTCGTCCAGGGCGATGCCCACGCCGGCCGCGGCGGCGATCTCGTTGAGGCTCGTGGCGGCGCCGCCGCGGGTCGGATCGCGGAGCACGCGGACTGTCGGGCAGACGGCGAGCATCGCGGCCACGAGCCCGTGGAGCGGCGCGGTGTCGCTGGCGATCTCCGCCTCGAACTCGAGCCCCTCCCGAACGCTCATGATCGCCATGCCGTGATCGCCGAGCGTGCCGCTCGCGATCACGACGTCGCCAGGCTGCGCGCGACCGCCGCCGACGTCGATGCCGGCCGGCACCAACCCCACGCCGGTTGTGTTGACGTACACGCCGTCCCCGCGGCCTCGTTCGACCACCTTCGTGTCACCGGTGACGACCCGCACACCGGCGCGGCCGGCGGCGAGTCCCATGCGGCGGGCCACCTCGACGAGGTCGCCCATCGGCAGCCCCTCCTCGATGATGAAGCCGGCCGTGAGGCAGAGCGGTCGCGCTCCGCTCATCGCCAAGTCGTTCACGGTGCCGTTCACGGCCAGGTCGCCGATCGAGCCGCCCGGAAAAAAATCGGCCGGACGACGTAGGAATCGGTCGAGACGGCCAGCCGCCCGCCGCCGGCGAGGTCGGCCGGGAAGTCCAGCACCGTCGAGTCCCCGAGCCGATCGAGGAGGGGATTGGAAAACGCCGGCAGGAAGACGTGCTCGATCAGGTCGCGTGTCAGGGCGCCGCCGCCACCGTGACCCATGACCACGTGCGGATAGTCACGCAGCGGCGGCGGGCAGGTGAAGCCGGATGGCGATGACGCGCGTTGGGTGGACATGGTCTTGCTCGTCGACGGCTGAACCCTGCGATGCGGCATCCTCGGCCGCCCCGTCACGACCCCGCCGGGGCGAACCGGCCGGAGTGGAAGTAGGCGGCGCAGGCTCCTTCGCTCGACACCATCGTGGCGCCCAGCGGCGTCCGCGGCGTGCACTCCTGTCCGAACGCCGGGCACTGGTTGGGCTTGAGGGTGCCCCGGAGCACCTCGCCGCTCCTGCACAGCGGCGACTCCGCGGCCGTCACATGCCCGACGGCGAATCGCCGCTCGGCGTCGAACTCGCGATAGCCCTTTGCGAGCCGCCAGCCGCTCGCCGGGATCACGCCGATCCCGCGCCAGGCCCGGTCGACGGCCTCGAACACCTCGGCGATCACCTCCTGGGCCGGCTCGTTGCCCCGCTCGCTCACCACGCGGGCGTAGGCGTTTTCCACCTCGTGGCGGCCCGCCTCCAGCTGGAGCACCGTGAGGCGGATTCCCTCGAGCAGGTCGAGCGGCTCGAAGCCCGTCACCACGATCGGCACGCGCAACCGTCCGGCGAGCGGCGGATACTGCCACGTGCCCATCACGCTGCACACATGGCCCGCGGCGAGGAAGGCCTGCACCCGATTTCCCGGGCTCCGCATGATGGCCTCGATCGCGGGCGGCACGAGCACGTGGGAGACGAGCATCGAAAAGTTGCCGAGTCCCTGCCGGGCGGCGAGCTTCACGGCCATGGCGTTGGCCGGGGCCGTGGTCTCGAAGCCGATCGCCAGGAACACGACCTGGCGGTCGGGATGCTCCCGGGCGAGCTTCACGGCGTCGAGCGGCGAATAGACCACGCGGACGTCGGCCCCGCGGCCCTTCGCCGAGACCAGGTTTTCCCGGGAGCCGGGCACGCGGAGCATGTCGCCGAACGAACAGAAGATCACGCCTGGCTGGACCGCGATCGCGAGCGCCTTGTCGATCGTCTCGAGCGGGGTGACGCAGACCGGGCAGCCCGGGCCGTGGATCAGCTCCACCTCGGGAGGCAGGAGCTGGTCGACGCCGTTGCGGATGATCGAGTGCGTCTGGCCGCCGCAGACCTCCATGATCGCCCAGGGCCGGGTGACGATCCGGCGGATCTCGGCGGCGAGTCGCTGCGCCGTGTCGGCGTCGCGATATTCGGCGAGGTGCTTCATGGGGCGTCGTTCGCGAGGTCGGCCGGCTCCGAATCGCGGAGGTCCGCGAGCCCCTCCTCGAGCAGGCCCAGGTCGGCGAAGGTCTGGAGCGTGGCCCGGGCCGAGGCCTCGTCGATCTTCGAGATCGCGAAGCCCACGTGCACGATCGTGTAGTCGCCCACCGCAACGTCGGGCAGATAGGCGAGGCAGATCTCCTTGATCACGCCGCCGAAGTTCACGCGGCCCATCCGCATGCCGTTCGCCTCGTGGATCGACTCGACCTGTCCGGGCACCGCCAGGCACATGGGCCACCTCACCGACCACGCGTTCTCGCCACGGCTGGTTCCGGAGCGCGCTGCACGCGGGTCATTCTAGGAAACCGTCGCTCCCAGGAGCCAACGGTCGCCCGACTCAAGTCGACTCCCGCAAGCGCGCCGTCGGCCCGGGTGGCGAGGGCCTCGAGATCCTCGCCGCCCGGAGCGGTGCGGGGGTGCGCTGCGGTCATGCCGGAGCCTCCGCCGGAGAGAGGCCGTCGAGCAGGATGTCCACCAGCCGATCGACGGCGGCATCGACCTGTGGCGAGAGTCCTTCCCCGACCTCGAACCGCCGTCCCTCGACCAGGTAGGCGGTGACATCCGCGGGGTACTCCTCCTTGAGCAGCCAGCGGGCGAAGGCGATGGCGTGGTCCCAGCGGAAGGCGTGGAGGTTGATTCCCGACAGCGGCGGCAGGTGCTCGACCTCCGCGCCCGGCACCTCGAAGCGCGTGCCTGGCTCGCTGCCCGAACTGCACGCGTCGACGAGGACCACCCGCGGCACGCCCCGCATCTGGAACGCCACGTCCATGCCGCCGGTGCCGCCGTCGGCGCACCGCACCCCGCGCGGCAGACCACGCGCCCACATCCGCCGGACCAGCACCGGCCCGGCGGCGTCGTCGCCCCGGAGCAGGTTTCCGCAGCCGATCACCAGCACGCGAGGCGGCATCACCCCGTCTCGCCGGTCCGGACACTGGCCGGCTCGCCGCCGGTCGTGCCATCGAAGGCGCGAACGGCGCAGACGAAACAGGAGTCGAACGATCGGGCCACGTGACCCAGCTTCACGGGATCGGCCGGAGCCCTGATCGGAGCCCCGATGAACGACTGCTCCATCGGACCGTGAACCTTCGTCGCATTCTGGGGGTCGATGTTCCAGGCCGCGGGCGTGACGACCTGGTCGGTGGCGATCTTCCCGCGTCGATCACATCCAGACGGCGAGCGAGCCGCGGGCGGACGGGGAGGTGTCGCCGACCGAAGTCTACGCGGCGGGTTTTCCGCCGCGGATACCGGCGGCCGCCGTATGATGGCCCGGCCGACTCGGCCCGACTCCTGGCATCACCCGCCATGCACGAACTCTCGATCGCGAACCGGGTCGTGGAGCTGGTCACCGAACGCGTCCGTGAAGCGGGCCCGGGGCGGGTCGCCGCGATCACGCTGCGGATCGGTGCGCTCTCGTGCGTCCACGAAGACGCCCTGCGGTTCGGTTTCGACCTCGTCCGCGAGGGGACACCTGCGTCGGACGCGGAGTTGCGGATCGTGAAGGTGCCGGTGACGATCTGGTGTGCGGCCTGCGAGCGGGAGTTCGCCCTCCCCGACGTCCGGAAGTTCACCTGCCCAGCGTGCGGGGTGCCGAGCGGCGACATCCGTGCCGGCCGGGAACTCGACCTTGAGGCGATCGAACTGACGGACGAGGCGACCGCGGGATGACGCGCCGCCGGTCGTCTCCGCGGGGGGAGCCGGCTGCCGCCTCGGGCCGCACTTGAACCTCTAGTCCTTATCCAAGCGAAGTTGGGCTTGCGCGATTCGCGCTGAGCGCATAAAAAACGCCTCCTCAGCAGAATCTGTGGGTTGATTCTGGCTCCGGTAGTTTGCCAAGGACATGAAACAACGCGATTTCAATGCCTTTCGCGGTCCGAAAGCCGAACGCTTTTCTGGTGGTCAGTTTTACGACG
>VGYR01000168.1 GCA_016872925.1 Planctomycetota bacterium
AGGCAGCCTTTGAGGGTGAATGCAGTGGGTTTCGGCCCCACTGATCACGCCGTCAGCCATGCACTTCCCCATTCCTGAACCTGTACGCCCGTCGACACTCTCCAGCCACGGAAATCCCCGAAGAGCCCAGAATCAGCCGACAGCACGGCCCGTGCCGAACACGAGTGCGTCGCAAGTCATTTGCCAAAAGAGCTTTACATCTCCATCACCAAAGCTGTGAGCACTGGCATCCGGTTTGCGCATGGGTTCATTCGGAAGGGGCGATTCCCTTCACCCAGTCATCCCAGTGGCCTGATGTCATGTCTCTCCGCACCACAAGAAAGAATCGATCCGCACTCGCCCTCGTCGCCGTCGGGGCAATCGCCCTGTTGGCCGGCAACTTCGTGTGCTCCACCGCATTCGGCCAGGCGACCCTCGCACCGTTGACGACGTTCGGCTCGAACGGCTGGCTGGCTCCCAACTCAAACCCCTATCTTTCGAATAAAGATTCTGAGCGAGGCATCGGTTGGAATCCGGTCACCAATAACTTGGTCTTGCCGAGCCGCAATAAGGGCAACTTCGTGGCGATTCTCGACGGTACGTCAGGAGCCGTGATCAAGACCATGGACACGACCGGCGTCAGCGGCGGCACGCTCGCCTTGATGGGTGCTGGCGTTACCGATGACGGCTTGATCTACGTGCCGAACCTTCAGAGCGGCTCGAATGCCCTCAGCCCCTTCAAGATCTACGGCTGGACGGGCGAGAGCGACACCAACGGCCCGAGCGTGGTGTTCTCGCAGGTGAATCCCCAGACGACGAGCGGTGCCTTCCGATACGGCGACTCCTTCGCCGTCTACGGCTCGGGTACCAGTGCCAAGTTCACTTCTGCAGGTTCGACGTCATCGGGCACGACAGCCGGTCTGCCGAATAACAGCAACTTCATGATCGGGTCGCTCGACGGCTCGAACACGAACACGATTTATCGCAACATTCCGACTACGCTGACTACCTCCAACGACTACCGCCTTGGCATCTCGTTCGTCGACGCCGATACCGTGATCGGAACTCAGGGTGCGAGCGCAAAGCTCACGGACTTCGTCGCCGCCCCTACGCTGAGTAACACTGGGGCCACTGTCACAGCCGCGATCGCGACGGGAGTCGCCGCTCGACCGCTCGACTACACCGTGCTCGACGGCAAGTCGCTCTTGGCTCTTGTGGATACGAACAATTCAGGAATCTCGGTCTATGACATCACTAACCCTCTTTCCGCCACCTTGCTGACGACCGGTTCCACCGTGGTGGGCACTTTCCCCCCTAATGGCAACGGCACGGGCGGCCTCCAGTGGGGCGCAACGCTCAATCAGTATCAGCAGGTGGTTTACGCGATGAGCACGAACCAGGGCATCCAGGCGATGATCTTCACGGTGCCGGAGCCCTCGACCTACGCTGTCATGGGGAGTGCTTTCGCGGTGATCGGCCTGGTCGCGTCGCGGAAGCGGCGGTCGGAAGGTTGAGTGCCAGCGAGGCGTCGTCCTCGCCCCCAGCCGCCCCGAAGAGGCCCGCCCACATCGGGCGGGCCTCTGTCGTAAAGTAGAAGTATTGGCCCTTTCCGCGCGAGGACGTAAGATTATCATTGTGGGATCCGCAGGCGTTCATCACACGTCGGAGAGGGGTATCGAATGACACGGGCACGGCTGTTATCCGGGCTGCTTCGGTGCGGTGGCCAGCGACACGGCGGGTTTACGCTGGTCGAACTGCTCGTCGTGATCGCGATCATCGCGACCCTGATCGGGCTGCTCCTGCCGGCCGTGCAGAGTGCCCGCGAGGCCGCCAGGCGGATCTCCTGCACGAACAACATCAAGCAGGTCTGCCTGGCCTTCCACGCGCTGCACAGCGCCAACAACGCCCTGCCGGCGAGCGACTACGGGACGGGGGGCAGTTTTGGCACCTGGCAGGTCGCGATTTTGCCATACATCGAGCAGCAGACGCTGTTCAACGCCTATCAGGGTTGGAAGACCGGAACGACGTCATCGGGTGCGATTGCCCAGTACTCGAGCGCGGTGAACGACACCGTGACGCGGACCGTGATCGCAGGACTACGATGCCCAAGTGACAACGCTGACTCAAGCGGTGTGGCGACCGCGCAGGGCAATCGAACCAAGCACAGTTATGTGGTCAACGCCGGCAACACCAATCGCTTGCAAGGTGACAACAGTCCCTATTTGGGCGTCACGTTCGGTGGAGCGCCGTTCATCCGGAACGGACGCTCGACGCGGGCTCCGACGCGACCGATCGTGAGGTTCAAGGACATTCCCGACGGGCTTTCGAAGACGTTGATGGTCTCGGAGATTCTGTTGGGCAGCAACGACGGTGCGAACTCGGACCTACGCGGCTTCACCTGGTGGGGCCCCGGGGCCGTTTTCAACGGGTTTTACCAGCCGAATACCTCCTCGAACGACCAACTGCAACTCAACTACTGCGTCAATCAGCCAACCCAGGGCCTTCCCTGCCAGACAGACAGCGACTACGTCATGACCGCTCGAAGTCGTCACCGCGGCGGCGTGATCGCCGGCATGTGCGACGCATCGATCACCCTTGTCGAAGAAGGGATTTCACTTCCTGCATGGCGGGCCATGTCGACGTCGCAGGCCGGTGACCTGGCGCAATGACGGAAGTGGTTTTCTGCGTCCGATTCTCCAATCGGACGCACGCCGAGCCGATTACTTCAGGTCGATGGTCAGGACGTTCGGCTTGTCGTCACTGACCTGCTCGATCGTCACGCTGGCTGGCGGTGCATCGAGAAACTTTCGCGGCAGGATCTGCCTTGTCTCGCGAGTGCTGGGGTCGGCGCCAGCGTTTTCGAACGCACGGATCCAGACGTTGTATTTCCCGGGGCACGGGCCGGTTTCCCGCGGCATCGAAAACTTTCCGTTGTCGATGGATGCGTTGGCTCCCGCCGGCTGACCCTCGGCCGGTTCGAGGGCGATCGCCCCCATCGCGATCGGCTTGCCTTCCCAGGTGATCGTGCCCTCGAGCGGCTGCCGGCCGAAGGGATCCTTCTTGCCGCAGCCGCCGGTCACGGGGATTGCGGCCACCAGCACTGCGGCCATCAGGAACCGGCGCCTGCCGGTCGTCACTTCGCCAACGGTCCGCGGAAAACACATCACGAGCACTCCTTGCACCAGGAATCCGAACGATCCAGGAAATCTATCGCGCCACCCGGCTCTCGTCACTCCCGCCGGGTATTGGTGGCGCAGTGCACGTTGCCGTGGTTCTTCTGGTAGACGCCGTCGTCGATGAACTCCACGCGGTCGGCACCCGCCGCGAGGAATCGCTCGCGGCAGGTCTCGCGGACCGCCTCGGGCATGCCGGCCGCGCCGCAGATCACGACTCCGTTGACGAACAGGGCGTTGACGGGATTGCTCCAGAGCGACGCCGCGTCGGTCACGCCGCCGTCGGCCAGAAGCCCCTCCGCCGGGACCTCGAAGACGACGGGCAGGCGGACGACCCGGCTCTCGTCGAGCCCGAGCAGGGCGAGCAGTCCTCCGGCCGCGGCCCCCTCGTCGCCCGACGAGGCGCCGGCAAGGCCCGCATTGCCGGCGCCCGACAGCATGCCGGCGATCCGCCGGGCAATCCGCTGATTGGCCTCGCGAAGGTGCTCCGTGACCGGCTCCGCGGCATGTGCCTCGGCCGCAAGCCGCAGGCCTTCCTCGGGATCGGGCACGAGGATCACGGTCTGGCCGTCGCGGCCCGGCAAGAAGGCCACGATCTCGTCGACGTGCTTGATCAACAGCCACGACGTGTCGATCCACACCGGCGGCTGCGTCCGCTGGGCGGTCAGGAAGGCCACGACGTCCGGGTGGAACGTGCAGCCCGTGAGCGGATTGCGGCCGTGGATCACGCGGCCCGCCGGATGGGCGGCCGTCGGCGGCGAGACCTCGAGGTTGCCGTACCAGTCGACCCAGGCGTCGCCCCCGGCGAGCGTCCGCGGCCCGGCCACCTCGGCCACCGCCACGTCGGGGCCGAGCAGCGTGGGGGGAAACGTGTCAGCCCCCCGCAGGCCGGCCAGCACCACGCTCATCGCGGAGCCCTCGGCGGCCGCGACGCCCACCTCCATCGTGTCCTGCATCCACATCTCGCGCCAGTCGCGGGTGGCGTGCTCCCGCAGCGGCACGCCGAGCGGTTCGAGCAGTCCGCGAAACGCTTCGAGAAACGCCGCGTTGTCGTAGCGGCCGGTCGCGATGTAGGCCTCCTTGACCGGCGCGGTCGAGGGGAGCAGCCGCACCGGCGCGATCCGCACGGGAATCTCGAGCGGCTCCGCCGCACCGGAGCCGGCGATCCGCTCCACGCGGACGACGCCCGCGCCGGCCGCCCCCGGCGGCATCCCCGTCCACTGCAGGCCTTCCACGTGGACGACGAGGTCGTCTGCAACGCCCGCGGCCACGTCCACCTCCGCCGTGCCGCGACCGAGGTGCCGCCACGAGCCCCCCTCCGGCCGGTAGAACCGCAGCGGCAGGTCGCCCGCGGAGAGCCGCACGCGGGTCGTGCCAGCCGGCAGCGGGATCACCAGGGTGCCGAGATCGCGGGCGTCGGCCGCGCCGTTGACCCGGTCGTCGTCCGCATCGGGCAGGCCGTCGTGGTCGTCGTCGTCGCGGTTGGCGAGCACGACCACCTCGTCGGCCGCCTGCACCACCCCGGCATGCCGGCCTCCGAACGCGGCGATCACAGCCGCGAGGCAGAAGAGCCGCGGCGTTGGTTTTGCGTGGGCCATGCCCATGGTTCTATCATCCTTCCCATGGTCGATTCACCGGTCGTCTTCGCGGGGGTGCTGTTGCTCGTGGCGGGCGCGTTTCCCGCGGTGGCGGCCCGGTTTCCGGTGCGGCTGTTCGAGGTTCTGCCCCCGATCGTGCTCTCCTACGCGGCCGCGACGGCCCTGGCCATGGCGGGCTGTTGGCAGGCCTCGCCGGGCATCGAGGCGGTGCGGAGCGGGATCCTCGCCAACCTCCTGCCGGCGCTTGTCTTCCTGATGCTCGTGCGCTGCGACCTGCGGGCGATCGCCGCCCTCGGCCCGCGGGTGCTCGGGGCCGCGGCCTGTTCGACGCTCACGATCGTCGTCGGCGTCGTGGTCGCATGGCTGCTCTGGCGGCCGTGGCTGTCGGCCGACGGCTGGCAGGTCTTCTCGGCGCTGGGGGCGACCTGGGTGGGGGGCACGGCCAACCTCGTGGCCGTGAGCCGCGCGATCGACGCCACGCCCGACACCGTCTCGCTGGCCCTCGTCACCGACACCGTCTGCTACACCGCCTGGGTGCTCGCGCTGTTCGTGAGCGTGCCGCTGGCGGCCAGGTTCAATCGCTGGGCGGGCGCCGCCGACTCGGCGGAGCGGGCGCGGCCGGTCGCCGCGCCGGCGCCGGGCCGGTTCGTGCCCGCCGACGTGCTCGTCTGGCTCGGCGGAGGCCTGCTCGTCGGTGCGGCGTCGGCCGCGGTCGCCGACCGGCTCCCCTCGCTCGGCGTGCTCTCGGCGACCTCGTGGACGATCCTGCTCGCCACGGCGGCCGGCTGCATCGCCGCGGTCACGCCGCTGGCCCGGGTGCCCGGCTCCGACGCCGTCGCCTCGTCGCTGCTCGCGCTGGTGGTCGTGACGATGGCGTCGACGGCCAGCCTCGCGGGCCTGGAGCGGGCCCCCGCCTGCGTCGCCGCCGGGTTCACGGTTCTGGCCGTCCACGCCGTGCTGCTGGCGGGGTGTGCCCGGCTCTTCCACCTCGACCTCGCGCTCTGCGGCATCGCCTCGCTGGCCAACGTCGGCGGCGTCGGCTCGGCTCCCGTGCTCGCCGCCGCGCACGCCCCGGCGCTCGCGCCCGTCGGCGTCCTCCTGGGGCTCCTGGGCTACGTGGTGGGCACTCCGATCGGCATCGCCCTGGCGTCGTTCCTGCCCGCGCTCGGCGGGGGAGGCTGACGTGGCTGCGGTCCTTCTGCTGGCGGCCGCCGCCCTCGCCGGGCCGCTCGTCGCCTCGGCCGACGCAGGCGATCGTCTCGACGCGGATTACTGGATCGCCCGCTGTCCGGAGCCCGACCGGGTGCTCGCCGATGCCGCCGCGGTGCAGGATCAGAACCGGCAGATGCTCGACGCGGAGCCGTCGCTGACGGATCTCGCCCGCCTCCCGGCCACGCTCGCCCGCGACGACGTGGCCGCCCGCATCGCCCGCCGCAGCCGGCTGCCCGACAAGCCGCTCGCCTTCGCGGCGGGGGGCGAGGTCGGCGAACACGATCGCCGTCGCTGGCTCGACCTGCTGGCCGTCGACGCCGTGCCCGCCGTGGTGGAGCCGCGGTTCGCCCTGGTGGTGCGCCGCGCCGCCATCCGCGGCTTTCCGACGGCCGACCGCGTGATCGCCCGCGGCGGCGATGCCGACATCGACCAGTTCCAGGAGACGGCCTTCTTTCCGGGCACGCCGGTGGCCGCCATCCATGCGACTCGAGACAGCGGCTGGACGTTCGTGATCGGCCCGTCGTACGACGGCTGGGTGGCATCGCAGGCGCTCGCCTTCGGCCCGCGCGACGAGGTGCTCGCCTATGCGGCCCGCTCGTCGCGGGTGGTCACGGGGGCCGGCGCGGCCACCGCCTTCACACCCGAACTGCCTGCCGCATCCAAGGTGCATCTCGACATGGGCGCGGTGCTGCCCGAACTCCGCACCTGGCCCGCCGCGAAGCCGGTCAACGGCCAGTCCCCCGCCGCCTCGGTGGTGGTCGAGCTGCCGATCCGCGAGCCCGACGGAACGCTGCGGCTTGCGCCCGCGCTGCTGCCCCGGTCGGCCGACACCCGCGCCGGCCCGCTGCCGGCCACGCGGGCCAACCTCCTGCGGCAGGCATTCAAGTTTCTCGGCGAGCGCTACGGTTGGGGCCACGATTTCGAGGCCCGCGACTGCAGCGGCTTCGTCCGCGACGTCTACGCCAGCCTCGGCATCGCGATCCCGCGGAACACCCGCGACCAGGCCGTCTGCCCGGCCCTCTCGACCACCGCGGTGGCCGCCGACTGGCCGCGGAATCGCCGTCTGGCGGCCGTACAAGGCCTGTTTCCGGGCGATCTTGTGTTCACCCGGCGGCACGTGATGATGGTGCTCGGGCACGACGACGTCGGCACGTGGGTGATCCACGACACCCACGACGGCCGCGCCGCGGGCACCGCCGTCAACGGCGTGGTGGTGCAGCGGTTCCTCGACATCGACGACGGGGCCGCGGTCGATGCCGTCACCGCGGTCGTTCGCGTCCTTCCCCCGCCAGCCTGCGAGTCGCCATGATCATCACCGGCTTTCGCTTCGCCCGGCTCCGCGTGCCGCTGACGACGCCCTTCAAGACCTCGACGCGGTCGGTCGACGAGATCGACGACATCGTCGTGATGATCGACACCGACGACGGCCATGTCGGCTACGGCAGCGCCGCCGCCACGGCCCGGATCACCGGCGACACCCACGGCGGCATCCTCGACGCGATCCAGGGGCATCTGGCTCCGCTCCTGATCGGCGAGGACTGCGAGAACCTCATGCTCCTGACCGGCCGGGTCCGAGGCGCACTCAAGCGCAACACGAGCGCCAAGGCCGCGGTCGACATCGCGCTCCACGACCTCTTCGGGCAGCGTTACGCCGCCCCCATCTACAAGCTGCTCGGTGGAGGCGATCCGTCGATCACCACCGACGTCACGATCAGCGTCGACTACATCGACAAGATGGTCGCCGACGCGGTCGCCGCCGTGGACCGGGGCTTCGAGGCGCTCAAGCTCAAGGTGGGCAAGGATCCGGGCGTCGACGTGGAGCGGGTCAAGGCCGTGCACGCGGCGATCGCGGGCCGGGCCGTCATCCGGCTCGACGCCAACCAGGGGTGGACGCCCAAGCAGGCCGTGCGGGCGCTGCACCAGCTCGAGGATGCCGGCGTGCGGCTCGACATTGTCGAGCAGCCGGTCAGGTCGTGGGACCTCGCCGGCATGCTGTTCGTGACCGAGCGGATCGACGCGCCGGTCGTTGCCGACGAGAGCGTGACGGGCGTCACCGGCGTGGCGGAAATCATCCAGCGGCGGGCCGCGGACATCATCAACATCAAGCTGATGAAGACCGGCGGCATCACCACGGCCCTGCGGATCGCGGACCTCGCCGCGACGTACGGCGTGGAATGCATGATCGGCTGCATGCTGGAGGGGGCGATCAGCGTGGCGGCGGCGGCCCACCTGGCCGTGGCCCGGTCCGAGGTGATCACGCGGGTCGATCTCGACGGCCCCTCGCTGGGCCGATTCAACCCGGTCGACAGCAACGTGTGCTTCAACGACGCCGAGATTACGATCGGAGACTCCCCGGGGCTCGGCATCAAGGCGGTGCAGGGCCTCGAGACCCTCGACGCCTGATCCTCCCGGTTCCCGCCCCTCCGACGCGTCATGCCAGCCCTCGCCAAACTCCGCTCCGAACGCGGCCGCATGTCGGCCATGGACCGGCGGATCGCCGACTACATCCTCGCCAACGCGCAGCTGCTCCGCGACTACTCGTCGCAGCAACTCGCCGATGCGCTGAACGTGAGCCAGTCGAGCATCGTGAAGTTCGCGCAGCGGCTGGGCTACAAGGGCTACCCGGACCTGAAGATCTCGATCACGGAGTCGGTCGCGCGGGCCATGGCCCACGAAACGGCTTCGGCCGCGGGCGACGCCGAAGCGGCCCGGGCCGACGTGCTCTGGCGAAGCAAAACCGCCGCGGCCCGCGAGACCCGCGGCCTGACCCCGCCGACGGCAGTCGAGGAGGCGGCCCGCTCGCTGGCGGAGGCGGAGATGCTCTTCATCGCCGGGGAAGGCGTCGACGGCGAGGCGGCCCGGTCGCTGGCCGCCCGCATGACGCTCCTCGGCCACCGGGCGATCGCCCAGGTGCAGCCCCAGGACCTGATCACCAGCCTGTCGGCGGCGAAGACCGGCGACCTGCTGCTCGTGATCTGTGGCCATGGAGAAGGGGGCGAGTGGCTGCGGGCCTGCCGCGAGATGAAGGGGGCGGGCGGCCGCGTGCTGGTGCTCCTGCGGCGGACGGGCAAGCTCTCGTTCGCGGCCGACGCCTGCCTGCTCGTCGCGGCGCACGACCCGCAGCCGCATGTCGAGGATCTCGTCTACGAGGCCGCCATGCGGCACCTGCTCGACGACCTCTTCCTGCGGATCATCGCCGGCAACCCCCGGGCGCTCGACGCGTTGGTCGCCAACCGGCGCCGGCTGCGCGACGGAGCCGCCGAGTAGGCGGCACGGGTTGAAAACCCGTGCTACTCACGGCGTCCTGCCGGTCGTAGCGCCGGCGCTCACGCATACGGAAGGCCCAATCGCGTGAGCGATGGGGGCCGCAGCGGCGTCCGGCAGCGCGCCACCGTACCGCCGGCGCGGTTCCGCTCCCGGATTCGGCACGGGTTGAAAACCCGTGCTCCTCACGGCGTCCTGCCGGTCGTAGCGCGGGTTTCCAACCCGCGTCCCGCCTGCGCTCACGCAACGCGGTTCCGCTCCCGGATTCGGCACGGGTTGAAAACCCGTGCTCCTCACGGCGTCCTGCCGGTCGTAGCGCGGGTTTCCAACCCGCGTCCCGCCTGCGCTCACGCAACGCGGTTCCGCTCCCGGAT
>VGYR01000169.1 GCA_016872925.1 Planctomycetota bacterium
ATCGACATGAGACTTCCGACAACACGAGCCACTCAAGCGGCCGATGCGGCGCCGGGCGGACAAGTTGTGCGCCGACTCTCCATGCCGAAATGGCAGTGCGGCGCGCTTCGCACTCGCTTGTTTCAGGGCTAGAGCGCACCGTGATCAGGTGCAGCGACGAGTGGGCCGCAGAGGGGGCTCAACGCGTCGTCGACAGGCGCCCACGCTCTTCGCTCTCGTGCGGCGGGCTGCCCGTGTCCGGGTGCCGGCGTTGCTTCCTCCGCGCAGCCATGGATGGCGGAGGGGAGGAAGCATCGAGCGCGTGGAGGGCAGGATGCCACTCCTGTTCGGCACGGCAGATGCGGGGCGGGGCGACGCACGGCTGACGTGGGTTCACGGCAACCCGCGGCGCACCCCCCCGGACCCCGCACCGGAGGCCCCAATCGCGTGAGCGATGGGGACTGAGCCTCGCGTGGGGCGGGCTCGGGGCAGCCCTGCCGCTGAGGACCTCGAAGTGCGCGTGCAGTCGGTACGCCGAGAGGTGCTTGCCCTTGGCTTTGGGCGTCCACGAGAGCTCCGCCGCGGATGCTCACTCGCCGGTCGTGGTCCGGCCGGTGAGCAGGTCGAAGGCGGCGATCGACGGCACGAGCAGCGCCGCGGTGCCGAAGCCGTAGGCCGCCAGGACCACCAGGAAGACCTGCAGGCTGCTCCCCTGGAGGAACCCGGTGATGGCGATGAAGGTCAGGGCCGGCAACAGGGCCGACGCCCAGCCGACCGCGGGGGACGGGTTGCGGGCGGAGAGCGCCGCGTAGAGGCCGACGGCGCCCCCCACGATCGCCGCCAGGAACGGCGCGAGTTGGAGTTCGAAGCTGCCGCCGAAGGCGACCATGATCCGCATCGTGGTGGCCACGCCGACGAACAGGAAGGCGACGATTCCCAGGGCCACGGCGATCGCCTGCCGCGACGTGGCGTGGGAGAGCCCGGCGTAGAGGCCGAGCACCGTCACGAAGCAGGAGAGCACCGCCAGCCCGAGGCAGAGGTAGGCCACGTGTTCCCAGGTGGCGATCCCCAGCGGCGCAAGCCCGAGGCACAGGGCCAGCGGCAGGACGACGAGTTCCGGGGCCGAACCCACCACACCCAGCAGCTTGCCCCAGACGAACTCGCGCGGCTCGAGGTCGCTGACGAGCAGCAGGTCGAACGTGCCGCGATCCCGCTCCGACGTCACGCTGGTGACGGCCAGCGCCGCGATCGCGATCAGGCTGGCGAGGATGGTGGGCACGATCGCGACGGCGATCCCGATCCGGTCGGGGCTCGCGGACCTGGCCTCGGCGGCGACGCCGGCCACCGCCGCGAGAAAGGAGAGGAGCCAGGCGAGCCGCACCACGACCATGGCGCGGCCGTGGGCCCGGGTCCGCATCTCCCGCCAGAGCACGGGGTTGGCCCACACCCGCCGCGGCGCCGGAGCGGGCCCGGCCGCCGCGACCGCGTCGGGGCGGACCACGACGACCGTGTTCCACCGGCGGACGCCCGCCACGGCCCACGCGGTCGCCACCAGGGCGACCACGCCGCAGACCGCCAGGAAGGGCAGGGGGGCGCCGGCCTCGGGTGAGAGGGCGGCGAACACGGCCCGGGCCGGTGAGACCACGGCCGGCCCGGCGGCCCAGGTCGCGGCGGCCTCACCTGCGGCCAGCCAACCCACGAGCACGCAGGCCACGATCGCCAGAGCCTGGAAGGTGGTGTCCCGCCAGAAGGCGATCGCGTTGGCGACCGCGGCCGTCGCGCCGGCGGCCGCCGCCGTGACGAGGAACATCCGCGCCACCTGCGGCCAGGTGACCCCCCCGAACGTGGCCGCCAGGGCGAACACCGGCACGGCGGCGACCAGCAGCAGGCCCACGCGGAGGAGGCTGCCCACGAGCTTGCCGATCACGAGTTGGGCGTCGCCGAGCCGGCTGACGAGCAGCAGTTCGAGCGTCCGCCGATCCTTCTCGACGCCGACCGCCACCACCGCAGCCAGGGCGGCGGCGAGCATCGCCAGGGCCAGCTGCAGCGGGGCCAGGATCCGCATCAGGGTGCCCCCGAACCGGGCGGCGTCTCCCGGGGTGGCGATCGCCTGGGTGCCGGTGAGCACGAGCCAGCAGGTGGTGACGATGCCCAGCAGCGTGCCGGCATAGACGGCCCGGGCCACGAACAGCCCGCGGGTCCGGGGGACCACCATCACCTCGCGCTCGCAGACCGCCCCGAGAAACATCGGCCCCCGGCCCGCAGGCCGGCCCATGGATTTCGAGCCCATCCAGCGATAGAGTACTGTCTGACCGCGGCTGCGGGGCCGCGGCCGGGATGTTCGAGGCAGGAAGTCACAGGGAGTCGCGAGCATGGGGTACGGTTTCAGGTCGCTGGTTCGCCGCGGTGTCGTGATCGCCGTGGCTGCGGTGGTGGTGAGCGGCGGCAGCCTGGCGCGGGCGCAGATCTCGGCGCAGGCGTTGATCGGCAACGCCGTCTCCGACGATTCCCTGGACAAGGAGATCAACAACGCCATCACGCGGTTCCGCGACCGCGACATCGACGGCTGCCGCGCGATCCTCGAGCGGGCTAAGAGCAACAATCCCAAGTTGCCCCCGCCGGGCGTGATGATGGCCACTCTCTGGCTGGCCGTCAGCCAGCTCGGCCCGGCCCGCGAGGAACTGGAGAACGCGGCGGTGAAGTTCCCCGGCGATCCGGAGGCCTACCTGAAGCTCGGCGACCTCGCGTTTGGCGAGGGCCGCATCACCGACTCGGCCGTGCTCTTCGACAAGGCCACCGCCCTGACCTCCGCCTTCAACGAGAATCCCAAGCGGAAGCGTGATTTCGACATCCGCTGCGAAGCCGGCACCGCGGCCGTGGCCGAGCGGCGGAAGCAGTGGGAAGCCGCCGAGAAGCACCTCGCGAAGTGGATCGAGCTCGACCCCGACACCGCCGGCTCCCGCCTGCGGATGGGCAACGTGCTCTTCCAGCTCGGCAAGGAGAAGGAGGCACTCGAGCAGTTTCGGGAAGCGAAGAAGATCGACAAGAACTCCCCGCTGCCCGAAGTCGCCATGGCGCAGCGGAACGACGAGGCGAAGAAGCGCGATGCGGCGAAGAAGTGGATCCTCGACGCCATCAAGGCGGCTCCGAGCGATGCCGCGGTGCAGCTCTTCGCGGCCCGCTGGTACCTGCAGCAAGGGGATTTCGACGCCGCCAAGGCCGCGGCCGACACGGCCCTCAAGCTCGACTCCAAGAGCCTCGAGGCGAAGTTCGTCCGCGGGCTTGTGGCCCGCGTGGCCCGCGACTACGCCACTGCCGAAAAGTTCCTCAACGAGGCCCACTTCCAGTCCCCCGGCAACTTCGACGTCAGCAACTCGCTGGCGCTGGTCCTGATCGAGAGCGACGACGAGGAGGCCCGCCGCCGGGCCCTCGAACTGGCCGACACCAACGTCGCCAAGTACCGCGAAAACACCCCCCAACAGATTCCGGCGGTGACCTCGCTGGCGTGGGTGTTCTACAAACTGGGCCGCCGCGAAGACGCGGAGCGGATCCTGGAGCAGGTGCGGCGGAGCAACGCCCTGTCGAGCGACGGGGCGTTCTACGTGGCCCGGATTCTCGTGGACCGCGGCGAGAAGGACCTGGCCCGGAAGATCCTCGACGAGGTGCTCGCCAACGAGCCCATGTTCGCGACGCGTCAGGATGCCGTCGACCTGCTCGCGAAACTCAAGAAGGAAGCCGGCACGGCTGCTCCCGAGAGCAAGTGACGGCCTGAGGGCGATGGTCTTTGGTCCCCATCGCTGACGCGATTTGGGCTTCCGGAGATGTCGTGCGACCGTTGGTCGTGATCCGGAAGCGTCACCGCGTCAGCGGTACGGCTGCGCAAGGCTGGGCTGGGCTATGTGGTCTGGTCCCCATCGCTCACGCGATTGGGGCTTCCGGAGATGTCGTCCATCCGTTGGTCGTGATCCGGAAGCGTCACCGCGTCAGCGGTACGGCTGCGCCACGCCCGGCGCGATCGGCTTCGGTGCCGGCACCGGCTCCGCGACGGCCGGCATCCGCGTGGTTGGCATGGCGCGGATGGTGACGCCGCCGACCGGCGTGCCGGGGCCGACCCGCACGGCCGCGCCCGGGCCCATCCGCTGGGCCCGCCGCCGCGCCCGGATGCGGTCGCTGCGCAGCGGAATGCCCGGGTAGGCCTCGATCGGCACCTCGAGGCTCGGCAGCCCGATCCGGCTCCCGTCGCCGAAGTAGGTAAACATTTCGATCGCCGGCGCTTCGGCTGCAGCGACGAGCAGAATCAAGGCCGCCGAGGCGGCGAGTTTCAGGCGGATCATGCGGCGGCGGTATCCGGTGCGTGGCGACGGCCCCGCGCCGCCCTTCCGAGAGTGGATCGGTCGTCTCGGCCGCCGTGGGCGAGCGGATTCGTGACAGCCTTCCCAACCGGCACGATCGAACCACGATGAGCAAAAGGCCGCCGGCGGGAGAGAGTAGTCTGGCCCCATGCCTCCCGCCGCCAGCCCGCCGCTGTTTTCCGCCGTCGCGGCGGTCGTGGTGGCGGCCGCGGCGGCCGCGGGCATCGTGCTCGCGCGAGGCTCCACCGCCGTGCCCGCGGCCGGCTGGGCGGCGGCGGCGGCGGCGGCCTACGCCGCGGAGTCGTGGAGCCGTGCGTCGGGTGGCCTCGGCGACCCGGCCGCGGCCGCGGCGGTGCGGCTGGCGGTCGTGGCGCTCTCGCTGTGCCCGATCATGTCGCTCTTGGGAGCGAAGCGGCCGCAGCACGGCGTCTGGCAGTTCATCGTGGCAACGCTCGCGGCGGTGCTGGCGATGCCGGCGGCTTCGGCCGCGCTCGTGCGGCCGGGTTCGTTGCCCGACGTGCACGTGATCGAGCGGTGGCTGGTGCTCGTGCTCCTGCTCGTGGCGGGCATGAACTTCATCGCGACCCGCCACGGCGTGGCTGCGTCGCTCGTCGTTGCCGGGCAGCTGCTGTTGTCGAGATGCTTCCTCCCCTTCGGCGACATGGCAACTTCCACGACATCGTCGGCGGCGCTGATCGACGCCGTGGGAGCCGGGCTCGTGGCGGCGGGGGCGATCCTGGCGGTGGTGCAGTCGTGGTGGTGGCCGATCCGCGGCAGGGCGGGATGCGGCCGCGTGTCAGGACGCTCGGCCGAGCCAGTGGACGACCCGGCCGCCGTGATCGACGCCGGATTCCTGCCCCTGCGGGAGACCCTCGGCGCCGCATGGACCCTGCGGATCAGCGAGCGGTTCAACGCCGAGGCCGAGGCGCGGGGCTGGCCGTGCCGGCTCCGGTTCGACGGGCTCCACGTCGACCGGGGGCCCCTGGAGGGCGGCTGGCAGGCCGACGCGATCCGCACGGCGCGGGCCCTGCTGCGGAGGTTCGTGTCGCCGGCGTGGCTCGCGCGGCATCGGCGGGCTTGCAAAAACCGCTGAAACACAGGGGTGTCGTAGTACCCCTCCCGTGCGGTGGATAAACTCCGAACTCCCTGCGGGGTTCGCCCGTATGGAACGCGTCCGGCACGACGCCGGGCTTTATCCACGCCTTTCCCCCCGCGGAGCACCGATCATGGCCGACGAATCCCAGCCCTCCCAGCCGATGCCGGTTCCGGTCGACGAGTCGCACATCGTCGCCACCTACGCCAACTTCTGCCGCGTGACGGGCACTCCCGAGGAGCTGATCGTCGACTTCGGCCTCAACAAGCAGGTGGCCGGCACCTCGCCCGAGACGATCCAGCTCACGCAGCGGATCATCGTCAACTTCTTCACGGCCAAGCGGCTCGCCTACGCCCTGTCGATGGCCGTGGCCCGGCACGAGCAGGCCTTCGGCCAGCTCGAGACCGACGTCCAGAAGCGGGTCGTCCACCAGCAGCAGTCCGCCAAGGCCTAAAGCGGGGCGGCACGAGGCCTCGCTCCATGTCGAGCTACGACGAATCCGAAGAGATCGAGCGGGCGAAGCGTGAGATCCACGACTTCCTGGCCCGCCTCGAGAAGATGGCCCACAGCGACGCCGCCGTGGGTGACTTCTTCGGGTTTCTCCGCCAGGAGATGCACCGGCTCATGGAGTCGGTGGCGGAGGTGGTCTGGCTCGTCGGCGAGAACGGCCAGGTCGAGCCGGTCTGCCATGCGGGCATCGAGGCGACGGGCGTGGGCGGCACGCCGGAGGCGACCGACGCGCACAACCGGCTGGTGAGCGGCCTGTTCGGCAGCCCGACCGGGCTGCTCGTGCCCCCCGGCGGAGCCGTGACCGGCCCCGACGGCAAGGACGCGGGCAGCAACGGCAGCGGCCTGCTCGTGATCTCCGCACCCATCGACTCCACCGCGGGCCGGGCGGGGCTGATCGAGGTCTTCCACCAGCCCAACCAGGAAGACGTCCAGCGGGGCTACCTGCGGTTTTCCGAGCAGGTCGCGAGCCTGGCGGCGATCTACCTCGACCGCCGCCGCAACGCCCAGCAGCTTGCCGACCAGCGGCAGCAACTCGCCGAGATCGACGCCCAGCAGTCGGCGCTCTCGCAGGTGGAGCGATTCAGCCGCGCCGTGCACGAGTCGCTCGATCCGGTGGCCACCGCCTTCGTGATCGCCAACGAGGCCCGGCGGATCATCGGCTGCGACCGGGTCAGCGTGCTGGTCAAGCGCGGCCGCAAGCTCCGGCTCGAGGCCGTCAGCGGCCAGGAGTCGGTGGAACGCCGGGCGTCGGCCGTGCAGGCGATCGAGGCCCTCGCCCGCGTGGTCGTCCGGGCCGGTGACCCGCTCTGGCATCCCGATCCAGCCGCCGAAGTGCTCCCGCAGATCGAGCAGGAGCTCGAGAACTACATCGACGAATCGCACGCCACCGCCCTGGCGATCATCCCGCTGGCCAAGCCGCGGCCGACGCCCGTCGTGAAGCCCGGCGGCGTCGACGCCGTGGCGGTGGCCAAGGCCGAGGCCGCCCCCGCAGAGAATCCCGCACCGATCGGGGCCCTCGTCGCCGAGTGGTTCTCGTCGTCGGCGTTCGATGCCGGCCGCCGGGCCCGCGTGGAGCTGGTGGCAGAGCACGGCAAGGTGGCCCTCTCCAACGCCCTGGTGCACACCGGGCTGCCGCTCTACGGGTTGCTCAACTTCCTGGGCAAGTCGCGGGTGCTGACCACGGCCCGGAACCTGCCGAAGACGATCACCGTGGCCCTCGCCGCCCTCGCCGGCCTGGTGGCGCTGGTGTTCGTGCCGGCCGAACTGCGGCTGGAGGGGAAGGGCACGCTCGAGCCGGTCCATCGCCGGGAGGTGTTCGCCCAGATCGAAGGAGTCGTGGAGAAGATCGAGCCGGGCGTCGAAGGCGGGGCCGACGTCAAGGCCGGCCAGCTGCTGGCCACGCTCCGCAATCGCGACCTCGAGGTGGCGATCGCCGACGTCCTCGGCAAGAAGGCCTCGAGCGAGGAACAGCTCGTCTCGACGCGTCGGTCGCTCCTGGAAGACGACAAGATCTCGGCCGACGAGAAGCTGCGGCTCGCGGGCCGGCGGGCCCAGCTCGAGCGGGAGATCGAGAGCCTCGAGGCGCAGCTGGCCCTGTATGCATTGAAGAAGGAGGAGCTCGAGGTCACGAGCCCGATCGACGGCGTGATCGTCACCTGGCAGGTCCGCGACCTGCTGCTCCTGCGGCCGGTGGAGAAGGGGCAGGTGCTGATGAGCGTGGCCGACAAGACCGGCCCCTGGGAACTCGAGATCAAGATGCCCGACGACCGGCTCGGCCACGTCAACCGCGCGGCGGCCGAGGCCAAGCAGGCCGGCCGCGAGCTGGAGGTCGACTACATCCTGGCCACCGATCCGGGCACGCGGCACCACGGCACCGTGAAGGAGATCCACGAGCAGGCCGAGGTCCGCGACGACGAGGGCAACACCGTGCTCCTGCGGGTGACGATCGACCCCAGCCGGCACGAGAAGGAAGAGCTGGGGGCGGGGGCGAGCGTCACGGCCCGGGTGGCCTGCGGCAAGCGGCCGCTGGGCTACGTCTGGTTCCACGACGTGCTCGCCTTCATCCAGACGCAGATCCTGTTCAGGCTCTGGTGACCGAAGGCCAACGCGGGAGGAGAGGGCGATGAAGTCGTGCATGCGGTGCGGGGCGTGGCTGGTGCTGGCGGCGGCCGCGCGGGTGGCCGGGGCGGCGGACGCCGCGGGGCCCGTGCTCGAGCGGTGCCTGGTGTCGCTGATCGACGAGGCCAAGCTTTCGGCCGGCGAGGCCGGGCTGCTCGTCGAGGTGGCGGTCAAGCCCGGCGACCGCGTGAAGACCGGCCAGGTCGTCGCGCGGATCAACGACGACCAGCCGCAGATGGCCAAGCTCCGTGCCAAGGCGGAGCACGACCAGGCGATCGCCAAGGCCAACAGCGACGTCGACGTGCGGTATTCGCAAAAGGCCCAGGCCGTCGCCCAGAAGGCCTTCGAGAAGGCGGAGCAGTCGCACCGGGCGGTGCCCGGCTCGGTGACCGACGTGGAGCGCGACCGGCTCAAGCTCGAGTGGGAAAAGAGCGGCCTGCAGATCGAGCAGGCCCAGCTCGAGCGGCAGCTCGCCGACCTGGCCGCCAAGGTGAAGGAGGCCGAAGTCGAGACGGCCGACATCGAGATCCGCCGCCGGCAGGTGACCTCGCCGCTGGACGGCGAGGTGGTCGACGTGCAGGGCAATCAGGGGGAGTGGATGCAGGTCGGCGCGCCGCTCGCGCACATCGTCCGCACCGACAAGCTCCGCGTCGAGGGCTACGTCGACGCGGCCAAGTGGGATCCCGAGCGGGTCCGCGGCCGGCCGGTGACGGTCGTGGTGCCGCTGGCCGACGGTCGGACGGAAACTTTCGAGGGGCGGATTTCGTTCGTGAGCCCGCTGGTGGAGAGCGGCGGCGACTACCGCGTGTTCGCCGAGGTGGCCAACCGCCAGTCGGCGGGTTCCGGTGACTGGCTCCTGCGGGCGGGCCAGACCGCCACGATGACGATCCACTCCGACCGCCCCGCCGGCCCGTAATCGCCGAGCGTGGAACCACGCGAGACGCTGCGTATTTGGCTGTCGGAGCGCGGGTTTCCAACCCGCGTGCGTCCGAATCGACGTCGCAATCCCGTCACCGCATCGCACGGCCCCGGGACTTGTAGCGCGGGTTTCCAACCCGCGTACGCCCGAATCGACGTCGCAATCCCGTCACTGCATCGCACGGCCCCGGGACTTGTAGCGCGGGTTTCCAACCCGCGTGCGTCCGAATCGACGTCGCAATCCCGTCACCGCATCGCACGGCCCCGGGACTTGCAGCGCGGGTTTCCAACCCGCGTGCGTTGGCGCCGGCTCGGGGCCGCCCATGCCCCGTCGCCGGACGTTCGCCTCGGCCATCGTGGCCTCGGCTCACTCGGATGCCGCCGGGTCGAGTAGGCCCGGGGGCTTTCGCCCCCGGGCCTCTCTCAGAACCGGACTTGTGGGTCACACATCCGGCTCTTTGGGTTCCGGTCTCAGCGGACGGACA
>VGYR01000170.1 GCA_016872925.1 Planctomycetota bacterium
CGCCGGTGACCGATCCACTGCTCAGGCGACGGCAATCCCATGCCGTGGGCCGGCTCCTGAAGCGGCTCCATGTCCGCGGCCTGATCGCGAAGATCCCCCGCACGCAACGCTGGCGGATCACCGACCGGGGCCAGAGCGTCCTCGGCACGTGTGTCAGGCTGCATTACCACGGACTGGCGACGGCAGCGTAAACATGCGCGCAAACGACGTGTGTGTCATGAATAAAGACTCTATCGTCGTCCAGCCCGCACCTCAGGGCCGCAAAGGTTGTGCCAAAGCCGGCGCAGAGCTCCCGGAGCATGGTTTCCAGCGTATTTGTGCGTCCCGTCGGGAAAAGCACACGTCCCGTTTCCCACCAACTGCGAAACCGTTTCGCGGTCTTTGGGAAACGATTTCCCCGCGGTGGCGAATGCCGCGGGGTGCCGGGAGGCCAGCGAGGCTCGACCGGGATTCACTCAGACGAGTGAAACTGCGCGCGCCAAGATTCGAACTTGGGACCTCCACCTTATCAGGGTGGCGCTCTAACCAACTGAGCTACGCGCGCGGCTGCCTGCGGGGCGAATCGCCCCGCCGACCCCGCGAGTGTAGGCCGAAGGATCGCGAGTTCAAAGGGGCCGCGGTGGTGGCCCCCGTTCCCGGGAAACCCCGAAAAGCGGCGCTGGCGCCGGCCCGGTTTCCCGATACGTTGCACGCGTCGTTCCGGTTGCGGAACCTTCGCGCCAGGAGTCCCGTCATGCCGATCCGCCGTCGCCCCGACGTGATCCCTTTTCTGCCAGGGCTCGTCGCCTGCTGCCTGCTCACCGCCCTGCAGGCCGCGGCGGCTCCGCCCACCGCCGAAGACGCCCTGGTGCTCAAGCCGCGGCAGAAGGGGGTCGACTACTCGCAGCCGTCGGCCGAGGAAGCCAAGCAGGCGACCATCAAGCAGGAGAAGGAGGGTGGCGTCAGCGCCCTGGTGGTGCGGAGCCCCTCGGGGGAAGTCTTGCGGGCGTTCGCCGACAGCGACGGCAACCGCGTGGTCGACCGCTGGAGCTATTACAAGGACGGCGTGGAGGTCTACCGTGAGATCGACTCCGACAAGGACACCAAGGCCGACGAATACCGCTGGCTCGCCGGGGGCGGCAGCCGCTGGGCCTCCGACCCCGACGCCGACGGCGTGATCGACGCCTGGAAGTCGCTCTCGGCGGAAGAGGCGACGGCCGAAGTCGTGGCGGCGATCCGCGACCGCGATGCCGCAGCCTTCGCCCGGCTGCTGCCCACGCAGGCCGACCTCGAAGCCGCCGGCTTCGCCGGCGAGCAACTGGCGGAACTCGCGGCCCGCGTGGCCGCGGCACCCGCGGCCTTCGCCAAGGTCGTCGCGGCCCAGAAGGACATCGGCCCCGACTCCCGGTGGTCGAGCATGCTCACGCCGCAGCCGCCGGGCACGCTCCCGGCCGGCACCAACGGGCTCACCAAGGACGTCACGGCGTACGACAACGTCGTCGCGCTCGTCGAGGGAAAGGAGGGCAACGGCCAGGTCTTCGTGGGCTCGCTCGTGAAGTGCGGCGACGCCTGGCGGCCGGTCGACGCGCCGCAGGTTTCGGGCGGAGCCGAGGTGGGCGAGCCCTTCGGCTTCTTCATGCCGCGGGTGCCGGGCCGCGGCCCCGCCGCCGGGACCGGCGACGTGGCCGAGAACCTCAAGCCGCTGCTCGCCAAACTTCGCGAACTCGAAGGGGCGATGACGGCCGCGGCGTTAGCCGCGCGGCCGGCGCTGGCCGCGGAATACGTCGGCCTGCTGGAGCAGGCCGTGGTCGCGGCGGCCGACACCGACAAGCCCTTCTGGACGAATCAGCTCGTGGAAACCATCGCCGCCTACGTGCAGGAGGGCCTGCTCCCCGACGGGATCGCCAAGCTCGAGAAGCTCGCCGAAGCCGCCAAGGGAGACGACACCGCGGCGGCCTTCGCCACGTTCCGGCTGATACAGGCCCGCTACACGGTCGGCATGGAGCAGCCGGGCTTTGATGGCGAGGAGCTCCAGAAGGCCTGGTTCGCGGATCTCCAGGCCTTCGCGGATGCGTATCCGAAGGCGCCGGAGTCGGCCGAGGCGCTGCTCCAGCTCGCGTTTCGCGACGAGTTCGAAGGACGCGACCAGGAGGCGGTGGGCCGGTATGCGGCGATCGCTTCGTCGTTTCCCGACACGCCCCAAGCCCGCAAGGCCGCGGGCGCCGTGCGACGGCTGGAGAGCATCGGCAAGCCACTGGCCCTGGCCGGATCCACCGTCGACGGCAAGCGGGTGGCCGTGCAGGACCTCAAGGGAGTGCCCGTGCTCGTGCACTACTGGTCCACCGACTGCGAGCCCTGCAAGGTCGACCTCGCGCAGATCCGTGAACTCCAGGCCAAGCACGGGCCCAAGAAGTTTCGGGTCGTGGGGGTGGCGCTCGACGGCGACAAGGCCAAGCTCGCGAAGTTCCTCCAAGCCAAGCCCCTGCCCTGGCCGCAGCTGCACGAGCCGGGCGGGCTCGACAGCCGGCTCGCGGAGGAGTTCGGCGTGCTCGCCCTGCCGACCATGGTCCTGGTGGGCGCCGACGGCAACGTGATCGACCGCAACGTGTCGATCACGGCCCTGGAAAAGCAGCTCGACGAGCTGATCGCGGGCCCGGCCGCCAGTCCCTGAGAAAGCCCCTGAGAGCGCCCCCGATCGCGTCCTGGAGCGGCCTTGCCCGGCGGCCGTCGGGGTTGCTAGGGTTCCGCGCCCGCGAACCAGGAACCGCTCCCATGCTGCTCCCCTGCCCCGGCCTGCTGGCCCTCGCCGTCAGCCCCACGCTCTGTGCCCTGGGGGCGGTGCAGGTGCTGTGTGTCGCCGCCGCCGGCTTGTCGCGGGTGGCCGAAGGCACCCGGTTCGAGCGCGGCGGACAGTGGCTCTGCTTCGCCGCCCTGGCCGTCGTGGGCACCGCCTGCGGCGCGTCGATCCAGCTCGGGCCCGATTCGGCGGCGGTCTGCGCCGCCACGCTCGCCCTGATGACGATGATCGCCGTGGTCGACGTCGCTCCCCGCGGCTGACCTGCCTGTGGCGGCTTCCCTGCCTGTGGCGGCTTCCCTGCCTGCCCGGCTTGCCGGAACTTCCGGCATGCGTCCGTCGTTCGGTGGAACCGGAAAAAAACTCCCCTCCGCTGCGACCGATCGCCGAAGAACAGACGGCAGGGAGTGGGCGGTCGCCGGGCCATCGGGTCCTCGGCCGCATGCTCCGCCGGATTCGCAGCCAAGGGAGTGATTCATGTCCATTTCCAAGACCACCTTCCTGCTCGCCGCCCTCGCGTCGACCTGCCTGATGTCCGCGGGCCGCGCCGAGGACTTGGCGGCGACCGTCGCCGGCAGCCTGCGCGACTCCGGCGCGTTGAGCGGCTACCGCGTGAACGTGAAGAGCAAGTCGGGCACCGTCTGGCTCGAGGGCCGGGTCGCCGACGAGAAGCAGCTCGCGGCCGCCGTGGGCATTGCCGAAACCACTCCGGGCGTCGAACGGGTCGTCAACCGGCTCGTGATCGACTCGGCCACGCGACCACAGCCCGCGCCCACCGCGTTTGCGATGCCCTCCTCTGCCTGGGGAGCCGCGGGCGTTTCGCAGCCGGCCGCGGAGCCAGCCGCCGAGCCGGCCGTGAAGCCGGCCAAGCCGAACCCGCTGGCGATGCTCATCGGCGGTTTCTTGTTCGCCGGCGGCTCGGCCGGCGAGCAGCAGGAGGGGGGCGTGCAGCTCGTGCGCGGCACGGCCCCGGCACCGCAGCCCCGCGGCCAGCGGCCGCTGCCCCTCGGCACGCCGACCGGCCGGCCGGTGAATCCGCAGGCCTACGCCAACTCCCGCACCGCGATGCGGACCTCGATGCAGGAGCCGATGACGCTCCCCGCGCCGGGCGGCTACGACTGCCAGGTGGGCGACGGGCAGATCGTGCCGGGCACCATGCGATACAGCGAAGGCGGCCCGGTGGGCGGGGGACCCGGAGGCGGTCCCGGCGGCGGCATGCCAGGGGGCATGCAGGGCGGCATGGCCGGAGGCCCGATGGCGATGGGGGGCACGGGCGTCGGCATGCCGCCGGTCCCGATGCGGGGCGACGGGCCCAACATGCCCAACTATGCCTGGCCGAGCTACGCGGCCTACCCGAACTACGCGGCGCTCCAGTATCCGACCCAGTACTCGCCGACGGCCTGGCCGTACATCGGCCCCTTCTATCCCTACCCGCAGGTGCCGCTCGGCTGGCGCCGGGTGTCGCTGGAATGGGACGACGGCTGGTGGTGGCTCGATTTCGACGAGCGGCACCATCACAGCCACCACCACTAGTCGGTGGCGGGCAGCGAATCACGAACACGCCGACCGCTCTCCCGGTGATCCGGGGGAGCGGCGTCGTTTCCGGGGATGACCCGGTCGCCTGCCGGAGGGCCGGCAGGGCTTTCCCAGCCACCGCGGTCGGAGAAATCCGCAAGTCCGCGCGGCACCCCGGTCGATACAACCCGCAGAACCCGTCTCCCCGTCCCGCTCGCCGTTGGAGTGTCGCCCATGTCGTCCCGCACACGCTTCATCATGACGGCCCTGATCCTGGCGATCGGGGGCTCGACGCAGAGCGGCTGCTTCTGGATCACGGCCCAGGGCCCGAACATCGGTCCGCTGGCGTTTCCGATCCCGGTGCCGGTCGGCATCCAGAAGCAGAAGGAAGACCAGTTCTGGAACTACGAGCGGTACGAGCGGGCTCCGGTCCTCGGTCCGCTACAGCCCGGCGGTCCCTGCGAGGCCCTCGACGAGCCGAGCGACGACGAGGTGATGCGGGCCTTGGAGAAGGCCCGCCCCGTGCAGGGCAACTGGCCCTTCCTCTACGAGGTCCAGCGGAATCACGTGCGGATCTCGAAGTGCAAGATCGCCGACTACGTCGATCCGCCGCGGCACATGCCGCTGGTGGGCCCGGTGCAGCTGCACCACGCCCACTACAAGTGCACGGTCTACTTCCAGGAGGTGACCCGCGTGGGCTGGCCGGTGCCGCACACGCTGGTCGACGAAGACTGCCAGGAAGTGCTCTACATCGACCACGACCACCTGCACATGGTGGGTGAC
Organism: Planctomycetota bacterium; assembly: GCA_016872925.1. GTDB lineage: Bacteria > Planctomycetota > Planctomycetia > Pirellulales > UBA1268 > QWPN01. The sequence goes on from VGYR01000170.1 coordinate 5,072, forward strand.
GTCGACACGGGCTGCGACGCGAACTTTTAATCGCGCCCGCGGGCCCGGTCGAGGATCTGCCTCGGCCGGCTTCGGCCCGCATCGCTCACGCGATGGCGGCTTCCGGTGGGGCGGTAGTGAGCCCCGGCCGGCTTCGGCTACGAGAGCGTCACCGCGTGAGCGGTACGGTTGCACCACGCCGGGCGTTGCTGTGACACGGGTTGGAAAACCCGTGCTACGAGAGCGTCACCGCGTGAGCGGTACGGTTGCACCACGCCGGGCTCGATTTTGGCCCGCATCGCTCGCGCGATGGCGGCTTCCGGTGGGGCTCGGCCGGGGTGCAGCGGCACCGATCGTGCGGATCGTGCCGGCGGAGCCCGACGTCACCAAAGCATCGGCGAGGGACTGCCGAACGTGCCGATGAATTTGGCGGCGCGGCCCCGATGGAGCGGGGTCGCCACTCCGTCCCGCGGACGCTCCGGCATGATGCCGATCCCGTCACGCCTCGCCCGGCGCCTGGTCGCCGCCGCCCTGCTCGGTGCGGTCGCCTTCGCGGCCAGCGTGGCCGCTGCGCAGTCGGCCCGTGACTGGGCCGGTGCCTCGGAGCCGGCCCGCGAGCCACTCCGCGTGGCCACGCAGCCTCCGGCGGCGGACGACGCCCCGGCTGAGCCGCGCGGGCCGCAGGAATCCGCCATCCCCACGGACAGCCTGCTCGAGACCGTCCGCCGCGGTGGGATCCTCATGATCCCGCTGTTGGGCTGCTCGTTCCTGCTGGCGGTGTTCGGCATCGAGCGGGCGGTGAGCCTGCGGACGGCGCGGGTCGTGCCCAAGGCGTTCGTCACGCGGTTCGTCGAGCAGGTGCAGTCGGGAGGGCTGGCCCGCGGCCCGGCGCTCGACGCCTGCGAGGAAAACGCCAGTCCGGCGGCCCGGGTGTTCGCAGCGACGGTCCGCCGCTGGGGCCGCCCTGCCGTCGAGATCGAGCAGGCCGCGATCGACGCCTGCGAGCGGGAGCTCAACCATCTCCGGCGGTATCGCCGCATCTTCAACGGCGTGGCCACGATCGCCCCGCTGCTCGGCCTGCTCGGCACCGTGGTCGGGCTGATGCACTCGTTCAACGACGTGGCCTCCGCCGGGGCGATGGGGCGGCCCGACCTCCTGGCGCGGGGCTTCGGCGAGGCGCTGATCACCACGGCCATGGGGCTGCTCGTGGCGATCCCGGCGATGGTGCTGCAGTCGTTCTTCACGGGCCGGATCGACCGGCTCGCGATCCGGCTCGACGAGACCTGCCAGCAGGTGATCGACGCCATCTCGGAGGAGTCGCTCGCGGGGGCGCGGGCGCTCGGGGAGTCGCGGCGGCGGGCCGCGGGGTGAGCCATGCCGCTGGTGCGCCTCGACGCCGAGGAGGATCCGACGCCGAACTTGGCGCCGATGATCGACGTGATCCTCGTGCTCACGATCTTCTTCATGTGCGCCACGAAGTTCACCAGCGACGAGCGGCGGTTCGACCTCGACCTGCCGAAGGCCGGAGCCGCGGCCGCCGCGGCCGAGGGCCGCCCCGAGGTCGTGGAGGTCGAGGCGGCCGGCACCGTGAAGTTTGCCGGCGCGACGGTCGAGCCCGGGCGGCTCGCGGAACTGCTCGCCGCCGCGCGGGCCGCGCGGGCCGAGTTGGCCGTGACGATCCGGGGCGAGCAGGCGGTCCCGCACGGCCGCATGGCCGAGGTCTACGAGGCCTGCCGCACCGCGGGAGTGTCGCGCGTGGCGATCGCCGTGCAGGCGCGGACCGGCAGTCGCACGCGATGAGGATCCCGCGATGAGCACCGCGGCGATCGTCGTGGCCGTGGTGGGCGTCGGCGCCGCGGCGGGCCTGGTCGCGATCGTCCGCACCCGCTGGCTGCAGTCGCGGACGCTCGAGAAGTGCGTCGCGCTGTCGGTCGCGCTGCACGCCGTGATCGCGGCGGTGTGCGGGCTGGTCGGCGGCTGGGCGCCGGCGTCGTGGGGGCGACGCGACGACGCGCCGCCGGCGCCGGTGATCACGCTGGGCGACGACGCCGACGGGCGGCCGGTCGAAGGCGGGCCGGCCGATGAAGGCGAGGTTGCCGGGGGCATCGAGGCCGCCGAGGCGGCGGCCACCGCCGGCCGCGAGCCGCCTCCGCCCCTGGTTCCGGTCGCGGCGCCGGCCGAGCCACTGGTCGCGGGACCGCCCGCGGATCACGTGCCGCTGCTCGACGCGCCGGCCGAGGCCTCCGCCGACGCACCGGCCCCGGCCGACACGCCGGCCGCCGACGCGGTCGCCGCCACCACGCCGGGCGCCGGCACGGCGGCCACGGATCCCGCTCATGGGCTTCCGCACCTGCTGCCATCCGCCTACGCCGACCGGGTCGGCGAGCGGCGGGCCGCAGCGGCGCTCGCCCGGGGCGGCTCGGAGGCCACGGAGGAGGCGGTGCGGCGGGCGCTCCGCTGGCTCGTTGCGGCGCAGTCGTCCGACGGCCGCTGGGATGCAGCGCGGCACGGCGCAGGGCACGATCACGCCGCGACCGGCCAGCACCGCGCGGGCACTGCGGGCCGCTGCGATCACGGCGTGAGCGGGTTGGCGCTCTTGGCGCTGCTCGGAGCTGGCAGCACGCACCGCGACGGCCCGCACGCCGATGCGGTCGATCGCGGGATCCGATTTCTCACGGGCCGGCAGCGGGCCGATGGCTCGCTCGCGGGCGACGCCGAGTTCTTCGCGGCGCTCTACTGCCACGGCATGGCCACGATCGCCGTCGCGGAGTGCCTGGCGATGACGGGCGATGCGGCCCTGCGGCCGGTGGTGGAGCGGGCGGTGGCCCACACGCTGGCGATGCAGCATCCCCACACGGGCGGCTGGCGGTATGCGGCGGGCGACCGGGGCGACACGAGTCAGTGCGGCTGGCAGGTGATGGTGCTGGCCACGGCGCGGAACGCCGGGCTCGGCGGCTTCGACGGCGCGGAGGCGCGGGCCCGGGTGTTTCTCGGCAGCGTGGCGGGGGGCCCGGCGCGGGGCCTGGCCTCGTATCGCGTCGGCGAGCGACCCAGCCCGGCGATGACGGCCGAGGCCCTCTACTGCCGGCTCGTGCTCGGCGGTTCGCCCGCCGAGGCGGCCACGGGCGAGGCGCTGGCGTTCATCGCCGCGTCGCCCCCCGTGCCGTCGGCTCCGAACGCCTACGCCTGGTACTACGCCACGCTCGCGTCGTTCCACGCCGGTGGGCCGCACTGGGAGCAGTGGAACGCGCGGCTGCAGGCAACGCTCGTGCCGCTGCAGCGGCGCGACGGCGGCGCGGTCGAGGGAAGCTGGGACCCCGATCCGGTCTGGGGCGGCCAGGGGGGGCGTGTCTACTCGACGGCGCTCTCCGCGCTCACGCTGGAGATCTACTACCGCCACCGTCCGCTCCACGAGCGGGGGCAGCGTCTGGCCGCCACGCCCGCACCATGACACCCGGAAGTTTGACCGGACTGCCTGCCGGATTAGACTACACGGTGACCGGGAGCGGCCGCGTTTGCCGGTCTCGCCCCGATCGCGGAGTGCACGACGTGACCCCTTGCCTGTTCGCCATGTTCGGCCTCGGTGCCACGGAACTCCTGATCGTGGCGGCGGTCGTGCTGCTGCTCTTCGGCACGCGCCTCCCCAAGGTGATGCGGTCGCTCGGCGAGGGCATCGTGGAGTTCAAGAAGGGCGTGCAGGGCATCGAGGACACCGGCTCGACTCATCACGAGTCGGGGCGGTCCGACGCGAGGTAGGCCGGCATGTTCGGCCTGGGCCCGCTGGAGATCGTCATCGTCGGGGCGATCGCCGTGATGCTCTACGGCAAGCGCCTGCCCGAGGTGGGCCGCTCCTTCGGCAAGACGGTGGGCGATCTCCGGCGCCAGTGGCAGCAGTTTTCGCGGGAGCTCGAGGCGGCGGCGCACGTCGACGCCGAGGTGCCGACCTCGCGGCAGCCTCGGCTTGCCCGCCGCCACGACGACGAGCCGGCCGGGTCTCGCGTGGTCGAGAGCCCGAGGTTCGACCCGCCGCCAGGGTGAGGCGCTTCCGCCGGCCGTGCGGGGCCGGAGTGCTCGTTCGCCCCCGAGATGGAACGACGCTCACGGCGTGCTAATTAATTTGGGTCTTCAGCAGAATTTGTGGGTAGAAAGCCTGTGTTTCTGCGCGGGGCTCTGCCCCGGACCCCGAGGTTTATGAGCCATGGCACAGGCATCAGCCTGAGTCTGTCGGCGTGAGGCTGATGCTTCCGGCAGCGATCGCACCAAGCCGCTGGCGGCATGGGTATGTGATGAGCCGCCGCTGCGCGGCGACATCCGG
>VGYR01000171.1 GCA_016872925.1 Planctomycetota bacterium
GCGAGTGGCCGGGTTCAGGCACGCCCCGGGTTCGGCACGGGTTGAAAAACCCGTGCTCCTCCTCGAGGCGCACCGGTCTCGACGCCGACGGGAGCCCCAATCGCGTGAGCGATGGGGGCAGGCGCAACGCCACACGCCGCCCCGCGCAGCACCGCGGCCCCTTACCCGCGCGGATGCTGTGCGAAGAAGTCCCAGATGATCTCCGTCGCGTCGAGCGACGGCACCGCCGGGCCGAGCAGATACGAGTCGGGCGTCCGGCCCGGCCAGACGTGGCCGCCGCCGTCGATGCGGTAGAACACGACCTCGCTTCCCGCCGCGCCCGGTCCCCAGGTGAGCCGCTCGATCGCCAGGCCCGGATCGGGGCAGGGGATCGCCTCACGACGCGGCGTCTCCGGGCAGCCGTCAACGCGAACCCAGTCGAGCAGCCCGGCGAGCACCGGCCGATGGCTCACCCGCGTCACGCTCCGCCGGCCGACGCCCCCATCGAGCGGCGTGAACTGGTCGAGCGATCCGTGGAAGTGCAGCACCGGCACCGGCCGCGCGGGAGCGATCGACTCGAGGGCCAGCGGCCCCGCCACCGGGGCGATCGACGCCACCAGGTCGGCCGCCTCCGCGGCCACGCGATAGGCCATCATCGCCCCGTTCGACATGCCCGTGGCATGCACCCGCCGCGCATCGACCGGCAGCCGGCGGGCCACGTCGGCAAGCAGGGTCCGCGCGAAGCCGACGTCGTCGGAGGCCACCTCCCGCGCCTCGCCGCAGCAGTTGCCGCCGTTCCAGGTGAGCATCCCCTCGCGGGAGCCCGTGCCCGCCGGATAGATCACGACCGCCCGGCCCGCACCCGCGAGCGCATCGAGCCCGGAGAACCGCCGCATCATCTCGGGGTGGCTCTGGCCGCCGTGAAACGCGAGCACGAGCGGCCAGCCGTCGGGCGGCGGCGCCGCCGTGGGCGTCACCACGACGGCCTGCCGAATCCGGCCGCCGACCGGGATCTCGACGCGCATCGCCTCGGGCCGCTGCTCCTCCATCGCCATGCCGCCTCAGCCGCTCGCCGGGAGCCGCGCCGCCGTCCGCGGCCGTCCCGCGTAGCGGGCGGCGATCGCCTCGGCCGTGTCGGCGATCCGCGCGCGGATGTCGGCCGGCTCCAGCACCTCGACGGCGTCGCCAAGCGCCAGCAACTGCGGCAGCATCTCGCCGTCCCAGGCCCGCTCGATGTCGAGCACGAGCCCGCCATCCGGCTGCCGGCGAACCCGCTGCCCGGGATGAAAGGGCTTTTCCACGGCCCAGCGGGCCAGGGCCGTGTCCACCCGCACGCGATACCGCCGGGGCGGGTCTCCCGAGCGGAAGATCGTGATGCTGTCGGCAAGCAGGTCGGCCACCGGCGTCGGGCGGCGGTCGAAGGTCCGCGACGAGACCCGCGCGTCGGTGAGGCGGTCCAGCTTGAAGAATCGCACCACGTCGGGATGGCGTCGGCCGGCCGCCCCGGCCCGGTAGGCGGCCACGTACACCGAGCCGTCGTAGAGCACGAGCGCCTCCGGGCGGATCACGGCCCGCCGCGGCTTGCGATCGCCGAGGCCCGCGTAGCGGACGTCGAGTTCGCGCCGCCCGCGAATCGCCCGGTGGATGGCATTGAGCGTCTGCGACCGATACTTGCCCGCCTCGGGCCGCGGATGGATCACGAGCCCCTCGTGGTGCTCGTGCACGTAGGCGAGGAGTTCGGGCGTGGCCACGCGCTCCAACTTCTCGATCACCTGGGCGATGCCCCGCCAGTAGACGGTGCCGGCCAACGGTGCGAGAAAGTCGCGGGCCACGGCAAGCGAGAGCAGTTCCGGCAGCGTGATGGCCGGTGCCCCCAGTTCCGCCGCGCCGCGGCCCGGCAGGATCGACCAGGCCTGCACGCGCGCCCCCTTGGGCGACCGCTTCTTTGACTCCTTCACGGCGTAGCCGAACCGGCCCAGGAACTCGATGTCGCGCCGAAGGCTCTTGTCGGACAGTTCGTCGATCACGCCGCGGTCGTGGAGCCGGCTCTTGAGCTCCGCGATGGCCAGCGGCTGCCGCGCGTCGAACAGGATGTCGATCAGGTGGAACACCCGCAGCAGCTGCTCGTGTCGGCTGATCGAATCCATGCGGCCTCCGGCTGGGGTACGCCCCGGAAGGGTGGACGGCCCGTGACGAGGATACCGTCGCGGCCCTCCGCGGCACGCACTCCGGGCCCACGACCACCCGGCGGGGGTGGATCGAGGGACCAACGGTGTCCCACCGCCTGGCCATAGTCGCGACCCTTCGCTTCCGCCGTCGAGGTGCCGCGCATGGTCCCCACGCTCGAACGTGTCTCCGCACGCCTGCTGACCGCCGGCGGCGGCGGCAGCCACCACCGGCTCTTCGTCGTGGGGCACGCCGTCCTGGAGCCGCCGGCCGACCGGCACGTGGCCTGGCTCGTCCGCGTCACGACCGACGGCACGTTTCTGCCGAAGCCCGCAGCCCTGGCTCCGGACGGCGGTGGCCGGATCGCGGCGGCGCTCCTCGAGCCCCGCGACCTCCCGCTCGTCGGCCGGCAACTGTGCGAAGCGCTCACGGCGCCGCCGGCGCCCTGCCGACGGCGGGAGTTCTACGGCTGGTCGCTCCTCTACCAACTCGCCGGCGACGTGGGCTTCGGCAGGATCGACCGCGCGGACGGCCCCGGTGATCTGCCCGCGTTCTACGAGTCTCCGCTGGAGGTGGCCGACCGCCAGGAGCATCTCGCCCGCCGCGGCATTCCCAGCCGCGCCCTCGCCCTGCTCACGCAGCGCAGCGACTTCGACGCCGCCGTGAGCCCGCCCCGCAACCGGCTGACTCCCGCCGCGAAGTGGAACCGCGCCGTCATCTTCGAGCGCTGACGGCCCGCCGCCGTACCGCTGACGCGGTTACGCTTCCGTCAAGGCCCGGTGCGAGCAGACCCTGCACCGGAAGCCCCAATCGCGTGAGCGATGGGGGCTGAGCCGCGCGTAACGCGGGTTTTCAACCCGCGGCTGAGTTCATGCCCTTCGTAACGCGGGTTTTCAATCCTTGCCTGAGAGCAGCGCGGGTTTCCAACCCGCGGCGCACCCCCCCAGACCCCGCACCGGAAGCCCCGATCGCGTGAGCGATGGGGGCGAGGCGGAGTCCGGCGTGGTGCCGCCGTACCGCTGACGCGGTTACGCTTTCGTAAAGGCCCGGTGCGAGCAGACCCTGCACCGGAAGCCCCAATCGCGTGAGCGATGGGGGCCACACCCCGCCGCAGCCGCGGCCCGCGCCCCTCACCCCTCGGCGGCGAGCTGCTCCTGCAGCGCGAGCCACCGCTCTTCCGCCGCGGCGAGCTTCTCGGCCGCCGCCGTCATCTCGACGTGCAGCCGGACGGCCTCGTCCGGATCCGTGGCCGCCAAGAGCGCGGTGCTCGCCCGCTTCTTGTCGGCGTCGAGCCGGGCGATCGACTTCTCGAGCGTCGCGATCTCCTTGCGGAGCTCGCGGTCGGACCGCGCCGCCGGACCGCCCGCCGGCTTCCGCGGGGATCCGCCCCGGGCCACGGCCGCCGCCTTGCCGCCGCGGCCCGCCGCGACCTCGGTCTCGTCGATCTCCCGCGACACGGCCGCGACATAGGCGTCGTAGTCGCCGAGCGTGTTCACGACCCGTTCGTCCCGGACCTCAATCACGGTCGTCGCCACGGCCCGCATGAAGGAGCGGTCGTGGCTCGTGAACACGACCGTGCCCTCGTAGGCCACCAGCGCCTTCGCCAGGGCGTCGACCGTCTCCACGTCGAGGTGGTTGCCCGGCTCGTCGAGTACCAGCACGTTCGACTCGCCGAGCAGCAGCCCGGCCAGGCAGAGCCTGGCCCGCTCGCCGCCGGAAAGCACCTTCACCCGCTTCTCCACGCCGCTGCCGCGAAACAGCATCGCCCCGGCCACGTCGAGGATCCGCTGCTGCTTCGTGCCGATCGCGGCCGACCGCTCCAGGTGCTCGAGCACGGTCTGGTCGTCGCGGAGGCTCGTGTAGACGTGCTGGGCGTAGACGCCGAGTTCGCAGCCGTAGCCCCACTTGAGTTCGCCGTCGAGCGGCGCGAGCGAGCCGACGAGCGTCCGCAAGAACGTCGTCTTGCCCTGGCCGTTGTCTCCCACGATCGCCGCCCGCGAGCCATGCTCGATCTCGAGGTCGATGCCCGCCGCGATCCGGCGGTCTGGGTAGCCGATCGCAAGCCCCCGGCAGCGGACCGCCGGCCCCTTCCGCGGAGCCACCTTCGGGCACTGGATCGCCGCGGTCGCCGCGGCGGTCGCCACCTCCTCCACCTCCAGCCGCTCCAGCTGCCTGGCCTTCGACTTCGCCCGGGAGGCCGTCGACGCGCGGGCCTTGTTGCGGGCGATGAAGTCCTCCAACTGCCGCCGCTTGGCGAGCACGGCGGCGTTGGTCCGCTCGACGTGGGCCGCCCGCTCCCGCTGGTGCTCGAGGAAGGCGTCGACCTTCCCCGGATACGTGGTCAGCGTGCCGGCGGTGAGGTCGAGCGTCTGGTCGCACGTCGCCCCGAGAAACGCGCGGTCGTGCGACACGATCAGGCAGGCCTCGCGGTAGCCGCGGAGGAAGTGCTCGAGGAGGATCTGCGTCCGCAGGTCGAGGAAGTTGGTGGGTTCGTCGAGGAGCAGGAGGTTGGGCTCGTGGAGCAGCAGCGCGGCCAACTTGACGCGGGTCTGCCAGCCGCCGGAGAGTTCCGCCACCGGCCCCGTGAGCCGCGGGCCCTTGATCTCGAAGTCGCCAGCGACCTCGCCGCAGGCCCAGTCGGGCCGGCCGCTGTCGCGCATCAGGAAATCGAGCGCCGACTCCCCCGGCAGGAAGGGATCGTGCTGCCGCAGGTAGCCGATCCGCAGCCGCGGATGGCGGACGATCTCCCCGGAATCGAGTTCCTCCTCGCCCAGGATCAGCCGCAGGAGCGTGCTCTTTCCGGCCCCGTTTCGGCCGATGAAGCCCACGCGGCCGTCGTCGGTGATCGTGGCCGACGCCTCGTCGAGCAGGACCTGGTCGCCGTAGCGCTTGCAGGCGTTCTTGATGTCGAGAAGGACGGCCATTTAGAATTGGCGGATCAGGGCCGATCGAGAACCGGCCTCCCCCGAGCGGGTCAGCCGTGATCCGCGGTGTCGGATGCCATCAAGAAAGGAAGAGTTCATGCCTCGCCAGTCTCGTCGTGGATTTCTGGGCAAGTCGTCGCTGATCGGCGCCGGCTACTTCGTGGCGGCCGGCACCAGGACCGCCTGGAGCACGTCGGCCAACGAGGAACTCACCGTCGCCTCCATCGGCGTGGGGGGCAAGGGGGGCAGCGACTCCGACAACGCGGCCCTGTTCGGCCGGGTGATCGCCATCTGCGACGTCGACCGTAACACCCTCGAGAGCAAAGGCAAAGGGGAGAAGTTTCAAGACGCCGAGCGGTTCACCGACTACCGAGAACTGTTCGCCAAGCACGGCAAGAACATCGACATGTGCACGGTCTCGACGCCCGACCACATGCACGCCCCGGTGACGCTCGAGGCCCTGCGGCAGGGCATCTCCTGCTACACGCAGAAGCCGCTCACGCGGACGATCTACGAGGCCCGGTTGCTGACCGACATCGCCCGGGAGATGGCGGGCAAGGGCGTGGTCACCCAGATGGGCAACCAGGGCACGGCGCTCGATTCCTCGCGCGAGGCCATCGCCCAGATCAAGTCGGGGGTGCTGGGGCCGCTCAAGGAGGTCTACGCCTGGTCGAACCGGCCGGTGTGGGCCCAGGGGCCCGGCCGCCGCATGAACATGCGGAAGTACCAGACGCAGGCGATGCGGGAGGTCGACGAGCAGGAGGATGCGACCACGACCGCCGAGGAGGTGGCCGACGTCGTGGCCGACCTGATGAAGAAGAAGCAGGCGGAAGTGGCCAAGGCCCTCGAGCGGGTCGATTGGAAGGCCTGGATCGGGGTGGCTCCGGACCGGGAGTTCTGGCCGGGCCTCTACCATGCCTTCCAGCACCGGGGCTGGTGGGATTTCGGCACCGGCGCCCTGGGCGACATGGCCTGCCACCAGATCACGGTGCCGTTCGCCGCCTGCGGGCTCCGGGATCCGATCTCGGTGCAGGCCCGCACCACCGGCCACGACTTCGACAGCTTCCCCGCCAGTTCGATCATCAAGTTCGAGTTCCCGGCGACGTCGGAGCGGCCCGCGATCCCGTTCTGGTGGTACGACCGCAAGGGCAACAAGCCGCCGATGGAAGTGTTCACCGCGTGGGGCATCGACGAGGTCTCCGACAGCGGCGTGCTCGTGGTGGGGGAGAAGGGGGCCTTCTACAGTTCGGACGACTACTGCGGGAAGTACGAACTCAAGGGCGTGACGCCCGTGGAGGTCGACTACGAGAAGGCGGAGAACAAGGGGAGCTTCGACGTCAACAACATGTACGAGTTCTTCCGCGCCAAGCGCGAGGGGGACCCGAAGATCGCCAAGTCCAACTTCATCGACCGCGCCGGTCCGCTCACCGAGACGATCCTCCTGGGCAACCTCGCCGTCTGGGCGGCCGCCACCGGCGGGGCCGACGGCGAGATGGGCGACTGGGGCGAGAAGGTCGAGTGGGACGCCAAGAACCTGAAGGTGACGAACCTCGCAGCCCTCAAGACGCCGAAGGTCGCCGACCTGGTGAAGCCCGTCTATCCCGCCGGCTACCGCCTCGACTGAGCCAATCCATGCGACCGATGTGCCCGATGCTCGCGGGGATTCTCCTCGCCTGTTTGCCACTGCATGCCGCCGATCCCGCCGACGTGGCCGCCGTGCGTCAGCGGGTGGAGGCGTTCGCCGGCGCTACCTGCGGGGGCACCGGCGACGTTGTCGAACTGGTGATCCCCGACGGCTCGAAGGTCACGGCCGACGACGTCGTCCTGTTCGGGCGGCTCGACGGGCTGACGAAGCTCCAGGTCCTCAACTGCCGGGAGTTCGACGACGCGATGGTCGCGAGCCTCACCGGCCTCGAGCGGCTCACGTCGCTGGCGATCACCAACAGCGGGATCGGCGACGACGGCGTGGCCACGATCGCGGCCTCGTTTCCGGACCTCGTCGAGCTCGATCTCTCCAGCAACACGAACCTCACCGGGGCCGCGATGAAGTCGATCGTCGCGCTGCCGAAGCTCGAGCGGCTCGCGCTGGTGCAGACGCGGTTCAACGACCTGAACTTCCGCCGGCTCGCGAAGCTGCCGGGGCTCAAGGCCGTCGACCTTCGCGGCAACATGGAGGCGGGCGACATGACGCTCGGGGTGCTCGGCGGGCTGCCCGGCCTGCGGGCCGTCAAGCACCGCAGTTCCGTCGTCACCGACGAGGGCCTGGCCGGACTGGCGACGTGCGGCACGCTCGACTCGCTGCTCGCCCAGGATTTCGCGATCACCAACGCGTCCGGCCCGCACCTCGCCGCCCTGGAGAATCTCACCTCGCTGGAGATCTTCCGCTGCCAGGGCTTCGGGTCGGACGGCGTGCTGGCCCTGGCGCCGCTGAAGAAGCTCGGCCGGCTCACGCTCCGTGACCTCCCCGAGGTGGGCGATTCCGGTCTGGCCGTGCTCGGCGACCTCCCGGCCCTCAGGCGGCTCTACCTGCACGAACTCGCGTCGGTCGGCGACGCGGGGCTGGCCCACCTGGCCGGCGCGAAGCAGCTCGAGGTGCTCGACATCTGGAGCGTGCCCAAGATGACCGACGCCACCGTGGCGGTGATCGCCGGGCTGCCGAACCTGAAGGAGCTCTCGATCCGCGAGACGGGAGTCACGGAGCAGGGCCTGGCGCGGCTGGTCGCCATGCCGGCGCTCGAGTCGCTGACCTTCAAGGGCGCGGTGCTCTCTCCCGAGGCCGCGGCGCGGGCCAAGGCGGCGAAGGCCTGGAAGAAGCTCGATCTCGGGAAGTAGCGGGCCGGCATCGGGTCGGCACGGGTTGAAAACCCGTGCTCCTCTCCGTCCCGGAGCGCGGGTTTCCACCATGGGTCATCACTGTCGTAGCGCGGGTTTCCAACCCGCGGCCCCCATTCGATCGCCCATGCATCCGATCCGCCTCCTTGCCCCGCTGATCCGGATCATCACCGCGGCCGCGTTCCTTCCGGCGGCGGCGGCCGACGGCGGTCCTCCCGTGATCGAGCGGCTCGACCCGGCCCTGGCCGCCCGGGATGCGGCCGGCGATCGGCTCTGGTGCGACGCCCGCCGCCTCGCGGTCGAGGGCAGGGGGTGGGACGACACCGAGCAGTTCTTCGATCGGCTTCCCGGCCGGGCCAAAGCCGCCGTGCCCGAGGCCGTCTGGACGCTGGCCAGGCACTCGGCCGGGATGACCGTCCGGTTTGCCACCGATGCCGACTCGGTCGCCGCCCGGTGGACGCTGTCGAGCGCCGACCTGGCGATGCCGCACATGCCCACCACCGGGGTGAGCGGCCTCGACCTCTACGTCCGTGACGGCCGCGCGTGGCGCTGGATCGGAGCCGGCAGGCCCACCGGCAAGAGTTCGGAGGCCGTGCTGGCCAAGGGCATCCCCGCGGCCGATGGCCTGCCGCCCCGCGACTATCTGCTGCACCTGCCGCTCTACAACGGCGTCGAGTCGCTGGAGATCGGCGTCCCCTCCGGGGCCACGATCTCGAGCGGCGCAGGATCCCCGCCGGCTGCGCTGCGGCCGATCGTCGTCTACGGCACGTCGATCACGCAGGGCGGTTGCGCGTCCCGCCCCGGCATGGCCTACCCGGCGATTCTCCGCCGCCGGCTCGACCGGCCGGTGATCAACCTCGGCTTCTCCGGCAACGGCAAGCTCGACCCCGGCGTGGGCGGGCTCCTCGCGGAGGTCGACGCGGCTGCGTTCGTGCTCGACTGCCTGCCGAACATGACCGCCGAGCTGGTGACGGAGCGGACGGAGCCGTTCGTGCAGGCGCTCCGCGCCGCGCGGCCTGGCACCCCGATCGTGCTTCTCGACAACGTCGCCTACCCCGCCGGCGCGATCCTGCCGGCGTCGCGCGAGCTGGTGCGCCGCAAGAACGAAGCCCTGCGGGCCGCCTTCGAGCGGCTCACGGCGGACGGCGTCACCGGATTGCACCACGTGAACGGCGCGTTACTGCTCGGCACGGACGGCGAAGCCACCGTCGACGGCACGCATCCCACCGACCTCGGATTTCTCCGGATTGCCGACGCGCTCGAGCCGCTCCTGCGGCGGCTCACGGAGCGTCCCGCCGCGGACGGTGAGCTCGGGTTTTGCACTTTTTGAGGGCCGAATCGCGGGCTGAAACTGGCCTCTGAAAAGCGGCGAGCCTCCTTCAAAGTGAGTGGACTTCAACCCCCATTCACT
>VGYR01000172.1 GCA_016872925.1 Planctomycetota bacterium
CATGAAGTACGACGAGTACCTCGCGGCCGGCTACCCGATCGGCAGCGGGGTCGCCGAAGGCGCCTGCCGCCATCTCGTCAAGGATCGGATGGAGGGAACCGGCATGCGGTGGACCGTGACGGGCGCCCAGGCCATGCTCCACCTGCGGGCCGTTTACCTCAACGGCCGCTGGGATGAATTCATCGAGTACCACGTCGAAACTGAGCAAGACAGGCTATACGGGAAGGCTGCGGCATAGAGATTTGCGAGTTACGCCCGATGCAACTCGCGGATGTCCTGCCGCGATGGCCGCTGCTAGTGGAACTCTTGGAGAAGACCGTCAAACCCGAGCGCGAGTCGAAGGGTGAGCGCGTTTCGAGCATGCCGTGGTGGCAGTTCCTGTGGCCACGACCTGAACTATGGGCTCATTTGCTCTCTCGCCCTCAATCGCTCGTTCGCTCAAAAGTGTCAAAGCACCACGCCTTCGTTTTTCTGCCACAGCGCATAATTCCGAGCAACCGTCTTGCTGTATTCCTGCTGCCAACGTTTCACAGCTTTGCCATGCTCCAATGGCGAGCGCACGAAGATTGGGCGTTGCGATTTGGATCTACACTTGAAGACCGCCCCGTCTACACAGCCAATGACTGTTTCGAAACCTTCCCCTTTCCGGAGAACTTCGAGTCGGACGCGGTGCTGGAGGCGGCGGGGAAGGAGTATTACGAGTATCGGGCGGCGTTGATGGTGCGGAACGATGAGGGCCTCACGAAGACGTACAACCGGTTTCACGATCCCGGTGAATCCTCGGCCGAGATCGCGCGGCTGCGGGAATTGCATGCGGCGATGGATCGTGCGGTGCTGGATGCGTACGGGTGGCGAGACGTCCGCCCGGAGTGCGGGTTCGCCCTCGACTGGCTCGACCTCGACGACGACGAACTGGCCGACACGCTCGCCAGTGCCCCCGACGACATCCGCGACCGGATCGAGTCGGCCGACTACTTCTTCCCCGACGCCGCCGCGGCCTGCCGCTTCCAGTCGCACATCAAGCAGTCCGGCAAACAAAAGCTCCCCTGGCGCTACCGCTGGCCCGACGAGATCCGCGACGACATCCTCGCCCGCCTCCTCGCCCTCAACGCCCACCGCGCCGAACTCGAACGCCTCACCGGCCTCTCGTCCGGCACCGGCGGCAGCTCCGCGTCACCCGATGCCCCCGACTCAGACGCCGACGGCCCCGCGCTCTCAAAAGCCAAGCGAGCCAAGAAGGCGACAAAACGGGCGTCCAAGAAGTCCGCCCCCCGCCCTATGTTCGACGATGTGGCCGGGGAACCGGACGGCTGACGCGGCAAAGCACAGGGTTTCGTTAATCCCCCCGTCTTGGTAGTATCCTCAGCGTTACGACAAGATCTGCGTTCGCCGTAAACAACATGCCAGCATGCATTTGCGATTGGTTTAGCGAATCACGATAACTTCAATAACTTCGATTGATTTCCATGGACCCGATCATCAACCCCTACGCCCCTGGTGCAGGCACGCCGCCCCCAGAACTTGCCGGTAGAGAGGCGGTTCGCGAGCAGGTTCGCATTGCGCTCGAGCGCATTCGTCGTGGTTCTCCGGCCAAGAGTGTCATCCTCGTGGGGCTTCGCGGCGTGGGCAAAACCGTGCTGCTCCGGCGGATGGCTGATGATGCCGAACGAACGGGCATCAGGCCGATTCGCGTAGAGACGCCGGAAGATCGTTCGCTCCCGAGCGTCCTCGCGCCGCACCTCCGCACCGCTCTCGAGCGATTGAAGGCACAGTCGGAGTCACAGGCTCAGCAACTCGCCAGTCGCGCACTCCGCGCTCTCGCCGGCTTCGTGCGTGCGCTCAAGGTGAAATACAGCGACATCGAGATCAGCCTGAATGACCCGCCTGAGGCCGGGCTCGCCGACAACGGCGACCTTGATTCGGATCTGCCCGCGCTGCTCGAAGCCGCGGGGAAAGTCGCGCGCGCGGCCGACACGGCACTGGTCATGTTCATCGATGAGCTCCAGTATGTGGAGGAGGGCGAATTGGCCGCCCTGATCACCGCCCTTCACTTGTGCGGCCAAAGGCAGCTTCCGATCACGCTTGTCGGCGCTGGCCTGCCCGCTCTTCGCGGGAATACGGGAAAAGCGAAGTCCTATGCGGAACGGCTTTTCGATTTTCCGGCCGTCGGGCCTTTGCCGCGTGAGGACGCGGAGCGGGCGATCCGGAAGCCCGCCGCTGACAACGGCATCGCGTTCAACGGTGATGCGCTCGCCGCGATTCTGGACAAGACCGAGGGATATCCCTACTTCCTGCAGGAGTGGGGCAAACACGTTTGGGAAGCGGCTTCGGGCTCACCAATCACTGCAGCTGACGTCCTTCGCGCTCACGATGTGACGGTCGCAGCGCTCGATGCGAGCTTCTTCTCTGTTCGATTAGACCGCCTGACCCCCTCGGAAAAACGATATCTTCGGGCCATGGCAGAGCTTGGTGCGGGGCCGCACCGCTCCGGCGAAATCGCCGAATGCCTGGGGCGTTCGGTGCGGGCGCTGGCACCGCTACGGGGAAAACTCATCCAGAAGGGCATGGTGTGGAGCCCGAATCACGGCGACACCGCCTTCACCGTGCCTCTTTTCGACGAGTTCATGCGGCGCACGATGCCTGGCGACGATTGGCGCGATGCGTGATGACCCGAAGGCAACGAGCGATTACCCGATGACTCCACAAAACTCCATCGATGTGCGATCAGCGATCGTCGAAGCCCTGCGGCTCGACCTCGTTGGCCCCACAAACGACCACCCGTGCGCGAACGAGTTGCTTCCGGAGTCGCCTCGCCGCTGGTACCTGACCGGATACTTGGTACCGACGACGCTGCCGAGCGATGCCAAGAAAGCCGACGAAAGCGAAGAAGATGACGTTGATAGCCCGGCCGCGCCGGCTTCACCGAACGACGGCGGTGACGCAGATAAGGTGGTTGCCAGAAAAGGCGTACTTCCCAGTTCGCTGGGTCTCAGCGTACTGGTTGGCCAGGGCGTCGCTTCGCTCACGGCGACCGTCGAGTGGGGCGACTACGTCTACGAGGGGCCTGAGGGCACAGAGGCCGTCGACGGATCATGCACCGATGGCGACGGGGTAGCAGCGGCCGCAGTCCGCGCCGTGCGCGGGCCGCGCGGCTACCGCCGGCTGCCGAAGTCGTCGCGAGTGGTAATTCCTTTGCAGCCATCGGTCCCGCGGCTGCCGCTCCCGGGATCGGATGGCCTCGAAATCGTTACCACGGTGCGGCAGATTCCGGATGCCGCCCTTGGTGCGACAAAGCTGCCCAAAGGCACCCGCAGCGTTGCCGTGTTCCTTGTGAACAATCGCCAGCCCGACACCGAAAAGGCGTATACGCGGTTCGCCTTCCAGCCGCGGCTACGGCTTGAGTCGCCCCAGCCCTTTGTGCCGCGGCCGGATCTCCGCGGTGATGATGGCTCGGAGTCAAGCGACGAGGCTGACGAACGCATCGCCGATGTTCAGTATCGCGACGTCGTTGACTACGCCGTTGGTTACGGAGTATCCGCGATGTGGACAGTCGGCGATGGCGATGTGTGCCGTGTGGTGGAATCGACTTGGATTCCCTCGGCGGAAGTTGAGCGTGTTGAGCCCCGACAGCTCGATGGCGTCTCGCTCGAGATGGAAACTCTTGCAGCCCTACCGGACGGCTCGTCTCTCAAAGCCGCTCTCGAGCCGCTCGTCACAAAGTATCGTGAATGGATCGGCACCCAGCGTACCGCCGCGGGATCACTGACGGGTCGCCGCAGAGAAACCACCGACGAGATGCTCCAGATCGCCGGGCTTGCCGCCGATCGAATCGAAGCGGGCATCGCCCGACTTGAGTCTGACCCTCTGGCTCTCGATGCATTCCGGATCGCGAATCGAGCCATGGCGGCCGCAGCCCGCAGGCGCGCATGGATTGCTGGTCGCCGCGAAAAAACGCCGGGAGACATGAAGCCGCCGGCCTGGCGACCGTTCCAACTTGCGTTCATTCTGCTCACACTGCGGGGCATCACTGACGAAACCGATGACGACCGGCAGCGTGTCGACCTTCTCTTCTTTCCAACGGGCGGCGGAAAAACTGAGGCCTATCTCGGACTGGCGGCCTTCACGATTGTCTTGCGGCGGCTTCGGCATGGCACTCCGGGCGGCTGCGGTCTCGCCGTGTTGATGCGGTACACGCTTCGGCTGCTCACGCTCGACCAACTCGGCCGCGCGACCGCTCTCATGTGCGCCCTTGAGCTCGAGCGGCTGGCCGATCCAACGAAACTCGGCGATTGGCCGTTTGAAATCGGACTCTGGGTGGGGCAGGCGGCCACGCCCAATCGCATGGGCTGCCGAGGCGACAAGCTTCCCGGCAGTGATGACACTGCCTACGCAAAGACGACAAAATTCCATCGTGACGATCGGAAGAATCCAGCACCGATCCCGATCGAAGAGTGCCCGTGGTGCGGAACGAAGTTCTCCAAAGATTCCTTTCGTCTCGTACCCAACGATCGCACGCCCTCCAACCTCGTCGTCACCTGCAGCAACTATGAGTGCGATTTCACTCGCGACCGGCCGTTGCCGGTTCTCGGTGTCGACGAACCGATATACCGACGTTTGCCCGCATTTCTCATTGCGACGGTGGACAAGTTCGCTGCTTTGCCATGGACGGGCCACACGGGAACGCTTTTCGGGCTCGTCGATCGTTACGACTCCGAGGGCTTCTATGGGCCGTGCGATCCGACCAAAGGTGCACCCCTTGGCGTGGCGAGCCTGCCCGCGCCGGACCTGATTATCCAAGACGAGCTGCATCTGATATCCGGTCCACTTGGCACCGTCGCCGGCCTGTACGAGGCGGCCATCGACTCGCTGGCTTCGCGAACCCGCGATGGCCGAACCATCAAACCGAAAATCATCGCCAGCACCGCGACGGTGCGGCGAGCCGATACGCAGATCCGTGCTCTCTTTGAGCGCAACGAAACGCTTGTGTTTCCGCCGCCTGGCCCGGATCGCCGCGACAGCTTCTTTGCTGTCACCAAGGCCGCCGACGAGGTGCCGGCCCGTCTCTACGTGGGCATCGCCGCCCAGGGCCGCAGCCTGAAGGTGGTGCTCCTGCGATCGATGCTCGCCATCGCGGCGGCTGCCCAGGCGGCATGGGAGCAAGCTGGCGGTGCCAAGAATCCGGAAAACCCCGCTGACCCCTACATGACGATGCTCGGGTACTTCAACAGCCTGCGGGAGTTGGGCGGAAGCCGCCGCATCGTCGAGGACGAGGTGTGCACCCGGGTGTTGGAGTATGGCAAGCGGCGGCGTCATCAGCCGAATGAATCGTTGTTCGCGGGCCGCCGGCTCCAGCACGAGGTGCTCGAGCTGACCTCACGAGTGAGCACGAGCGACGTATCCATCGCAAAGAGCCGATTGGCAAAGCCGTTTACCGATGCAGACCACGTCGACGTGGCCCTGGCGACAAACATGATTTCCGTTGGTCTCGATATTGTCAGGCTGGGGTTGATGCTGGTGCTCGGTCAACCGAAGACGGCCTCGGAATACATCCAGGCCACGAGCCGCGTCGGACGCGATTCGGCTCGGCCCGGACTCGTGGTCACGCTGCTGAACATCCACCGGCCGCGGGATCGCTCCCACTACGAGCGTTTCGGGACGTATCACGCCTCGTTTTACCGAGCCGTCGAGGCCACGAGCGTCACGCCCTTCTCACCCCGTTCGCTGGATCGGGCTCTCGTCGGCGTTCTGGTAGCGCTCGCGCGTCACTACCACCCGACCCTCACGCCGCCTCACGGTGCCGAATCGATCCCCACGTTCCGACAGAAGCTCGACGAGATTTCAAATCGCCTGGCCGATCGCGCTCGGAATCACGCCTGGCCCCCCGGTCCTGACGCCGGCCAGCAACTGCATGACAACGTGCTGCATTTGTGCACCAGCCTGCTCGACGACTGGGTCAACATCGTGCGGCAACTGCAGCAGACCAGTACGCGGCTTGAGTACCAACGCGAGGCTGGTGGTAGTGCAAAGCTGCTGTTCGACTTTCTCGACCCTGAACTTGCCGACGTCGACTCGACCCGCCGCCGCTTTCGTGCGAATCGCTCGATGCGCGACGTAGAGCCGACCGTGGCGCTGTACGTCAAGCAGCTCGATGAATGGAGAGACCGCTGATGGGAAACGCGGAACTCCGTCGCAGTCAGATTGTCACCACCTTCGGCCCGGGCGCAATGCTCGACTTGCCGAAGGAGTCGGTGATCGTGGCTGGTCTCGAGCACTGGCATTACGACAACGGCCGCATCCCCACGGTTGAAGAACCCCGGCTCGTTGAGAAACTGCAGATATTGCTCGAGAAGCCGACGATCACGCTGCGGACGCCGCCTCCGACTTCGGATCGGCCGAACGCACCGCCGACCGACATCACGGTGTGGAAGTTTCCGCATTGGTATCTGGTTCAGGAGGAGGCTCAACACGCCAACGGCACGAGAAAGCGCAGGCTGGTTCACGCCAACTCGCTGGATAGCGGCGAGTTTCGCGACGGCGCGACGCGTCGAAAACTGGCCGTCGTACCAATCCGCTTCGTGCGCGCCTGCAATCGTGGCCACGTGGGCGACATCGACTGGAAGGCATTCGTGCATGAGGCGAAGACCGACTGCATGCGGCAGATGTGGTTCGAGGAGCGCGGCACAAGCGGGGATCTCGATCAGGTGTGGGTCGCGTGCGAGTGCGGCGCACAGCGGGCGATGAGCCAAGCGGCGCGCATGGATCTACAAGCTCTCGGGCGATGCAACGGCTCCAGGCCATGGCTCGGTGCGGGAACACGAGAAAGTTGCGGCCAGCCGAACAAACTGCTGATCCGCAGCGCGAGCAACGCCTATTTTCCGCAGTTACTCAGCGTGATCTCGATCCCAAACGTGCGAAAGCCGGTCGACGACGTGGTCGCCACACTGTGGGCCGACTATCTCGACGAGGTGGAGACGGCCGAGGACCTTTCTAGAATCCGCCGCAAACCCACGCCCGCGGCCCGTCTTCAGGACTTCACAGACTTCGATATTTACGATGCCATCCAGAGGAAGCGACAGGGCGACGCTGGCGCAGGACGGTCCGTAAAAGATGTCGAGTTCGAGGCCCTGACAGATGCTCGCGAAGAGATGGGCGCCGATACTCCCGGAGGACACTTCTTTGCCAGGGCCGTGCCGCGGGAGAAGTGGGATGCCCCGTGGATGCAGGCGATTCGCCGCGTGGTGCTCGTCCATCGCTTGCGAGAGGTTGTTGCCCAACTCGGATTCACTCGGTTCGAGGCGGCAGGCCCCGATATCCAAGGCGAACTTCCACTTGGAGTGCAGCGGGCCGAGTTGTCAATCGAGTCGAACTGGCTGCCCGCCGTAGAGAACCGTGGCGAGGGGCTTTTCTTGGAGTTCGACTCCGGCGCCCTCGCAGCGTGGGCAGCCCGCGACAGCGTGCTCAGGCGGGCGAGCGTGCTCAAGGCCGGATTCGATGGGTGGCAGGAGGAGAAAGAGGTGTCGCTCGAGTTCCCCGGTGCGACGTACTACATGCTTCACTCCTTCAGCCACCTGCTTCTGACGGTCATCGCGTTGGAGTGCGGCTATCCGGCGAGTTCGCTTCGGGAGCGGATCTATTGCATGCCTGACGGTCGTGCAGGAGTGCTGATCTATACCGGCACTTCCGACGCAGAGGGGACGCTCGGAGGACTTGTTTCTGCGGGGCGGTTCATTCGTCGCCACGTCCGCCGCGCGCTCGAGTACGGCACGCTTTGCTCGAGCGACCCAGTCTGCGCATACCATGCGCCCGTCGCCCATGATCACCAGCCTCTGCTGGGGGCTGCCTGCCACGGCTGCCTGCTCGTATCGGAAACATCGTGCGAGCAGCACAACAACTTCCTCGACCGTGCCCTCGTCGTGCCGACCGTCGAGGGCCTCGGCACGGAGTTCTTCGCGGGGGTGGTGTGATGTCGCAAAACGCCCCCTCGCTTGCGCCGCTGCACCGACTGCCACTCTCCGCGCTTCGCGGACTAGCCTCATCGCTGGAGACAGGCCTGCTTTCGGCAGGAATCACGCAAGTGGGCATCGCTCAGGCCGCCGGCACCGACGCCGCCGCGGTAGCCGAGACACTTCGTAGCCTCAGTGCAGTTGGCATGTCGCCTCGCCAAATGGCGGTCGTGGTGCGGGGAATTGCCGAGGCACACGAGCATGTGCCAAAGCCGTCGAGCCTCTTCGACCTCGTACTCTCCGGGCCCGATCTTCCGGGCGTTCCGATGGCCGACACGGCGGCCGTCGTGCATACGATGATCAGCCAGGCTTCCCATGAGGTGTGGCTTGTCGGATACGCGGTGTACAACGGACGCAAGCTCTTCGAGCCTCTTGCCCGCCGCATGATCGATGTGCCGGAATTGACGGTCAAGTTTTGCCTGGACATCGCGCGTCAGCACAACGATGCAACACCGGCGGCAGACATCGTCGCGAGGTTTGCCCGCGACTTCCGCGCCCGCCATTGGCCGTGGGATCGGCTGCCTGAACTCTACTACGACCCCCGGTCGCTCGAGACGGGCGACGGCCGGGCGAGTCTCCATGCGAAGTGCGTAATCGTCGATGGCGAACGTGCACTGGTCACCAGCGCAAACTTCACCGACGCAGCCCAACGCAAGAACATTGAGCTCGGGGTCGTGATCTCTCACCGCCCGACGGTGGCACGGCTCACCGACTACTTCGCCGGCTTATGCATTGGCGAGCAGTTCGCCCGCTGTCCGCTCGGATGAGCGCTACGCCGGGCCTGCTAAATAATCGCCGAAAACGCGGCATATTCCTTGAGCGGCCTACTGGTATTGGCCGCCGTTCTCTCCAAGGAATGTGCAATGCACGACTCTCTCACGAAGCACGCCGCACAACTCGCGCGGCTTGCGATGATGATTCGGATTGGCCTCGAAAGCGCTGAATCCGCGATTCCCGGCATCAACGACCTGCTCGCTGAGTTGGCGACGCTTGGGGTCACCGATTTCCAAGTCGAGGGTCCAGCTGTCTTGGTTCAGCCTGAACTGGAATCGCCTGGGCAAGGCGTAAGGGAACACCGTGCGGCTCCATGCCGCTGGAGTCGCGGCCTCCGGCCGCGAAGGTTTATCGCATGAGTGCCGATCCCGAAGGGAAGGTCGGGCGGTGCCTTTGAGGACATCCGCCCGTCCTTCGGTCTCGGCCCCTGGAGCGGCGCTCGGGTCGGTCCTCACCGGAGCCCTATCCTC
>VGYR01000173.1 GCA_016872925.1 Planctomycetota bacterium
CTATCCCGAAACTGGCCTCTGGTCAGACGCTCCTGTTTGACCTGTGAGAACGGAACCCAAAGAGCCGGATGTGGGACCCACAAGTCCGGTTCTGTGAGAGGCCTGGGGGCGAAAGCCCCCGGGCCTACTCGACCAGCGGACAGGCAGAGAGCGACGGGCACGATGCCCGTCGCGAACGTCCAGCGAGAGGGCACGGACGGCCCCGAGCCCGGATCAGACCCGGTCCTGATGCCGCGTGCGGCGCTTGCTCGTGCGGCAGTCGACGCACAGGCCGCTGACGATCAGCCGGTGCGACCGGGCCCGGAACTGGTGGCTCGCCGCGACGGCGTCGCAGATCTTCGCCACCTCCGCACTCGAGAACTCGATCAGCCGGCGGCAGCCGGAGCAGTAGAGGTGATCGTGCCGCGGGTAGCCGTAGTCGTGCTCGTAGACGGCCCGGCCGTCGAGCACCATCTTGTTGAGCAGGCCTGCATCCACCATTTCCGAGAGCGTGCGGTAGACCGTCGGCCGGCTGGCCACCGCCCCGGCCCGGGTCGTCCGCAGGTCGGCGAGCAGCTGCTCGGCGTCGAAGTGCTCATGCCGGCCGGCGACGTGGTCGACGATGGCCCGCCGCTGCTTGGTGATCCGCTTGCCGCGGGTGCGGAGAAACTCAGCGAACCGCTCGGCGGGCGAGAGCGCCACGGCGACGGTGCCGAGCGAGAAGTCGGGGTCCAGGGGCATGCGGCAACTCCGC
Organism: Planctomycetota bacterium; assembly: GCA_016872925.1. Classification (GTDB taxonomy): domain Bacteria; phylum Planctomycetota; class Planctomycetia; order Pirellulales; family UBA1268; genus QWPN01. Next base: position 734 of record VGYR01000173.1, read on the forward strand.
CCCTAGTGTAGCCGCCTGCCGCCGCGGCTCCGGAAAACGAACGCGGCCGAACCGTCACCGGTCCGGCCGCGCGAATGCGGTCACGTCAGGATGGGCTGCGAACCGGGCTCAGCCGAGCCGGTCGAGCAGCCGGTCGAGGGCGACGTCGAGTTTGTCGGGCGTCTCGTACGAGCCGTCGGCGATCGCGGCCTTGATGGCGGCCACGCGGTCGAAGCGGATGTCGCTCGCCGCGCCGGCGGCCTTCACCGCATCGACCGAGAGCGTCACCGCGTCGTGCACCTCAGCCACGCCCTGCTGGGCGGAAGTCGCCTTCGCAGCCTGCGCCGCCTCGACACCCTTCACGCCGGCGAGCCCCTGCGAACCCTGCGTCGAAAACACACCGAAGATGTTCATGATCACCCTCCTTGCAGCGAGTCGTTCCCGATCTCATCGACCCCCGTCACGACGCTTCTACGCGGCGGCCGGGGAAATGGTTCGTCGATCGATCGTGTTGGTCGTCTCTGCGTTCTCGTCCATCTAGTGTTGCCGCGCTTCCGCGTTCCGGCGACTCCAGTCGTCGGACAGCGGCCGGTCCGTTTCATGATCCGGTCGCCGCGGCCAACTTTCCTTCATCGACCAGCCATCGAAAAATCTTCAGCCAAAAATTTCCTTGCCGGTTTTTCCCGTCCTGCCGGATCGCCGGACCGCACAATCCCGCAGCTCTCCCAGCCTGCCCGTCCGGTCACATCGCGAACTCCGGCTTCCGCCGGCCGAGCTGGCCCTGGAGCCGCTCCACGATCGCGCTGTGCATCTGGCTGACGCGGCTCTCGGAGAGGTCGAGGGTGGCCCCGATCTCCTTCATGGTCAGCTCCTCGTAATAGTAGAGGATGATGATCAGCCGCTCGTTGCGGTTGAGCCCCTTGGTGACGAGCCGCATGAGGTCGGCCTTCTGGATCCGGCGCGTGGGGTCCTCCCCCTTCTTGTCCTCGAGGATGTCGATCTCGTGCACGTCCTTCGAGCTGTCGGTCTCGCACCACTTCTTGTTGAGGCTCACCAGGCTCACGGCATTGGCCTCGATCAGGAGCTTTTCAAACTCCTCGCGGGAGAGCCCCATGTGCTCGGCGACCTCGGCGTCGGCCGGGGCCCTGCCGAGCTTGGCCTCGAGCTGTTTGATGGCCTCGTTGAGCTTGCTGGCCTTCGAGCGGACCAGGCGCGGCACCCAGTCCATGGTGCGGAGCTCGTCGAGCATCGCTCCTCGGATCCGCGGCACGCAGTAGGTCTCGAACTTCACCCCGCGCGACATGTCGAAGGCGTCGATCGCGTCCATCAGGCCGAAGGTGCCCGCCGACACGAGGTCGTCGAGTTCCACGCCGTCGGGCAGCCGCGACCAGATCCGCTCGCCGTTGTACTTCACGAGCGGCAGATAGAGCTCGATCAGCCGGTTGCGGAGATCCTCGTTCGACTGGTCCGCCTTGAACCGCTTCCAGAGCTCCTGGACTTCCTCGGCCGATGGCTGGGTCGCGTACTGTGCCACGTCATCCTCCTTGACAGGTTCCCGATCGCACCCGCGAGGGCCGCGGCTCCGCCGCCGACCGTCGCACCGTGGGCCGTCCCGGAGGACGACCATCGCTCACCGCCGGGCAGGACGCTCCGACCAACTGCTCGTCATCGTCGTCTGCCTGGCGTCTTCTTGAACCGATTTCCGGGCGTCCGCACGCCCACCGCCGTTTCTCCAGTTTGCCGGTTTCGCCATGCGAGTCGTCCGTTCCGTCAGTCGGGTCTCGCCCGCCTGGACCGCCGTCACGCCGCCCGTGCCCCCTCCGCGGCCCCGACCGTCGCGAACACCTCGAGCCGCGGCTCGTCGAGCGTCTCCTCCTCGGCGAGCACCACCAGGTCCGGCAGGTGCCGGCCGAGCGCCTCGCGGACGACCCGCCGCGCCGCTGCCGGCACGAGCAGCACCGCCTGCCCGCCGCGCTCCACGGCCGGCCGCACGGCCCGTCGCACCTCGCCGATCAGAGGGGCGGACACATGCGGCGCCGAGCCGCGGGCCGACGCGACGATCGCGTCGACCGCGCCGCCGGCGAGCCGCACCGCGGTGAGCCTGCCCTGTGAATCGCGCGCCCGGCGGCAGATCGTGCCTGCCAGCCGGCGCCGCACGATCTCGGCGAGCTGCCACGGTTCGGCCGCTTCGGCGGCGTGGTCCGACATAAGTTCCAGGAGTTCGGCGAGCGGGCGGATGGGAACGCCCTCACGGAGCAGGCACTGCAGCGTCCGCTGGACGCGGGCCACGGTGAGCACGTCGGGCACGATCTGCTCCACGACCGCGGGCTGTGCCGCCCGCAGCGATTCGACGAGCCGGTTGGCGGCGTCGCGGGTCAGCAGCCGGTCGGCCCGTCGCCGGACGGCCGCCTCGACCGCACGGGCCACGACCCCCGCATCGTCGAGCACCGTCGCGCCCCGCAGCCGGCAGGTCTCCGCCTGGGCGTGCCCGACCCAGGTGCCGGAGCGGCCGCTCAACGGATCCACGGCAGCCGCGCCGTCTACGGGCGACGAGGCTCCGGGCGGCAGCACGGCCAGCATCTGGCCGCCGGGAATCTCGTCTTCGGCCACCGCATCCCCCGCGACGGAGATCCGGTAGCCGCGATCCGGGAGTGTGAGGTCGTCGCGGAACGCGACCTGGGGCAGCACGATGCCGAGGTCGGCGGCCAGCGAGTTTCGCAGCGCGACCACGCCGTCGAGCAGCGGGCCCTGCGGCGTCACCAACGGCAGCAGGCCGCGGCCGAGTTCGACCACGACACGGTCGTCGGCCAGCACGTCGGCGGCCCCGGGCGACGCCTTCTCGGCGCGGGGCCTGCCGGCCCGCGAAACCGGCTGCCCGTGGTCGAAGTCGTCGTCGAGGTCGAGTTCGGCCGCCGGCCGCCGGCCCACCACCACGGCCGCCGTGAGCGTGAGCGCGGCCATGGCCGCCAGCGGCAGGAAGGGCAGGCCGCTGAGCGAGAGCAGGGCCAGGAACACGCCCGTGATGGCCAGCACGTGCGGCTTCGCCGAGAACTGCCGGCCGAACTCCCGCGAGAGGTCGACCGACTGGCTCGACCGCGAGATCAGCAGCCCGGTCGCCACCGAGATGAACAGCGCGGGCACCGCGGCCGAGAGCCCGTCGCCGATCGTCAGCCGCGAGTAGACGTTGAGCGCCTTCTCCACCGGCATCCCGTGCTCGACGACGCCGATCGCCAGGCCGCCGAGAATGTTGATCACGGTGATGATCACGCTCGCCACGGCCTCGCCGCGGACGAACCGGCTCGCCCCATCCATGGCGGCGAAGAAGTCGGCCTGCCGCTGCAGGTCGAGCCGCATCCGTCGGGCCTGGTCGCGGGTGAGCGTGCCGGCGTTGACCTCGGTGTCGATCGCCATCTGGCGGCCCGGGAGTCCGTCGAGCGCGAACCGGGCGGCCACCTCGCTGGTCCGCGTGGACCCGGCGGTGATCACCACGAACTGCACGATGGCGATGATCGAGAAGATCACCGCTCCGACCACCAGGTTGTTGGCGGCGACGAACGCGCCGAAGGCCTCCACCACCTCGCCCGCCGCGGCGGTGCCGTCGAGGGCGGCCCGGGAGAGGATCAGCCGGGTCGTGGCGATGTTGAGCACCAGCCGCACCAGCGTGATGCCGAGCAGGAACGTGGGAAACACGCTCATGTCGAGGGGGGTGCGGGCGGCGAGCGCCCCGAGCAGCGCCAGCACGGAGATCGTGAGGTTCACCGCCAGCAGCACGTCGACCAGCGGCGCCGGCACCGGCGCGAGCACCACCAGCACGGCCAGGAGGATGGCCGCGGGGATCGCGAAGTCCATGATGTGAGCGGTGACGGGGCGGCGGAGGGCCGCGGCCGTTCCGGACGGCTGTGCCATGCGAAAACGAAGGAGGTGGGTCCGCCGGGAGTCGATCCGGCGCGAGGGGGGACGGTAGCCGCCGGCTCCAGCGTGAGTCCAGACCGGTCCCGTTTCGCTGAAACCGCTAGACTCCCGGAGAAATCGCCCTTGCAGCCATCGCACCCTCGTCGGCCATGCGCTTCGACCGCCTCGGACTCTCCTTCGACTACCCCGACAACTGGTCGGTCGACACCGACGAGTCCGAGGGCCGCTACGCGACGGTCACCGTCTACGCCCCCGGCGGCGGATTCTGGTCGGTGAGCGGTCACGCCCCCGGCGGTGATCCCCGCGAGCTCGCCGCCGCCGTCGTCCGCCAGATGCAGCAGGAGTATCGCGATCTCGACGCCGAGGATGCGGTCGATCGCGTGGCGGGCCGCGACCTTCCCGGCTTCGACATGAACTTCTACTGCCTCGACCTCACCAACACGGCGCAGGTGCGGACGCTCGCGGCCCCCGATGCGGTCTACCTGATCTTCTGCCAGGCGGAGGATCGCGAGTGGGCCGAGGTGGCGCCGGTGTTCGCGGCGATGACCACCAGCTTCGTGGCCGCCACCGCCCCAGAGGACGACGGCGACGAGTGAGGCCGGCCCATGCCGGCGGGTCGCGGAAAGATGGCCGTGCCCCGGGATCTCCGGAGCGAAGTTGTCGCCACACCCGAGCGACGTGTGCCTAAGGTCCGCGACCCTGCCGGGCCGACCGCGGGTCCACCCCCCGCGGCATCGTCACCCTAGGTCATGTGCAGGTCCCGTGCCGGATGCCGGATCCGAAGCAAAGTCGCCATCCGCGGTCGGATGGCGCCGATTGGGCCGGCTGGGAGAGCCTCGGGGCGGCCGGCGCCAGACCTGCGAGCCCCCTTTTTTTCAATCCGCGCCGCGACTTGCCTGCCGCGAATTGGAGTTTCTTCCTTCCGCCCGGCCGTCCCGCGACCGCCGTCGAGCGGCTGAGGTGCTACGATTCCGGCCGCCCCGACCGGCCCCGGGCCGTCGGCGGCCCCCGCCCTCTCCCTCCGGATGCCCGCTGTCGTGCTGCTCCTGGCTGACTCCGCCGCCGCGGCCGCATCCGACACGATCCAGATGTCTCACTGGATCGCCTTCGCCGTGTTCATCACAGTGATGCTCGTGCTCGACCTCACCGTCTTCCACAAGCAGTCGCACGAGCCGTCGCTCCGCGAGAGCGCCTTCTGGACGCTCTTCTGGTCGGCCCTCGCCCTGGCCTTCAACGGCCTCGTCTGGTGGTGGCTCGGCGGCCAGCCGGCGATCGAGTTTCTCACCGGCTACCTCGTCGAGTGGTCGTTGTCGATGGACAACGTGTTCGTGTTCGCGGTGGTCTTCGCCTACTTCGGCGTGCCCCTCAAGTATCAGTACCGCGTCCTCTTCTGGGGCATCCTCGGGGCCGTGATCATGCGGCTGACGTTCGTGCTCCTCGGAGCCGAACTCGTCGAGCGCTACAAGTGGGTGATGTGGCTGTTCGGCGGGTTCCTGGTCTACACCGGCATCAAGCTCGCCCTCGGCGACGGCAACCACGAGGCGGGCGAGAACGGCCTGGTGCGGTTCTTTCGCCGCTTCATTCCCGTCTCGAAGGAGCCCGCGGGCGACCGATTCTTCGTCCGGGAGAACGGCAGGCTCATGGCCACGCCGCTGTTCCTCGTGCTGCTGGTGGTGGAGAGCACCGACGTGCTGTTCGCCGTCGACAGCGTGCCGGCGATCCTGGGCGTGGTCACTCCCGGCACCAGCCACATGCGGTTCATCGCCTTCACGTCCAACGTGTTCGCGATCCTCGGCCTGCGGGCCCTCTACTTCCTGCTGGCCGGCGTGATGGATCTCTTCCGGTTCCTGAACTACGGCCTCTCGGCGGTGCTCGTGTTCGTGGGCTGCAAGATGATCGCCGAGGCGGCGCGGCACAACGAGTGGCTGGCGGCCCAGGGGGGCTGGGACGCCCACGCCAAGGGGCACCTGATCCATCCGGCCGTGTCGCTGCTGGTGATCGTGACACTGATCGGCACGAGCGTGGCCGCCTCGCTCGCCTTCCCCGAGCGCCGGCCGCACGGCGGCGAGATCGCGGGCGACGAAGGCGAGAAGCCCGGGCGCTCCTGACCGCGGCCCGCGTCGCTCACGCGACTGCGGCTTCCCGAGCCGAACGCGTCATGCCGTAGGGCGCACGGCCCTCGGTCGCCGCCCCGGCTCGCGTCGCTCACGCGACTGCGGCTTCCCGATCCGCAAGCGTAACGCCGTGAGGCGTACGGCTGCCTACAGCGCGTCTTCGGTGCGGAGCGTGACCTCGATCAGCCGCTCCATCACCTCGGCCGGCGACTCGTGCGGGAAGTTCGTGAGCACGACTTCCTTCGCGTAGAGCTTGCCGATGTAGCGGCGGTGCTTCGCGGCGGCATGGCGGCTGGCGAGAAAATCACGATGCGCCGAGTTGATCACGATCTCGTTCCGGGCGGCGTCGTAGCGGCTCCGCCAGGGCTGGCCGTGCTCGGCCTCGAGCCGATACCCGGGCAGGCCGCGGCCCCCGGCCGCATCGGCCAGCGGATCCTCGACGAACTTGAGTTCCACCCGGTCGGCCACCTCGATCTCGCCCTGCCGCGCGGTCACGCCAACGGTCACGATGCCCACCGACGACGACACCACGCGGCACGACCGTCCATCGGTGGCGATCGCCGCCGAGCCCGAGACGATCCGCCAGGTGAAGGCCACGCCGCCGGCGAGCGGGATCTCGACGGCGTCCCGCGCCGTGGCGGTGAACAGGCACGAGTCGCCCGGCTGCCGCCGCGGCGTCCGTGGGGAGATCCGCACGCTGGCAAGCGGCCCCGGATCGGCCGAGAGCAGGGGCCGGGGTTCGGCAGCGACCCCCTTGCGGGCCTTGCCCTCGCCCTGCGCCGCCACATCACCCGCCACGCCAGGCCGACCCTGCAGCGCCGGAGCAGACTTGGGGATGTCGAAGAACAGATAGTCTTCGGCGGGCAGGTCGGAGAGCGCCGAGGCAAACGCCTTGTGCACCTGCTTGAGCAGTTGGCGGCTGGCCCGCTCGGCCTCGGCCTGCTCGCGGGCGGCGAGCGCCTCGCGAATGTCCTCCTCGATCGCCGCCGACGCCTCGACGAGGGTGTCGAGGGCCGCATCGGGCACGATTCCCGACCGCGTGCCGGGGGCGAGCGTGAGCGGCTCGAAGTCGACGAGCCCCTCCAGCCGCCGGTCGGTCCACGGGGCGTGCTGGAAGGGGAGCAGTTCGGTCACGTCCTTGAGCACCCGCGTGCCGTCCTTGCAAACGGCGATGCCCGGCTCGCCGCCGGCCTGCTCGCCGCGGACATACACCTCCACGTTGATGTCGCCGAGCGGCGTCTGGTAGCGGCGCGGGATCTCGAGGCGGTCGCCGTCGAACTCGCGGGGCACCACGGCCAGCTGCTTGCGGGCCACGCTGTCGAGCACCTCGATGGTCACACCCGACCGCCGGATGCGGTCGCGAAGCTCGGCCGAGAGATACCGCGTCACCTTCTCGCCGGTGACGATGTTCTTCGTGGCCTCGAGCAGCGGGCCGACCACCACCCGCGTGCCGCCGGTCACCATCCGGCTGCGGACCGGGCGGATCTCGTAGCGCCGCTCACCACGGACCAGACGCAGCTCACGCAGGCCCGCCGGCCCGCCCGACACCATCCGCAGCTCCTCGCCGAGGCTCCAGAAGGAGAGCAGCCCGATGCCGAACTCCCCGTGCACGCCCCGCCGTTGGGCAGCGTCGAGGTGCCGCTTCATCGAATCGCAGAGGTGCGTGGCGATCCGCCCGAAGTCGGGCTCGCCCTCGGCATCGGCCGCCACGCCACGGCCGTCGTCGGCCACCTCGAGATACGTCTTGCCCGCGGAGCGGCGGCGGGTGATCCGCACGTGCGCGGCGCCGGCGTCGATGGCGTTTTCGGTGAACTCGCAGATCGCCTTGAGCGGGTGGGTCTGCGAGTGGGCGATGATCGTGATCGCGTTCCACTGGTCGCCGATCTTGAGCGTGCCGGTGGCGGCTGCGGAGGTGGTCATGGCGTCTCGCGTCCTGCTGGCGTTTCAGTCCTTCGTGAGTCTATCCATCGGCCAGCGTCCGCCGAACGCCCCCTGGATTCCCCTCGACCGGCAGCACGATCCGGAACACGAGCCGAGGGGGTCTTCTCACCGTGCGGTTCCCCATGACGAGCGCGCAGGCCCTCGCCCGGGTGATCGAGACTCTCGAACACGAAGGCGTTGCCTCCATGCTCGTGGGGGCAGTGGCGAGCAACCTGTACGGCATACCCCGCGCGACCAACGACGCGGAACAGCTCCGCCAAGAAGCAGCCGGCTGACACCGCCGTCACCCAGCCGGCCACGCTCGCTCTGCGCGGCATCGGTGCGGCTATCGGAGCGCTCGCTGCGCGCCCGATTCGTCCCAGCCTGCGCCCGATTCGTCCCTTTTACGGGTCCGGCCTCTGGCGGACCATTCTCGATCGGTTAGCAGGCCGTGGAAAAACTCGCCTTCACAGCCGGAGAGAGGGCGCTAAACTGCGGCCGTGGGCCTCGTGCGTCTGAGGCTCGCCAGCCACGGAGGGAAGTATGGCTCTTGGGAAGCGAAAACGGGAGCG
>VGYR01000174.1 GCA_016872925.1 Planctomycetota bacterium
GCCAAAGGCACCATTTCGGCGGGAGTTGTCGAGGGTTTGAACGGCGTCGTAAAACTGACCACCAGAAAAGCGTTCGGCTTTCGGACCGCGAAAGGCATTGAAATCGCGTTGTTTCATGTCCTTGGCAAACTACCGGAGCCAGAATCAACCCACAGATTCTGCTGAGGAGGCTAAATTCGAGGTATTCAGGGAAGATCGCGAGCGTGGCAATATCGAAGGGGCCTCGGTTATACGTGGCCGGTTGGGAGTCGCCCCGACTTTTGTTCCTTGATGAGTCTGCTCCAACCCGGAGTTGGACTCGTCCGTGCGGTCGTTTCCGGCTCCCTCGCCTGCAGAGGAGCCGGGATCGACCGACGGTGCCCGGCAACACGCCGGAGCTGAGTGAGTGTGGTGGCTGCCGCCGTTGCCGGCGGCGTCTGGTGCCGGGCAGTCGGCCCGGTTTCGCCCGTGGATCGGGACGGGCAGATTGTCCTCGCCGAAGGCAATGACGCCGCGGCGGAGGGCACGGATGGGGCGCTTGCCCCACATCCGTTCCTCGAACTCAAGGCCGACGAAGATGCCCAGCCGCAGGACCAGGTCGCGAACCTTCTGGTTGGCGTTTTCATCCTTCGCGAGCGTCGCCAGGTCGTCGAGCGTCGCCATGAGTGCGTCGACCTGCTCCTCCGGGCTCAAGCTGGTCTTGGTGAGGGGCCTGGGTGTGGCCAGTTCAGCCACCTCCCGCGCGACCGCGGCCTTCTCCGCCACGAGGCTGTCGAACGTCTTGGCGATCGCCTCGTAGCGGGCCTCGTTCTTCTCGGTGGCCATCCGCCGCTCGGCGGTCGCGATGTTGTCCTCCAGGTCGGCGAGCCGCCGCCGCAGGTGCACAAGGGCGGCGGGTTCCTCGGGCTCGGCGTCGCGCTCAGCTTCCGCGCCGGCCTTCGTCAGCAGTCGGTCGCGGATAGCCTCACGGCCCCCGGCCTTGTTGACGATCTCGACGAGGGCGTCGATGAGCATGGTCGTGACGGCCGTGGCCTCGACCCAGTTGTGGTTGCACTCGGTGTATCCGCTGTTGTAGTAGCGACCGCAGGCGTACTTCAGCTTTTCCCCGCTGGGGATGCCGTGCATGACGCTGCCGCAGCCTTCGGTCAGGTCGATGACCCTCGTCGAGAGCGGATAGCGATCAGGATTATTCGCCTTCTGGCCATTCCTCCGCCGTACCTCGTCGATCGACGCCTTCTTCGGCTGGAGTGCCCACCACCGTCCCGGATCGAAGTGAGCATCGCCGCCGCTGGCCGCACGGACGCGCACGTCCTCCGGGTTCTCCAGAAGTTTCGGCTGCCCATCGGGCCGGAGGTCGTGCTCTTCGAGTTCCCGCGGCCCGCCGACGCCCACGCGGCGGTATCGGCCCTCGGATCGCCGGCCGTACTCCTTGATGCCCGCGATGATGGGGTTCGAGCAGAGGTCGCGCACCGTGTTCGGATGCCACTTGCCGGGCACGCGGTGTGTGGAACCATGATCGCGCCGAACCCGGCCGGCGTCGGGTGACGGGATGCCCATTTCGTTGAGCCGGGCGGCGATCTTCTTGCAGCTGTCGCCGGCGGCCCGCCATTCGAGGATCATGCACCACACGCCGAGCTTCTCTTCGCTGCGGGGGAGAAAGCGGACGTGGTGGCCGCTGCGACGGATATTTTCGCCGTCCTCGAGCCATTGCACGAACGTGTCGTCGGGACCGACGAGCGCCCTGCCAAATCCAGAGGGAGCCCGGCCGCCCGTGCTCAACCCACGGGCCGCCATGCTCTGCTGCACGAAAACGATCCGATCACCGAGCCGCGGTGAAAACCTGCCGTGCTCTTGGTACTCGACGATGCCGCCGAGCAGGTAAATCGCCTCGTTGTGTTTGACGTCTTCGGGGGTGTAGGTCTTGTCGTGGGTGACAAGGGTGACGCCGTGCGAGATCAACTCGCGCTCGATGTGCATCATCTCGAGCAAGTTCTGCGGGCGGCCAAGCCGATCACGCTTGAAGACGTAGACGTGCGATACGGTCTTGTCCCTGACAGCGTCGGCAAGGAACGTGCGCAGTCCCGACCGCGTCAGATCGCCGCCGCTAATGGCATCATCGATATGGATGTCGCGAAGGTTGTGCAGCTTCCTCCGCTGCATCTCTTCGATGTCGGCGTAGGTGCCCTGAAAGGGCACGCCAGGAACGCCGGCGGGGAGTCGAGCCCTCCATCAACAGCGGCCGGTCTGAAGACGCCGTCGGTCACGCAGGCGTGGAGATGCACGTGGTGGTTGATCACCGAGCTGAAGCGGTGCAGGAAGGAGATGCCGCCGAGCCGCGGGCGGGAAGCACTCGGTGTGTCGGCATCAGCAGTGCCACCGGAGGCCATGATCAGAGTCCGCTCGATCTCGTCGAGGAAGATTCTCGTGAGGGCTGCGACGGCCGTGGGTCGGTCTGCGAGAAACCCGCGCAATCGCTTCGGCACGGAGATCACCCACTGCCGCACGGGCACCGGCGGGGCTAGCCATAGGCAGGGCGGGCCATCCATGGCCCCGTCCTGCCAGGCAGCCGATGGGAACGCCAAGGGTTCCCATGGCTGCCGAGCCCGGCTCAGCCGGGCCGCCACCACGAACCCCTGGCCGCAGCCCGTGCACCGGGCGCGGGCAAATCCGAAGCAGAGGATGCCGCACTCGAGATAGCCACGGAACTCCTCCTCGACGTATCCCGGCACGGGCCGCTCGGCGGCTTCCCGCCGGGCGAGCCAGCTCTCGAGGTTCTCCGACACGATCTTGTGAAGCGGGGTCTTCTCGGGTGGACGACGCTCGTAGCGGCGGGCGGGACGACCGGCCCACGGGGTGCGACCGGATGGCCCGATGTCTGGTCTGGCTGCTCGTGAAGGTGGGCAGATCCTGACCACGACGCGACTTGCTTCCCGGCGGTGTCCCACCAGGAATGACGAGCGCAGTGGCCTTCAGGGGCAAAAGACATCTCCGACAGCGGCCATCACGGCGGCGACGCGATGCCATCACCGAGGCGATGCGGGCGAAGACCGATGAGTCGCCGGCCATCAAGAGCAAGATGGACGAGGTGGCCGAAGCGATGGCGGCGGTCGGTCGCGACCTGATCGGCGAGCTGCCGAGGATGCGTCACTCGGGCCCCACCGATGTCAGCGAACTCGAGGTGTCCGTGAATGCCCTGACACCCGTCTCGCAGCCGCTCTATGCGGTGGCGTGAGGGGGGGCGATCAGCCGGATGTCGCCGCCGCAATCTGGGTACTGCATCCGTTCGGCTCCGGGCCAGAAGGCGGATGAGCGGTAGCGGGGCTTCCGCTCGCACATCACCACGAACTTCGGCAGCAACCGTCCTCGTCCAAACTCAGTGCACCCGAAGGCGATCGTAGAACGCCCGTGGTGAAAGGATGGCAATCGAATGAACCGACCCGAGATTCAGCAGTTCCTTATCACCCGTGATCAGGCAATCGGCGTGGCCGGCAATGGCAGCACCGAGAACCAGCAGGTCGTCGGCATCACTGATGGTGTCGGCGGGAACTGGCGCGGGCGCGACGATCTGGCAACGTCGCCGGAGTTCCGCGACGGCTGCGTCGATCTGGTCGGCCGTGCCATTGAGCTTGCCCAGGCCATGCTCGACAAACTCGCCCAGGATGTGCTCGGACAAAACCAGTTGTATCGACGGCGTCAGGAAACAGTGAGCCAGCAACTTCTCGCAAACGCCCGGGAAGAACGCTGCCGAAAGCAACACGTTGGTGTCGAGGACCACCCTCACGAGATGGCGTCGAGGATGTCGTCTTCGCCACGGAAGCCGGCAGCTTCCGCCCGCAACTGGAGTTGCTCACGATTCTGGCGCCACCGGGCCACGGCGAGAGCCCGCTCGAGAATGTCCTCGGCGACGTCCTCAGCGGAGCGACATTGTCTTCGACCCAATTCCTCCAAGGTCTGGCCGGAGTCGTCCGGAAGGTTGATGGTCAGTGATCGTGTCATGTTCGAAGGATAGGCCGGCCAATGGCACTTCCGCAACGGCCCCCGAGCTGGTGAGCGGCTCGTGACCTGAGGGCCCGGTCTTCCCGGCCCGAAAAAGCGTTCCTGAAACGAGTGCCGTTCCCTCCTGCGGTGGCGTTTTCCCGTGTCGGCGCGGAGTATTTCCGAGTCCGGCTCCCTGGGGCTTTGTCGTGACCTGGCGTCCGGCGGCGGTCAGCGGCTGTGCATGCCGATCGCGGGCCCCGGGCCGGCGACACGGGCGGCGGCTCAAGCGGTTCGCCGAGGTGGGTCAGGCTCCTGCGGATCGGCCCCGGCTCGGTGATGAACGCGATCAGCCGGATGTCGCCGCCGCAGGTGGGTCGGCGGGCATGGATCTGCTGCCGAAGCAGGGTGTGACGCCCCGCCGACGTTCATCCCAGCCCGACCGATCACCCAGGCCGATCTGGCCGTGCTCGCAGAGCGGGTGCATCGCCGCGTGACCCGCTGGTTCAGGCTCACTCGCCTGCTCGACGCCGCGGCCGCCGCCGACATCCTCGCCTGGGAGAACAGCGGGTTTTCAGTCGACGCCAGTGTCCGGATCACGCTCCATAGACCGCGACGTGCCGAGCTATTTTCGGAGTCTCGAGCACCTGTTGCGGTAGTGCGCCCGGCCGCCCTTTGCGATCGAACAACTCTCCGTGATCCGCGGCCCAGACGGCCGCGCAACCAGAGTCCGTTACGTGCTGCCGCGGCACAAGGCGGCCAACTGGGTCGGCCCCGGCCGCGGCCGCAAGTCCATGCGGCCGGGGGCCACTGGCGTCGTGGAGCTCTCGCCGTTTGCGTTCCTCGACAGGCTCGCCGATTTCGTCCCGCCGCCGCGGAAGCACCGGCATCGGTATCACGGGGTGTTTGCGCCGAACCACAGGCTGAGGCGGGCCGTCACGGCGCTCGCCATCAGGAACATCGGCAAGCAACGCGACGCCGTTGCCGGTGGGCCTGGGGCCGACGGTCGGGCCACGGGAGGCTGCTGCGACGCGCATCACAAGCCCCGCTCGCACGACACCTCGCGGATTGCCTGGGCGAAACTCATGGCCCGGGTGGGGGAGGAGTTTCCGCTCGAGTGCCCCAACTGCGGTGGCGACATCCGGCTGATCGCGTTCATCACCGAGCCGGGCCCGATCCGGAAAATCCTCACGCATCTGGGCGAACCGCTCGAGCAGCCGACCACCGGCGCGAGGCCCGCCCACCGACTGGGGCGAGCTCGTCCAGGCCTCTGACGATCGCGACGTCTTTCAAGCCTCGCCCGACGAACTGCCCGCGATCGACATCCACAACAGGCTCTGAGCGGTGCCGGACGCGACCCACGCATGTCGGGAAACTGCGAACTGGGACGCGGTCTGCTCAGACGCGAGAAAAACGCCACCGAAGGGGGTGCTGGGCGTTTCGAGAAAACCGCTCCGGACGCCCGGGCCGCTCCTCCCGAGGCTCACGAGTCGCTCATCGGCCGGAAGACCGTTGAGGAAGTGCCATTGACCGGGCTATCCTTTCGACCTGCCGCTGGCGGGCGCCCGACTGCACGCGCACACCTCGACTATGAGATCCATCCGCTCACCGTTCATCGTGCTTCTGCTCGCACGAACCCTGGCCGCCGCCCTCGCGCTCCTTCCCCTCTCGCCGATGCAGTCGGCGACGGTCGCCAATCTTTGCATGAACCCCGGGTTCGAACTGCTGAATCCGGCCGGCAACAACTTCCCGCTGAACTGGTCCGCCGTGAAGTCGCCCGCCGGTCAGTCGAGCGTGGCTCATGACCCCAACGCCCACGGCGGGCGTATCGCGCTGCGTCTGTCTGCCGATGCCGCCGGACAGGCGGGCGCCAACGGTGAACCGATCCCCGTTCGTCGCGGTGAGGTCAGCTTCCACTATCAAGCGTTGAAGTGCGGCAACGGCGGCGAGAATCTGGTTCTCTACGTGATTGCGCTCGGGGCGGACGGCGCGGAGGTGCCGGGCCGGACGATATTCAAGGTGCCCGCCGGCCATGTCGGCGACGGCCAATGGCACGCGCGGAAGCTCGAGTTCGATTACACCGCCAACCCCGCCGTGACCCGCATCCTGATTGCCCCCCGGGTCAACGAGGCGACGGCCGCTGCGGCGGGCGACTGGCTGGTGGACGACTTCGTGTGCGTCGAAAGCGCCTTGGGTCCCCGCGGACAAATCGAGACGTTTCATCTGGCGGATGGCGTGCTCGTCGTCGGGAAACCCTCGCTGCTGGTGGCGCAGGTGGCCAACACCGGGGATCAACCGCTCCCATCCTCGGTGCTGAAGTTGGGCTTGCCTGCGGGCATTGCCGTCGGCGCCGCCGAACCGACAGAGATCCCCATCCCAGAACTCGCGCCCCGCGAGTGGCGGCGGATCTCGTGGCACATCACCGCCTCCGAGCCGGCACAGGCCCGACTGGACCTTGACTGGCATGGCGACAGTTTCACCGTGGGACAATCGCGTCCGGTCTGGAGCGTTCAGCGCCGCGATCCGCGTGCGGAATTCACGGACTCGAGCGGCTTCTGGCGGCCCATGCCGGCCTTGACTTCGCTCCAGGAAGGCAATTCCGCGCCGCTCCGTCCGCTCAAGCCCCTCAAGTCGGCGCAGTTGCCGGACAGCTTCATCGGCGTCACGGCGCACCTGCCGCGCAGCCGGGACTTCGAGCGCGTCTTCGAGCCGGAACACCTGGTGGACGGCGATCCGCAAACGAGTTGGTCCGGTCGCGGTTACGCCAACGCCGTGCCTGGCCCGGTGGATTGGGCCGAGGTCCGTTGGCCGTTGCGGCAAACCGTTCGGGAAATCCGCCTTGTCCCCTACCATCGCGCGGAGGGATTCCCGGTGGACTTCCAGGTCAAGCTGCGGACGGGCAAGAGCTGGACCGTGGTGCATGAGATGCGGGGTGCGACACTGCCAGCGGCGGCGGGCACAAGTCCCAAGCAGCCATACGTCATCTCGTTGTCATCGCCCGTCACGGCCGACGCGGTGCGTCTCGAAGCCACCCGTTTCCATACGGCCGCCAGTCTGCCCACCGACTGCGCCACCAGTCATTTCCTGCGATTGTCCGAGATCGAGGTTATCTCCACCGCGGGCGACAATGTGGCCTTGGCCACGCGAGGCGGGCGGGCGGACGTCGCCTTCACGTTTCGCTGGTATTACAATTCGCTCGCCGTCATCCGGCAGACGTATCCCGAGCTGTTCAATCTGGGGGTGAAGTGGAATCGCATCAGTCAATGGGGCGACTGGACCGCCTGGTCCATGGTCGAGCAGCGCAAAGGCGAGTATCACATTGACCCCGTCACCGATCGGGCGATCACCGACTCCGTCAAGAACGGCGTCCAAATCCTCTACACCCTGTGCTACGGCAACGCGCTGTATGAAGAGACCCCTTGGCTGGCCGATTTCGGCCCGGTGTGGCGTCACGGCCATCCGTTCACTGGCGACGGCGGACCGACCAAGCCGGAGACGATTCAGGCGTTTGTGAATTACGCCCGCTTCGTCGCCCAACATTTCAAAGGCCGCGTCAAGTACTACGAAATCTGGAACGAGCAAAACAGTTGGGCCTGGTATGGCTCACCGCCCGACGCCGCAGCCTACGGACAATTGCTGCTGCAGACCGCCCGCGCGCTCAAGGAAGTGGACCCCGAGATCAAAGTCAGTGTCGGCGGCACGGCGGCGTTGGCTCCCGAGTGGATTGCCCAGGCTCTCGAGTCGGGCGCCGGACCGCACCTCGACGCCATCGCGTTTCATCCCTACACCATGCCCTACCCGGAGATGGGGTTGGGTGCGTTGGATGTGGTGGCCGGCAAGCAGGCGTGGAAGTCCAAGGAGGAACTCGGTTTCCAGACCTACCCCGAGATGCTCGCGTTCCTGCGCCAACGCTTCGCCCCCTACCGAACCGACTTCGAAATCTGGGCCAACGAATGGAACGCCGTCCCCACCCGGGAACTCTCGCCCTATCGCGGCAACAGCGAGATTGTGGAAACCAAGCAGGCGGCGCGGTTCTTCCTCGTGAACACCCTGTGCGGGGTGCGCGCCATTTGGTGGTCGCTGGTCAATGAGAACACCGGACTCGACTGGGGCATTCTGCGCACGGGGGATCTCAGCCGCAAACCCATCTTTTATACCATTCAGGCGCTCACGACCTTGCTCAGTGGCGCGCGGCCCGATGCCAGTATCAACGCCACCGCCAGCGGCCCGGCGCCGGAACTCCGCTGCGAACCGTTGCGCGGTCGCGACGGTGAGATTCTCGTAGCGTTGTGGTCCGCCGTGCCGCCGCAGGACGACGCGGTATCGCAGCCGGTGACGCTGCGCATCCGGGGCGCGTCAAGCCGCCGTTTCAAGGCCGAGGCGGTGGACTCGCTCCGCGCCCAAGTGCAGCGACTCGACGTCGAACGGGATGGGGTTGACGTGGTGATTCGTGGTCTCCACGTGAACGATTGTCCGCTCATCGTGCGGCTTGGAGCTTCCAGCTTATGACGGAGCTCAACGACTTCGCAATCTACGACCGGGGCGACCCGACGCCGCGTGAGCCGGGCTTCGGCGAAGCGTCGCCCGTCTGGCTTCTTGCTCTCATGCATCGTGTTTCCACATGACACGCAGCAACCTTCCTTGCCCTGACGATGCTGGCGTCACTCGCCCCGGTGCACGCGGAGGACACTCCTCGCACCATCCCCAAGGGGGCTGCCCAGGTCGCATGGCACATCGGCATCCACGGCCGCTACAACGATCCCGAGACGAGCGTGCTGCGCCTGGAACGGACGCCCGGCGAGGTCGAGTGGGTCGTGTTCAATCCGGGCGAAGTCAGCGTGGAGGTTGCGGGAACGCAGACCCGGAAAGCTCACAAGTATCGGCAGTAGCCCAGCCCAAGTGAACGTGCGTCGCTCTCTTGAGAGAATCCTGACCATGAAGCCGATCATCAAACCAACCATCAAGTACCTGTTGCTCTTCATCCTTTGCGAGCTTGTCTGCTCATCGTCTCTGCCGGTGCATGCTGCCGAACAGGCAGGGCCGACGCGCACTCTGGGCAATCTGGGCTGGCGCGGTAAGCCTCTATTGACGATGATCGGCTTTGCCAGGAGTTCCCCTCGAAGCCGTCGCCGGAGATACAGTTGTGCCAAAGGATACCGAAGCCGTTCTGGACATGGATGTCAAAACCATTCTGGAGGAGTTTGCAGTTCTGCCGGATCCTCGATCGCACATCAACCGCCTACACCCTCTGGGCGACCTAGT
>VGYR01000175.1 GCA_016872925.1 Planctomycetota bacterium
CGACAACACGAGCCACTCAAGCGGCCGATGCGGCGCCGGGCGGACAAGTTGTGCGCCGACTCTCCATGCCGAAATGGCAGTGCGGCGCGCTTCGCACTCGCCTGTTTCAGGACTAGGTGGCTCTTCCAGCCGCTCCAGAGCGTTTGTCACGCCCTGGGACGAATCGGGCAGTGGCGGGGACGAATCGGGCGGCCTGGGACGAAACAGGCACCGCCGCCGGGACGAATCAGCGGCGCACGGGGCTCGACGCCCCGACCGACCGAGGAACTGCCGGTCACTCCGCCGGACTTCCCGAGGCGACCGGCTTCTCTTCCCGCAGGTGTTCCGGCAGCCAATCCTGCTCGGCTTCGTCCGGGGCCACGGTGCTGCCGCCGGCATCCGGAGCGTAGCCCGCCATGTACTCTTCCTCGCGCTCCTCGCGGGCGCTCGTCCCGAAGAAGGAATACATCACCGGCACGAGGATCAGCACGAGCAGCGTGGTCATCACCAGGCCGAACGCCATGGAGGTCGCCATGGGCACCAGGAACTGGGCCTGAAAACTCTTCTCGAGCAGCAGCGGCATCAGGCCGCCGATGGTGGTGATGCTCGTGAGCAGCACCGGCCGAAAGCGAAGGCAGCCGGCCTCGCGAAGCGCGTCCCGGAGCGGGTGTCCGGCTCGGACGCGGAGGTTGATGAAGTCGATCAGGCAGATGGAGTCGTTGACCACCACGCCGGCGAGGGCCACCAGCCCGAACATGCTGAACAGCGTCAGCGGCATCCCCATCAGGGCATGGCCGAACACGGCGCCCGCGATGCCGAACGGAATCGCCGCCAGGATCAGGAAGGGCTGAAAGTACGACTTGAACTCCATCGTCAGCAGCACGAACATCGCGAACAGGGCCACGACGAAGCCCACGCCGAGGCTGCGGAGCGACTCGTTCGACTGCTCCCGCTGCCCCTCCCAGCGGACGCGGACCTGCGGGAACTCGGCGAGCAGCCCGGGCATCAGCCGCCGTTCCATGTCGTCGGTGACCTGGGAGCTGGTCATCGACGTCTTCGCGACGTCGATGTCGGCCGTGACCGTGATCGAACGCTTCTGCCCCAGCCGGTTGATCTCCGAGAAGCCCCGCTGCACCGAGACATCGGCGAGTTCGCCGATCGGCCGCTTCACCCCGTCCGGGCTCGTCACCCGGATGTCCTCGAGCGTGGCGAGTGTCCGCCGCTCCTCCCGCGGATAGCGGACCATCAGCTTCACCTCGTGCCGACCGCGCTGGAGCCGCATCACCTCCTCGCCGTAGTAGCTGGCCCGGACGGTGCCGGCCAGATCGGCAAGCGCCACCCCCATCGCCTCGGCCCGCGACTTGACCTTGACCTGGTATTCCCACTTGCCCGGTCGCGAGTCGTCGTCGATGTCGATCACCCCCTCGTACCGGGCGAGCCATGCCTTGCACCGCTCCACCGCGGCCTCGAGCTGCCGCACCGACTCCCCATCCGCCGCGGCCAGCAGCTTGAACTCGATCATCTTGCCGCCCGGGCCGATGTTCTCCGTCCCAAAGAGCACCGACTCCGCACCGGGAAAATCTCCAGCCAGCCGCCGCCAGTCGCTGATGAACTCCTCGCTCGTCACGTCGCGGTTCTGGCCGTCCACGAGCTCCACGGAAACCGCACCGACGTGGCTCCCGCTCATCCGGGCGTCGGGGCCGACCTGGCCCTGGGCCGAGACCTGGCCCACGGAGCGGTGGACGAGTTCCATGATCGGCCGCCCGGGGGGCGAGAACAGCCGCGTGGCCTCCACGGCGGCCTTCTCCAGCCGGCCCGTCGCCTCCTCGGTCACGCTCGCGGGGGTGCCGTCGGGGTAGACGATCTTCGCCATCAGGCGATTGGCGTCGATCTTGGGCATCAGCTGGAAAGGGGTCATGCCGCTGCGGACGATTCCCAGCGCGACCAGCAGCAGACCCACCGCGATCGCCAGCACCGAGAGCCGGTTGTCGAGGGCGAGTTCCAGCGTCGGTGAGTAGACGTTCTTCACGAACCACTTCAGGCCGCGGTCGCAGGTCCGCTGCACGACCGCCAGGAGCGGCAGCAGCACCCGCAGGGGAAACAGCACGATGCCGATGATCGTGAACACCAGGTTCTTCTCGTGTGCCAGATGGCCGGGCAGCACGAGCGTCGACTCCGCGAGCGACATCAGCAGCGTGGTGATGAACGCGAAGGGCATGACGGCGATGAACTTGCCCATCACGCCCGACACGAAGCACAGCGGCAGGAACGTGATCACGGTGGTGAGCACGCTGGAGATCACGCTCGGCACCACCTCCACCGTGCCGTCGATGGCCGCGTTCACCAGACTCTTGCCCATGCGGCGGTGCCGGTCGACGTTGTCGCTGACCACGATCGCGTCGTCGACCACGATCCCGATCGCCATCAGGAAGGCGAACATCGAGAGCATGTTGAGCGTCTGGTCCGTGCCGAACATCAGGGCGCCGGTGCCGAGCATCGAGAACGGGATGCCCATCGCCACCCAGAAGGCGATCTTGAGATCGAGGAACAGGGCCAGCATCACGAACACGATCACGAGCCCCTGCAGGCCGTTGCCGACCAGCATGCGGAGGCGATCCTGCACGTCCACCGACTGATCCGACCATGTGGCCAGCGAATAGCCGGGGGGCAGCTTCGCGTCGGCCACGTAGGTCTGCACCGCCGCGACCATCGCCAGCAGGTCTTCGCCGGAACTGCGGTCGATCGAGACCACCATCCCCGGTCGGCCATTGATCTGGTTGGTCGAGGCCACGTCGGCGAACTCGTCACGAACGGTGCCGAGGTCGCCCACCGTGAGCACGAGCCCGTCGGGGAGCGTGACGAGCGGCAGCTTCGCGATCTCGGCGCCGACGTACTTCTTGTTCTTCCCACGCAGCAGGATCTCCCCCTGCTCGCTGCGGATCGTGCCGCCGGGAAGCTCGAGATTCTCCCGCCGGACGATCTCGGCCACCTTCTGCAGCGAGAGCCCGTGCTTCCGCAGCGTCTCCTCGGAGATCTCGATGTCGATCTGGTAGTCGCGGGCGCCCATCAGGTTCGCTGCCGACACGGCCGGCAGGGCGAGCAGGTCGTCCCGGACCGTCTCCGCGACGTCACGGAGTTCCAGTTCGGTCTCCGTGTCGAACACCTTGCCCTCGGGGGCGAGCACGCCCACCTTGATCGCCGGCGTCCGCAGCGTCACCTGCTCGACCTTCGGATCCTCGGCGAGTTCCGGCATGCTCGGAATCCGCTCGACCTCCGACCGGATCTCGCCGAGCGTCTTCTGCACGTCCTTCACGCTGTCCTGCAGCTCGAACACGCAGTAGCCCATCCCTTCCTGGGCCACGCTGGTGATCTTCTTGATGCCCGCGACGCTCCGGCAGGCCTCCTCGACCTTCTGGCAGATGCCCTCCTCGACCTCCTCGGGGCTGGCCCCCGGATAGGGGACGGTGACGAGCACGATCTCCAGGTCGAACTCGGGGAACACCTCGCGCCGCATCGACGCGAAGGCCATCGCGCCCACGAGCAGGATGGCGATGACGAGCGTGTTCATCGCCGGCATGTTGCGGACGGTCCAGGCGATGATCGACCTCACGTCGCGTCCTCCCGATCGCGGAGGGCGGAGCGGACTGCCGGCTCTTCGGCTGCCGCGCCGGACTCGGCCACGGCCATCCCCTCGCGCGGCACGGCGATCTGGCTCACGACCACGCGGTCGCCGGGCAGCAGCCCCGACGCGGCCGACTCGAACAGGAGCCGGCCGTCCACCGCCTGCACCGGCCGCGGCCGCACGATCTCCAGACGGCCGTCGCGCATCAGCCAGACTTCGCCGTTGGGCCGCTGGGCCTCCTCCGGAATGGAGACGAGCGGCTCGGGCGAATCGACGTGCACGTGCACTTGGACGAACATGCCCCGCATCAGCGACCGCGGCGCCGACGCGGGCAGTTCGGGAATCGCCGCCCCGTAGCGGTCCAGCGCCCGCACCGCGAGCGGATCGGCCACGATCACCCGGCAGGGCAGCGTGCGGGTCTTCTCGTCGAGCCCGCGGCCCTGCTGCCGCGACAGCACGCCAGGCCATTCGAACGCCGAGTCTCCGATCCGGAACGTGACGGTCGCCGGGGCGTCGAGCGCCTCACGATCTCCAGCCGCCCCCGCCTTCCGGCCTCCCCAGATGCGGGCCACGTCGTCCATCTCGAGGCTCGTCCGCACCTCGGCGACGCTCGTGTCCTCGATGATCACCAGCGGAACGCCCTTGGCGACGAACGAACCCTCTTCGACCTTGTCCTCGACGAACAGCCCGTCCATCGGGGCGGTGATCGTCGTCCGCGACAGGTCGAGCCGGGCCTTGTCGAGCATCGTCGCCGCGAGGGACTTCGCCTCTTCGAGCTTCGAGCGCCGCTTGGCCAGCACCCGCCGCTGGCCCTGGAGCGTGGTCACCGCGTTGGCCGCCATCAGCTCCTCGCGAATCGCGCGGTCGTGCTCCGACTCGGTCACGATCCGATCGGCCTTGAGGCCCTCCAGCCGGGCGACCTCGCGGCGGGCCAACTCCACCTGGCGGCGGGCCAGCCCGATCATCTCGACGTTCTGCTCGACCTCGGCGTCGATCTCCTCGATGGCGAGGCCGGCCTGATTCACCTCCCGTTCGAGGCGTTCAACGTCGAGCTGGTAGTCGCGGGGGTCGATCTCCAGCAGCACCGTTCCCTTGGCGACCACCTGCCCCTCGTTGCAGTCAGGCGACTTCCGAGCCACGCGGCCAGCCACTTCGGCGGCCAGCGTCACCTCCCGCAGCGGCACCACCACGCCGTCGGACACGATCGTCAAGCCTTCGGCCACGTCGTCCACCGCGACCGTCCGCACCGGCAGCGCCGCGGCCGGCTGCTGCTCCTTGCGGGGCGGCGGCGGCTGGCTGCCCATGAACATGAAGGCCGCGATGCCGGCGGCGAGGATGACCACCGGCGCGATCCAGCCGAGGAGCGTGCGCATGAAACTCATGAAACTCTTCCGGGTACATGGTCGGAATGTGGACGGGCAAGGGGCTCGGCGACGCCGAGGGCGGCCAGCGCGAACCGCGTCACGTGGTCGGCGATCGCCGCGGGCGTGTGGAAGGCGTCGAGTTCACCCGGCGGCACGAGCATCGCCACCACGTCGCCCGCCGCCCGATAGAGAAAGCACTGCCCGATGATGCTCAAGCCCACACGGCGGACTTCCGACGGCGGCAGCTCGCCCCCGGCGAGTTCATCGAGCACACCGAGGAGGATGCCGAAGTGGGGCCGAATGTAGTCTTCGACGAGTTCGCGGCAGGCTTCCGTGGGATGGAGCACCTCCCGCATCATCAGCTTGACCTGCCACGGCGCCTGTCCGCTGCCGAGCATCCGCTCGAGCAGGCTGCCGACGAAGTCCCGCAACTTGTCGGCCGCGGGCGTGCCGGGCGCCCACTCGGGCTGCGGCACCTGGCGGAGCCGCTCCTCATGGGCGTGCTTCACGCTCTCGATGTAGAGCCGCTGCTTGTCGCCGAAGTAGTAGTTGACCGCAGCCACGTTCACACCCGCCGCGCCGCAGATGTCGCGGACGGTGGCCGCCTCGTACCCGTGCTCTGCAAACTCCTTCCCCGCCGCGAGCAGAATCCGCTCCCGGGGATCGCGGCTTTCCCCGGCGGGTGCGGGGCAGGTGGGGGAAGGGTCTGGCATCGTAAAACCGGCAGTCAGAGGGCTGTCTTAAACAGCTGTTTCTTAAACAGCTGTTTCAATCGATTGTATGAAGAGAAACCGCATCGGCAAATGGCGATTAACACGCGGCCCTCTCCCGCGATGGACGATGGGGCTACCGGGTCTGCGCAGCGCCGCCGAACCGCTGCCCCGGCGACGCGCACGCGACGACGGCCTCGGCGCAGGTTCGGCCGCTCGCCAGGGCGCCGTTGATCGAGGCCGCGCCGCAGTGGTCGCCGCAGATCCAGAGGCCGGCCGCGAGCCGCGGCCCGGTGACGCGGGCCTGCCGCGCCGCCGGCGACTCGTCCGGCAGCGCCCGGGGAACCTCGATGGTGGCGAGATGCCGCCAGGTCTCGACCTGCCTGCCAAACCAGCCCGCCGCCTGCCGCTTCACGGCGTCGGCCACGTCGGCGGACGCGCAGCCCCCGCGCACCGAGACCGTCACGAGCGACCGGCCCGGCGGTGCATACCCGGCGGCCACATCCGACGGCACGGTGACGTTGTCGATCGGGCCTGCGTCATCCGCACTCACGACGAGCGTCCGCGCGGCGAGCGGCGAGCGAGCGGCCGCGAAGGCGACGAGCAGGGCATCCTTCCAGGTGCGCCCGCCGAGACCGCCGCGCAGGCCCTCGGGCAGGAGTCTCCCCGCCGCCGGTCCGTCCGTCGCCACCACCACGTCGCGGGCCAGCAGCAGGCTCCCGTCGTCGAGCGTCACGCGTCCCGGCTCGACACCCCGCACCCGGGCGCCGAGCCGCACGGCGCCCGCCGGGAGCCCGCTCGCCAGGTGCCGCGGAATCGCGTCCATGCCCCCCGCGGGCAGGCAGGCTCGCCCCAGCGAGAACATCGCGAAATCGAAGAGGAACACCGCCGCCGCGGTGTCGAGGGACCGCTCGAGAAACACGCCGCCGAAAAACGGCACGAAGAACCGGCGGACGAAGCCCTCGGAAAATCCGCGGGCCGCAAGTTCCTCGCGGGTGGTCCGCTCGCCACCGCGCGGCAACGCCGCCGGATCGACCGCGCCGGATCGCAGGCCGCGGATCGCGTCGCCGCGGAGCCGCGCGGTGCGCAGGGCATCTCCGACGCCCACGGCACCGGAAAGCAGCGAGCCGACCGCCGCCAGCGGCCGCCGCCAGGGATCGCTCACCGGCAGCAGCCGGCCGCCCGACGCGATCAGCGCGCCGGGCTCGAAGCGGCCCAGCGCGAGCGCCTCGAGGTCGAGCTGCCGCCGGCCCTCGGGATACGCGTCGTTGTAGACCTGGAAGCCCCGGTCGATCCGAAACCCCTCCACGGTGTCGGTGGCCACGCGTCCCCCCACGCGGTCGGCGGCCTCGAGCACCCTCACCCGCCGCCCACGGCGGACGAGTTCGCCCGCGCAGGCGAGGCCCGCGAGGCCGGCGCCCACCACCACGCAGTCGAGCGGCTCGCTCATCGCCCGCCTCCCGCCAGCCGGTCCGCGAGCATCGTGCCCGCGGCCACGCCGCTGGAAAACGCTCCCTCCACCCGCGGCCCCGCGAAGGCGTCGCCGCAGCAGAGGATCGGGGGCGACCGCGACACGGGCACGAACGGATCGGGCAGGATGGTCGTGGGCGTGGCGAACTTCCAGCGGTGGATCGACCGCTCGACGACGGCCGTCTGCGGGTCGCCATCGATCCACGGACGGACCGCATCGACGAGCACCGCGGCCACCTCGTCGGGCGGGACGTCGAAGTGCTCGCGGCTGAAAACGCCGGTGGCGTGAACCGTGAGCGCGGGCACGGCCGAGATGCCCTTTTGGTGATTGTCGGCCACCCAGGCCAGGGGCCCGAAGGTGTCGGCCCCATGCTGAATCGCGCCCGGCGCCGGCAGCAGGCTCGGCCGATCGAGCACGAGCATCACCGCGAAGCAGGGGTCGTAGTCCACGGTCCGCAGCCGCTCGAGGGCATGCGGATCCACCTGGTCGCGCGAACCACCCGCGGCCAGCAGGTCGAGCGCCTGCGGCACGGGCGCCGTGAGCACGCAGCCGGCCGCGTCGACGACCTCGTTCGCACCATCCTGCCCCTCGATCGTCACCCGCACGCGTCCGTCCGCGACCGCCACCGCCGTGGCCTTCGTGCCGGTCCGCACCTCGATGCCATTGCCGGGCGCGGCAAGCCTCGTCGCCAGCCACTTGGGCAGGTCGGTCATCCCCCGGCTGCCGCGGTAGCGGGGATGGCCGTCGCCGACCGCCGACGGATCGGCACCGATGCTCCCGTCACGGGAGAAGCCCCGGCACCACTCCACGACCGCGGCCTCGCGGACCGCCTGCTCGATCACGTCCCGAAACCCGGCGGTCCGCTGCGTGAAGAACTGCGCCCCGTGGTCGCAGACCGCGCCGCCGACCCGCCGGGTCGCCATCCGCCCGCCGACACCCCGCGACTTCTCGATCACGAGCACGCGGCGCCCGTGGCCTCCGAGCCGCGCCGCCGCCATCAGCCCGGCGATCCCCGCGCCGATCATGACGGCATCGACGGTGTGGTTCTGTTCGTCCATGAATGGTCTCGCCGGCGGCGACCACCGAGAGCCTGAGCGGCCGAAAACGGGGCCGTCGCGAAGTTATACTCGCGATGTCTCTCCTGGCATCAGCACTCTTCCCCCGGGGAACCACCATGGATTTCGTTCTAGTCGCGGCCTGCCTGTTCGCGGCCGTCGCGGCCCGTGCCGACGAGCCCGTCGACGGGCGCGTCACCGACGTGACGCTCTATCGCGGACAGGCACTCGTCACCCGCACGATCCCCGTCGCCACGGACTTTACCGACGGCGAACTGGTGGTGGGAGACCTGCCGCAGCAGATCGTCGACGGCAGCCTGTTCGCCGAGGCCGACGAGGGCATCGAGGTCCGGGCGGTGCGGCTGCGGCGGCGGGCCGTGGGCATTGAGCCGCGAGAGGAGATCCGCGAACTCGACGATGGCATCGACGCCACCCGTGACGCCCTCGAGCTGGTCCGCAAGCGACACGAGGTCGTCCAGAAGCAGGCCGCACACCTCGACGGCCTCGACGCCTTCGTCGCCCCCACGGCCACCTCCGACCTCGCCCGCGGCGTGCTCGACGCGGCCGCGCTCGAGCAGATCACCGCGTTCACGCTCGAACAGCGGGACGCGCTCGCCGCCCGCCAGGTCGAGCTCGGCAAGGAGCAGCGCGACCTCGAGCGGGAACTGAATCTCCTGCAGGCGAAGCGCAACGAGGTCGCCGCCGGTTCGCAGCAGACCGTCAACGAGGCCGTGGTGTTTCTGGATCGGCAGGCGGCCGCCGCCGGCAGCGTCCGGCTGAGCTACCTGGTCAATGCCTGCGGCTGGCAGCCGGCCTATCAGGCCGTGGACAAAGTGAGTTTTTGCGAAGGCGCGAGAACGATCAGACTGCCAGGGTCGATTGGCCAGCGGCGTTCCCGTCACCGATCGCGCGGCCCAATAGGTGTTCCAGCGCCGATATGAGCCG
>VGYR01000176.1 GCA_016872925.1 Planctomycetota bacterium
TTGTTTTCCCGACCGTCGGCCGCCGCAAGCACGATCTTGGCCCGCTGCACCAACCGCGCCGGGGTGCTCCGCCCTCTCGACCACTTCATCAGCGTCGCTCGCTGTTCATCCGTCAGGGTAACTGGCTTGGCAACTCGCATGCGTTGAATCCTCCGTGAGTAGAGGATTCACCGCCACTGACAGCAATAAGTTGCGTTATTCCGGAGACACTACACTAGGCTCCGGTCGGGGTGCTCCTGCTTCGGGCCTGAGAGAGTGTGCTTATCGGTTCCGTCCCGCGACGATCGATGCATGGCACACACAGACGCTCGCTCGCTTTCGCCCGAAGTCCAGGAAGGCATGGGCCGCAGCCTGATCGAGGCGGTGCTGACCCAAGAGATGAAAAAGGCCCAAGGATCGAGAACCTTCGGCGTCTCGCGCCACGCGATCACCAGCTGGCTGGTCGCTCATGAACGCGGCGGCGTCGCCGCTCTGGCTGCAAAGACGCGAGGGCTGCCCCAGGGGCGGCTGATCGCCCCGAAGCAGCAGGCGAAGATTTTACGGCAAGGCCGCGAAGGTGGCCCGCTGGATCGAAGCCGAGCGGGCGCGGTCCGTGATGAGTCGCCCACGATGGTGAACGCCCGGGCACACCTCCGCCGACGCCGGAATCAGCCTGGGGTCGTCCGCACCTTCTTCGAAGACGAGCACGTCCACTCCGCGTCACTTGCCCGACAGAGAACTTCGACCATCGGATACTCCCCGCAGTCTCCGGGCCGGCCGAGTTCACGGCAGGGGCTCCCCGGCGAGGAGCGGACCTTCGCGCACCGCACCACCGACCCTCGGCAGCTGGATCAGGACGGCGACGGCCGCGAGCTCGCCAGTGGCCCGGTGTTTCTGCTGCCGTGCCAGATGAGCCGGTATCGCGGCTTCCCGGCCGCCGGCTGGTCATACTCCAGGCTGCGCGGCTTGATCCTGCCGTGGAGATGGACCACACTTTCCTTCACTATCCGCCGATACCGTAGCGCTTGGCATCCATGATCGCTGCCGGGCTGGCCCGCGGGAGTTGAGCGATCCCCACGAGTGGCACGTTTGGTATGAGCGGCATGAGTCGACGCCTCTTTCTCGCCGGAGTCGCCACCGCCGCGGTCAGCCCGTCACGGGCGTCTGCGGCTCCGGCTGTAGACGATCTCATCGGTCACGTAACGCGGCGGTCGGGTGGCTGGGATCAGTCGCTGTTCACGCGGCTGCTGGGCCACGCCAACGCCTTCAAGGAGGGAGACGAGATCATCGGGGTGGCCGCCCCAGACGACGCAGCCCGACAGACGGCGCGTCGGCTGCTCGGGCGGACGCCGCTTGGGGAGATCAACGCCCATTCCCCCTTCGCCGATCGGCTCTCCGCAGCGCTCGCGGCCGACCTCGACGCCATGGCCCGCGACCGCACGGCCGCGTGGACACTCGACGAGCTCGCGGGCTTCCTGCTCACGCGGCCGGAGGCGGAGATCAGGGAAATCATGCCCGGACTTTCGAGCGACGTGATCGCCTGCGTCGTCCGCCTACTGGATGACGAGCAGCTCATCCGCGTAGGAGACACGATTTTCAACGCTCTCCCCGGCACGCGGATCGGTAGCCGCGGGTGCCTCGCGGCGCGGCTTCAGCCAAACTCCCCCACCGACGACCCCGAGGACATCCGCTGGCAGGTGTTCGACGGCTGGGCCTATGGCGTGGGTGACGTGGTGCTCGGCACCAATCCGGTGTCGAGCGAGCCGGAGAGCGTCCGAGCCGTGTCCGACATGCTCCGGGGAATCCTCGATACCTTCGGCCTCGCCGACACGATGCCCCACTGCGTGCTGGCCCACATCGACGTCCAGGCCGACGTTGACGCCGTCGCGCCGGGTACGACCGGCGTCTGGTTTCAGAGCATCGCCGGGAGCGACGCGGCCAACGCCACGTTCGACCTCTCCCTGGAAAAGATGCTCCGCCACGCTGATTCCCGGCGGACGCCCTGGGGCCTGTATTTCGAGACCGGACAAGGGGCCGACTTCACCAACGGGCACGCCCAGGGCGTCGACATGGTGGTGCACGAGTCGCGGAAGTACGGCTTCGCGCGGCTGCTGGCCCGGCGGGTCGCAGTCGCCCGGGGGGCCGCGCCCTGGGTGCACGTCAACGACGTGGCCGGCTTCATCGGACCCGAGGTGTTTCGCACGCGGGAGCAGCTTGTCCGCTGCTGCCTCGAGGACCTCGTGATGGGCAAACTGCATGGCCTGTGCATCGGGCTTGATGTCTGCAGCACGCTTCACATGGACGTGTCGCTCGACGACCTCGACTGGTGCCTGGAACGGATCATGCCGGCCCGCCCAGCCTATCTGATGGCCCTTCCGACCAAGGTCGATCCGATGCTCGGGTATCTGACCACGGGCTTCCAGGACCACGTCCGGCTCCGCCGCCGGTTCGGCTGCCGGGGCGAAGAGCGAATGGAGAGATTTTTTCAGCGGCTCGGCGTGCTCGATGCCGACGGGCAGCCCGGACCGAAGTTCGGCGATCCCGGCTGGGTGCACCTGCAGTATCGGCGGGCGCTGGGCGACGGCCGCAGCGACGACGCGATCCGCAAAGAGGGCCGCCGCGAGATGGCCGCGGTCCGTGACCGGGGCGTGTTCGTCGCCGAGCGGTCGGGCGCACGGCCCGAGGACCTGGAGCCGGCTCTCGATGCCACGATCCGCCGGATCTACGACGATGCCAAGCAGAGCATCTGGGCGGAGTTCGACGACGCTTTTCGGCGGTCGCAGCGGACCGCTGTGCCACTGTTTACGGAGTCGGCCAACCGCCGCGACTACATCCTCCATCCCGTGACCGGCGAGCACCTCGCGGAGGCATCTTTGGCGACGGTCGCGGCGGAGCGGGCCGCCCAGGCCGGCACATGCGAGGTGCAGGTCGTGATCTCCGATGGCCTCAATCCGCTGGCGATCATGGATCTCGCACAGCTCGACCCACTCCTGGCGGCGCTGCACGACGGGCTCGTCGCTGCGGGCCGCCGCCCCGCCCCGCAGCGGATGCTCGTGACGGCCGGCCGAGTCCGGGTCGGCTACCGTATTGGCGAGCGGCTCTTCGGCGGGCTAGCGGGTCCGCGGGCGGTGCTTCACGTGGTCGGCGAGCGACCCGGCACCGGCCACCGGACGATGTCGGTGTACGTCACGTGCCGCCGGGGAGACGAGTGGGCCGTCGGCGGGGCGACCGACCACCAGCACACCCGCGTGGTGGCCGGGATCGCCAACTCGGCGCTCGACCCGCAGTTTGGCGCAGCCGAGGTGCTGCGCGTCCTCGACGGCCTGTGGCGCAAGGCCTGAGCTGGCATGCACGGTCCATCCGCCGCTGGCTCTGCCGAGTGAGCGAACGTCACGCCTCCGTTCGCAGACGTCCGGAGACGAGACCTCCTCGTGGTGTTGGTCGCCGATCAGGAGACTGGATACTCAGCGGCGGTTCCCTGGATCACGTCGCAGAGCCGGCAGTGAGCCGCTGGAACCCGGGCCCACGTCTCCGAGTCGGTGCCGGCATCGAGCAGCATCCGAGAACCGGAGACAACCAGCCTCAGATCGGCCGGCTGGCGGCCGGGAAAAATTCTGGACTCGCCGGGCCGGCGGCACCAGCGGGCAGGACGGTAGTCAGCTCACGCCGGCGTCCAGGGGCATCCTGATGGGCGACACCGACGAGTTCGACGACGCCCCGAACGGTGGAGCCTTCAAGGGCTCCCTCATTACCAGGCTGATCGACCTCACCGGCATCGCTCCCGGCTCGATGAAGCTCGAGGTGTTCGGCTCGCGAAGCACGGGTTCGACGCGCATGGGCTCCTGCCGGCCTTCTTCTCGGCGTTGGATGTCGCGGCCACCTGCTGAAATTCGAGGAAACACACCCGCAGCCGTGCCATCGGTTTCGCCCAGGCATGTTGTGGACGGCTGTCGACGTGTAAAATATGGTTTCTGATGTTCAGGGTGGTCCTCCGGGGCCTCGCCCACTTGCTCGCGGAGCGTGCCCGTGATTGCTCATGCAACGGCTGCTGCCGAGGCCCCGCGTTGGCATTACCCCCCTCCGCGGGAGGCACGCGAGGCCATGATCCGCCACATTGGAACTGGCGGGGCGCGGCTTGCGGAAGGCACTGCCGATCGAGCACTGACCGCGGGCCGATGCGGGCGGACCTGAGCCCCGGTCGCCGGTCGAATTTCCTGCCATGGCACACGAGACGAGCATCCAGACGCGATCATCCGCTGCGTTCGCTGCCTGCGGCCTCGCGCTGCTGCTGGTCACATCGGCGACGGCGGCCGGCCCCGATTACGTCCGCGATGTGAAGCCGATCTTCGAGAGGCACTGCTACTCTTGTCACGGCCCTGAGGATCAGACGAGCAGCTACCGGCTCGACGTCCGCGACGTGGCGCTCAAGGGGGGCGACAGCGGTGAGCCGGCGATCGTGCCGCACAAGGCGGCGGAGAGCGCCATCATCCGCCACGTGACCAACCCCGATCCCGACCAGCGAATGCCCCCGGCCGACGCCGACGTGCCGCCGCTGTCGCCCGAGCAGATCGCCACGCTCACGGCCTGGATTGACGCCGGGCCGTCGTGGCCCGACCAACTCGCCGGCTCCACCGACGACGGCCGAATGGATCACTGGGCGTGGAAGCCCGTGCGGCGTCCCGACGTGCCCGCCGGCGGCCTGGCGAACCCCATCGATCGCTTTCTACTGGCGCATGCCCGGGGCGCGGGTAAGCCGCTGGCCCCCGAGGCCGACCCGCGGTCTCTCGTCCGCCGCCTTACCTACGACCTCACCGGCCTGCCCCCCTCGGCCGCAGACGTGGCCGCCTTCGACAACGACCACTCACCGGCCGCCTACGACGCGCTCGTGACGCGACTGCTCGATTCCCCGCACTACGGCGAGCGCTGGGGCCGCGCGTGGCTCGACGTCGTCCGCTACGCCGACACCGCGGGCGACACCGCCGACTTCCCAGTGATGGACGCCTGGCGGTACCGCAACTGGGTGATCGATGCGTTCAACCGCGACCTGCCCTACGACGAGTTCCTCCGACAGCAACTCGCCGGCGACCTCCTGGCCGGCGTGCCGGACGACAAGTCGGCCGATATGATCCTGGCCACCGGCTACTGGGCGCTCGCCCGCCGGTTCGGCGCTGACGGCGACAAGGACATGTACCTCACGTACGACGACGCCATCGACAATCTTGGCAAGGCCGTGATGGGTCTCTCGATCTCCTGTGCCCGCTGCCACGACCACAAGTACGACCCGATCACAACCCGCGACTACTACGGCCTCTATGGGATGCTCGCGAGCACGACGTTCGCCTTCCCGGGCACGGAACTCAAGCCGACGCCGCGCGACATGGTGCCGATCATGTCGGCGAACGAACAGAGTCTCATGACCGCCTGGAACGTCGAACTCTCCCGCCTCGAGGCGGAGTTGGGACACCGTGACGCCGATTGGCGGTCGCAGGCCAACCAGGCCGACACGTTCGCCCCGGTGCTGGCCCCGCTGGCGGCCGGCGAAATCCCGGCGCTCGGGGCACAGGACGTCCTGCTGCCCGACCAGTCGTCCACGGTCACGCTCCGCGCGGGTGAGATGCTGCAACTCGCCGTGCTCATGCGGGCCAACAACGGCGGCGACGCCACGCGGATCGACTTGGTCATCGAGGAACAGTGGGGCGACAAGCGCCGCTGGAGCGCGGTCGAAGATCTCGTGCCCGACCTCCACCAGGGGGGCGTGGGGGCGGTGCACGCCGACACGCGCGGCAACGCCGCGACCTGGCTGCTCTATGACATCGAGAACGGCGCGACTCTGCTCGACCGGTGGGAGCCGGAGCTCTTCGGCACGAAGGGCGTGCCGGCCTGGCGGCGCAACGACTTCCCGCTCGTGATGGTCAACACGCGGGACGAGCCCGTGCGGCTGCAGACGATCACCGCGCCCCCGCGGTCCCTCGCGCTCCATCCGGGTCCGCGGGCGGGCGTGGCCCTGGCCTGGCGGGCACCCGCCGACGGCGTGTACCGGGTCCGCGGTCGTGTGGAGAAGATCGACCCGAGCGGCGACGGCACTGCCTGGCGGCTCGACCGGCGGGCCGACCTGCGGGACCATTTCGCGGCCGCGGGCAAACTCGCCGCCGAGCGCGCGGCGGCGATGGCGGCCCGCGACGCGCACCTCGCCAAGAAGCTTCCGCAGCAGTTCGCCTACGCCGTCAGCGAGGCCGATGAGGCCGCCAATGCCCGGATCCTGCTCCGCGGCGATCCCGAGAGGCTCGGGCCGGAGGTGCCCCGCAAGAATCTCGACATCTTCGGCGGCGAGACGGTCGACCGTGGCAGCGGCCGCCGCGAACTGGCATCGTGGCTGTGCCGGCCCGAGCACCCGCTCACGTCCCGGGTGATGGTCAACCGCATCTGGCAGGGGCACTTCGGCCGCGGCATCGTGGCCACGCCAAACGACTTCGGGGTCAAGGGCCAGCCCCCCACGCATCCGGACCTGCTGGACTGGCTGGCGACGGAGTTCGTGCGGCAGGGGTGGAGCGTGAAGGCGCTGCACCGCCTCATCGTCACGAGCGCCGCCTACCGCCAACGGAGTGGCGCGACCGACTCCGCGTATCCGCAACTCCGGCGTCGCCTCGACGCCGAGGAGATTCGTGATTCGCTCCTCGACGTCGCCGGCGGACTCGACCTCACGCCCGGGGCCGCTCATCCCTTCAAGATGACCAGCGGCTACCGCTACTCCCAGCACACGCCATTCGCCGAGTTCTTTGACTCAAAGAAGCGGAGCATCTACCTGATCACGCTCCGCCTCCGTCGTCATCCGATGCTCGGCCTCTTCGACGGCGCCGATCCCAACGCGGCCACGCCGGTCCGTGACGTGAGCACCGTGCCGACACAGGCCCTCTACTTCCTGAACGATCCGTTCTTCCACGATTGCGCCGCGGCCTTCGCCAGGCGGATCGTGAGCGCCTCCGGCGACGACCGTGGCCGACTCGACGCCGCCTGCCGGATCGCGTTCCAGCGGCCGGCCACCCCGCCTGAGCAGGAGCGAGCGGCCCGGTTCCTGGCCGACGTCGTCGCGCAGTTGACCGACGTGTCCGAGGCGGAGCGGCCCGCCTCGGCCTGGATCGCACTCGGCCGGGTGCTTCTGGGCAGCAACGAATTCCTCTACCTCGACTGACCCCCACACGAGGACCACCATGAGCACCGCGAGATTCAGCTGGTCGCGTCGCGGTTTCGTGCGGTCGCTGGCGGCGGGCTCGGCGCTCCTCCCGGCCCTTCTCCGCGAACTGGCGGCGGAGAACGCCGACGCCGTCGCCGACCCGCTGGCGCCCCGCGAGCCCCGCTTTCCGCCCAAAGCCAAGCGGGTGATCTTTCTCTACTTCAGCGGCGGCGTGTCCCACATCGACGCCTGGGACCCCAAGCCGCGGCTGTTCGCCGACCATGGCAAGCCGATGTCGGTCGACGACCCACAGGCCAAGGCGCTCAACGCCTACACGAGCGGCTTCGTGAAGCGGCCGATGTGGGAGTTCCGCCGCCACGGCAAGAGCGGCATCGAGGTGAGTGATCTGTTCCCGCACGTCGCCGAGTGTGTGGACGACATCACGTTCATCCGGTCGATGCACACGTCTCACCAGAACCACTACAACGCCACCCTCGGCATCCACACCGGCTCGTTCACGTTCGCCCGGCCGAGCCTGGGGGCGTGGGTGAGCTACGGCCTGGGCACGGAGAATGCCAACCTGCCCTCGTTCGTCGTACTCGCGCCCGCATCACCCTACGCCGGCGCCCAGGTTTGGGCCTCCGACTTCCTGCCGGCCTGCCACCAGGGCACGCGGGTGATTCCCGGCGCCGAGCCGATCCCCAACCTCGCCCGCCGCGGCCGGAACGAGCGGGTGCAGACGCTGGAACTGGGGGCGCTGCGGGAGTGGAACCAGGAGCACCTTGCAGCTCGTGCCGGTGACCCGCTGTTGGCCGCTCGCCTCAAGTCGTTCGAGACCGCGTTCGGCATGCAGATGGAGGCCCCCGAGGCGTTCGACTTCTCGCACGAGAAGGACGCGACGCTGGCGATGTACGGCCTGCAGCGCGGGCAGACCAGTGGGTTCGGCTGGCAGTGCCTGGCGGCCCGCCGGCTCGTCGAGCGCGGCGTGCGGTTCGTGGAGTTGATCGACGGGGGCTCCGCGGACAACTGGGACCAGCACGACACGATGACCAAGCATGGGCCGCGGGCAAAGGCGACCGACCTGCCCGTCGCCGGCCTGCTCCGAGACCTGAAGGACCGCGGCATGCTCGCCGAGACGCTCGTCGTCTGGGCGACGGAGTTTGGCCGCACGCCCTTCAGCAAGGACGCTGAGAATGGCGGCCGCGAGCACCACGCCTGGGCGTTCACCTGCTGGATGGCGGGCGCGGGCGTCAAGCCGGGCATGGTCCACGGTGAGACCGACGAGCAGGGCTGGAAGGTGGTCAAGGATCCGGTCCACGTCCACGACTTCCACGCCACGATCCTCCACCTGCTGGGCTTCGACCACAAACGGCTGACGTTCCGTCACGCCGGACGCGACTTCCGGTTGACCGACGTCGAAGGCAATGTCGTTCAGGCGATCCTGAGTTGATCGCCGTGCCACTCCCGATCGCCACGCCATGGATACGCGAGCCCTCCGGAAGTTTCGCCGCACGCTGGCGGCCAACGCTCCGGTCAACGGCCTTTCCCGCGAGGGGGTGTGGGATGGAAGCCCGAGGCGAATCGCAGCACTCGTAGCGGGCTTGCCCGGCGTCGCCGGTCGCATGCCTGTGTGCGCACACCACGCCCACCCCTTGCCCTGACGGGGTGACCGGGCGGCAATGCGCGAAGACGTCTACTTCCGCACCGCCCGTCGCCGTGCTCGGCGGGTCTGCTTGATGTCGGCGCGGGCGGCCCGCTCCTCCTCGCGGTAGGTGCGAATGGCCTCTGGGTGCACCGCCCTCCAGGCATCGGGCCGAAGCGACTCGTAGTCGGTGTCGCCGGCCAGCAGGCGGTCGAGGACGTCCTGCACGTAGGCGAAGACATCGAGATCGTTCCGCACGGCGCTGCTGAGGATCGTGAACAGGTCGGCGGCGCGATAGCCGGGCTCGACTTCCCCGACGAAGAGCCAGTTCTTGCG
>VGYR01000177.1 GCA_016872925.1 Planctomycetota bacterium
CGCTTCGCCAACTACCGCACCCGCATCCTCTTCTTCTGCGGCAAGCTTGACCTCGCTCCTCATGTTCCCTCTCCTCTCACCCACTAGAAAACCGCAAGAACCAAAATTGAGCCTTATTACCTTAATCTTTTTTTGAATAACGAGGCGTTTTGGGTTAGGGGTGGAAGTGCGCAGCCTTTTGTAATCCCCAGCAAGACGCTTAAAAAGAAAATCCCGCTACCGCCGCTCTCCGAGCAGCGAAAGATCGCGGAAATCCTCCGGACCTGGGATGAGGCCATCGAAACCGCCGAAGCCGAACTCAAAGCAAAGCAGGAGCGCAAGCGCTGGCTGATGGAGTCCGTGCTTTCCGGGAGTCTTCGGCTCAAAGGCTATTCCAAAGCTTGGGATAAAATGCGGTTGGATCAGGTTGGGAAAATCGTGCCTGGAGGGACGCCGAGCACGTCAATCCCCGAGTATTGGAACGGCAATGTTCCTTGGGTTACCCCGACCGAAATCACCAAACTGAAAACCCCTTACATTCATAAGACGGAGTCCCTAATTACTGACGAGGGCGTCAAAAATAGCAGCGCCGCACTCCTCCCGGTGGATAGCCTCATTGTCTGCACCAGGGCTACCGTAGGTGTTTGCGCAATTAACAAGGTGCCCATGACTACAAATCAAGGCTTCAAGAGCATTGTTCCCGAAAGCACAGATGACACTCTTTTCCTCTATTATGTGCTAAATTCGATGCAGTCCACGTTCAACAGGCTAGCACAGGGAAGCACCTTTTTGGAAGTTTCTAAAACTCAATTTGAGAAGATGACAGTTATTTGGCCAGAGGCTGAAGAGCGCAGGCTAATTGCTAGCCTGATGAGGACCAGCGATGAGCAAATCGAAAATATTGCTGAGTGTATCGAATCTCTCCGCGCCCAAAAGCGCGGGCTCATGCAAAAGCTGTTGACCGGCGAAGTCCGGTTCGCGGCCTGAATTTATAACAATGACGAACAAACGAGAAATCCCGGCGACGACGGAGGTGCATACCTCGCATGTGCCGGCTTTGGTGATGCTGGCCGCGATGGGCTGGGAAATCTTGCCCCAGGCCGAATGCGAGAGCCGCCGCGGCCGCATGTCCCGCGTGCTGCTGGAGTCAGTGCTCACGGATCAGCTGCTGAAGATCAATCGGTTCACGTATCGCGGCAAGGAGTATGCCTTCGATGCCTCCGATGCGGCCGATGCGATTCGTCAGCTCCGCCCTGACCCGACGGTCCAGCGCGGCCTGGTGGGTACGAACCAGATGCTCCATGAGCGCCTGGTCCTGGGCGCGACGATCTCGAAGACGGTCGAGGGGGATCGGAAGAGTTACACGATGCGGTTCATCGATTGGGATAAGCCGGAGAACAACCTCTTCCAGGCTACCCCGGAGTTCTCGGTCGACCGCAACGACGGCAAGGGCACGAGCCGCTGCGACATCGTCCTCCTGGTGAACGGCATCCCGTTCGGGGTCATCGAGAACAAGGCTTCCTCGGTCGAAGTGATGAAGGGCGTCCGCCAGTTGATCTCCTACCAGTCTCCGGCCGCCATCGCCCCGCTGTTCCATACGGTCCAGTTGCTGCTGGCGATGAAGGGCAATGAAGCCCTCTACGCCGCCGTGGGCTCTGGCCGTAAGTTCTGGCTTAAATGGCGCGAGCATCATGACGACGCCATCATTGGCGGACTCATCAACCGTCCTCTTTCCG
This sequence comes from Planctomycetota bacterium, assembly GCA_016872925.1. GTDB lineage: Bacteria > Planctomycetota > Planctomycetia > Pirellulales > UBA1268 > QWPN01. The sequence goes on from VGYR01000177.1 coordinate 1,716, forward strand.
CCGATCAGCTAAAAGTCCTCTTTACGGGTGATTTCGCCAACGCCCGGAAGGCCTACGATCAGCTCCGCGCCGCCGGGGTGGTCGCGGTGACCGAGCAAGACCGCGTTCTCCATGCGCTATGCCGCAAAGAGCGTATCCTGGAGCTCGCCCGTACGTTCTCCCTCTTCGACGACGGCAAGCGCAAGATCGCCCGCCATCAGCAGTTCTTCGGCGTCAAGGCGGTCATCGAACAGATGAAGCAGCGCGACTCCGAAGGACGCCGCAAGGGCGGGGTGGTCTGGCACACCCAAGGCTCGGGGAAGTCCCTGACGATGGTGATGCTGGGCAAGGCCCTCGCCCTCGACCGCGAATTCGAGAACCCGCGTCTGATCATCGTCACCGACCGCACGGAGCTCGACGTGCAGATCAAGCAGACGTTCCAAAACTGCGACCGTCTCGTGCGTCATGCCGGCACGGGCGCCGAACTGCTTGCACGGATCAAGGAGAAGACGACCGACGTCATCACGACCGTCATCAATAAGTTTGAGACCGCGGTGGAACGTTCCGCCGGCTTCAAGGACGATGACCCAAACGTCATCGTGCTGGTCGACGAGGGACATCGGACCCAGCACGGCAACCTGGCGACCAATATGCGCCGGCTGCTCACCAAGGCTTGCTACGTCGGCTTCACCGGCACCCCCGTGCTCTCCAAGGACAAGGCCACCATCTCCCGCTTCGGCGGGATAATCCGTCCGACCTACACCATCGAGGAGGCGGTCAAGGACGGCGCGATCGTTCCCCTCATCTACGAAGGGCGCTTCGTGGCCCAGCACGTCCAGAAGGGCACCGTCGACGCGTGGTTCGAAAAGGTCTCGGCCGGCCTCAGCGAAAAACAGATGGCCGACCTGAAGCGGAAGTACTCCCGCATCAACATTCTCGGGCAGACCGAGCAGGCCATTTACGCCAAGGCCCTCGACATTTCCGAGCACTTCCACCGGGTATGGAAGGACAGCGGCTTCAAGGGCCAGGTGGTCGCTCCCAGCAAAGCCGCCGCCATCCGGATGAAGGAGATTTTCGACGAGCTGGGGCAGATTACAACCGAAGTAGTTATCTCCGGGCCGAACGCCCGCGATACCGGTGATGAGGTGGAAGAAGAGGGCAACCCGGAAGACTCCGATAAAGTCACGGCCTTTTGGAGGCGGATGATGTCCAAGTACGGCGATGAGAAGCAGTACGCTGACACAATCACGAAGGAATTTAAGGGCGATGGTGGGCCGGACGTGGTGATCGTTGTCTCGAAGCTCCTCACAGGCTTCGATTGCGACCGCAACGTGGCGCTTTATATCTGTAAGCCGCTCGCGGATCACAACTTACTTCAGGCTATCGCCCGGGTGAACCGCAACTGCGAGCTTCCGATCCCGGGAGGCAGCCTCGACGAGGACGGTGAGCCTTTGACCCTCCAAAAGCGTAACGGGTACATTTACGACTACGAGGGACTGCTCGAGGAACTGAGCGAGGCCATGAGCACCTACAAGGCTCTTCAGGGGTTTGAGGAGCAGGATCGCCGTGGGGTCGTCACACCAATCCAAGAAATCATCAAGCAGCTTCCCGGAGCCCATCGCCGGTTGCTTGATCTGTTCAAGCCAGTGAAGAACAAGCTCGATCACGAGCAGATGGAGCAGCATCTCCGCGACGAGGAGATGCGGAAAGAGTTCTCGAAGCTTCTTACAGAATACGCCCGGCTTCTCGAGCAAGCCCTAGGCTCCGAAAAAACCTTCGACTTCATCTCCGACGCAGAGATGGAGAAGTACAAAGCAGACTGGCGCCGGATGACGAACCTGCGCCGATCCGCCGCACTGCGCTACCAGGACGCGATCGATATCCGTGAGTACGAACCCCGGATTCTGCGGCTTCTGAATGACCACGTTGCTGCGGATCCCGCTGAAATGGTCATAAAGCCAATCGATCTGAGCATTAAAGGAGCAATCGAGGCAGCGGCAGCGAACTACCACGCGGTGGTCGGCAATGGCCCGGGTGAAACGGCCAGAGCCAAGGCGGACCGTATTGAGCGTGCAGCGAAAAAATATATCCGCGACCGGTTGGAACAATACGATCCTTCCCTCGCCCGTAAGTTCTCCGAGATGATCGAACAGGCGCTAAATGATTACGCGCAAAAGCGAATCGATGATCAGGCTCTGGCAGACAGACTTTCCCAAATTTCAGAGGATATGGTGGAAGGCCGCCGCGATGATGTACTCCCCGAGAAAATACGATCCGATGCGGATGCCGTGGCCTTTTATGGTCTGATGCTTCCCCTCGTGAGAGAGCTGCGGAGCCCAGCAACGGATGTCGAGGAAATGGCGGCCGAGATGGCGTCACATGTGAAAGATTTACTGCTGAGGTATAAAATCGTGCGATTCTGGTCGAACCACGACGCCCAGAACCGATTCCGGGGTGCGCTGGACGACTACTTCTTCGACGACGTCGGCGGCCGGATGGGAGTGAAGATTCCGGTCCAGAAGCTGGATGAGCTTCAGGAGGCACTGCTCACGACCGCCCGTCACCGTTTCCCAGATGTCTGACTACTCTCTGAACACGGAGCTTGATGGGCAGAAGCTCTCCTGTCGGGTCGTTCATTCCCGTCGAAAGACCCTGCAACTTGAGGTCTTGCCTGACCTCTCGGTGAGACTCATCGCTCCTCCGGGGACGAATCCGGCGGTCTGTTCTCGCATGCTGGAAAGACGCCGCGGCTGGCTTCGAGCGCAACGGCAGTTCTTCCGTCAGTTTCACCCGCTCACTACGCGCCGAGAATACGTTTCCGGAGAAACGCACCTGTATCTGGGGCGCAGGCTGCGGCTCAAGGTCGTAGCCGGACGGGTGAAATCGGTCAAAGTGACCCGGCACCATCTTACCGTCTGCCCTGGCGAAAGCACGTCCCCGCGCCTGGTAAAGGCCACACTCTGGAGCTGGTATCGCGAGCAGGCTACGGATGTGTTCCAGGAGCGACTGCGCGGCTGCATGGTAAGGCTAAAGTTGAAACCGGACGACGGCCCGCGCAGCCTTGTAATACGCAGCTATCGCTCACGCTGGGGGTCGATGAGCCCAAAGCGAACGCTGGCGCTGAATATCGATTTAATAAGAGCGCCTAGAGAGTGCATTGATTACGTGGTGATCCACGAGCTATGCCACTTGAAGCTCCCCCATCACGGGCCTGATTTCTGGAGCGAACTCGAGACTTTAATGCCCGATTGGCGCCAAAGGAAAGTGAAGCTGGAAACAATCACTGCCTAGTCGCAGCAGTCCAGCGGCACCTACAGAGCAGCCTGTGCTGCGTTAGTACGTCGGAGATAGTCGCGGCTTCCACCCTATTTTATTTATGAATAATGCTATTGTCGTGTGGTTTATTGCAGGAGCTATTTCCGGCTTCTTCTGTGCATGGCTTTATTTCGTGCGGAGTAAACCTGAAGCTGCTCCCGCTGACATGCGTCTTGAGGATGAGCTCAGGACGCAGATTTCCGCTTTGAGCGGGAAGCTAATCGAAGCTAACGAGCGGCTCAGAGATACGGAAACCGCTTTGGCTACCGCCAACGCACAGAAGGCCGCGGCAGAAAACTTGCTCTCCCAGCAGAAAACCCGTCACGAGCAAGATCTGGGTAGGATTGAAGCTGCGCATAACAAAGCGCTACTCGATCTCCGGGAGGCCTTCAGGGCGTTGAGCGCTGAGGCGTTAAACAACGCCGCGCCAGAATTTCTGCGTTTAGCGGAGCAATCGTTCGGGAAACTCCAGGAATCGGCCAAAGGCGATCTCGCGCAACGGCAGGAGGCTATTCGGGGCCTCGTCGAACCCTTGAGGCAGCAACTGGACGCCTACCAAAACAACCTCCAGAACTCAGGCGCAGCCCAGTCGTCGGCTTTAGGTGAAGTGAAACAGCACTTGGAAGAGCTTGCGAAATCGAATCAATCACTCGCTAAGGAAACCCAGCAATTCCGATTGGTTCTAAATTCCAGCCAGGCGCGGGGTAATTGGGGTGAGGAGACCTTGCGGCGTGTCGTGGAAGCCGCCGGCATGAGCGTGCACTGTGACTTTATCGAACAGGCCGCCAACGACGAGTCCCGCCCGGATCTTGTGATAAAGCTGCCTGAGGATCGTGTGATTATCGTCGATTCCAAAGTGCCTGATCTTGGATTCATCAAGGGCCTGGAGTCAGCCGATCCGGAAGAGCGCTCCCAAGAGCTCGAAGCGCATGCGAATAAGCTCTCAGCCACGATCAAGGCCCTCGCGGCTCGCGAATATCCAAAGCTATACAAAAACGCATTGGATTACGTCGTGCTTTTCGTGCCCGCGGAGTCACTGTTCAGCGCAGCCCTCGAGGGCGATCCGGACTTGATCGTTTGGGCCGCCGAGCGGCGGGTTTTATTGGCCACCCCTTCGTCCTTGATCGCCATGCTCAGATCGGTGGCGCTGAGCTGGCAACATTACGCACAAAAGGAGAATGCCCAGAGAATCGCTGAGGTAGCGCAGACGCTGTACAAGCGCCTCGTCACCTTTACGGAACATTGCGAGAAGATCGGCGACGGATTAAAGAAGGCCAATGGAGCATTTAACGATGCCGTCGGGAGCTACACGCGTATGATAAAACCCCTTGGGCTGAGATTGGAGGAGCTCAACGGACTGGAGAGATCCAAGGCTTTCGACGAGTTACAGCCGTTGGATTCGAATCTTCGCACGCTAGGGGTCGCCCAATGAACTGCGCGAAACGTTAACCAGGCATTCCTTATCGAGGCGCCACTTCTTGGAGGGGGACAATCCAGCAATCTTCAGCTGCACCTGACGGGGTACGGATTTTCGAGCCACCCCTAAGTTCGGTCTGGGTGATGGGTTGAGGTTGATACGACTGACGCTGGTTGTCCATCCCTGGCGGAGGGAAGGACCGGCTTGTCTAAACCCCTCCCGGATCCGATCCCCCTGAAGATCCAGTTTCCTAGCAGCCCGCCGCCAGCGTCGCCCTGCTCGCTGGAGATCAATCGATGCGGATATCCGGAGTGGGAGGCGGTACCGGTCTTGTTTTGGCTGAGGTCTACGATGCGACGCCGGATGCGGCATACACGGCAAACACTCCGCGCTTGGTCAACCTGTCCCTGCTCAAGGATTCCGCCGGGGGCATCACCGCCGGGTTTGTCGTGGCCGGCGGAGGAGAGAAGCGGATCTTGGCACGCGCGGTTGGCCCGGGGCTGTCGGCATTCGGGTTCGTCGGAGCCGCGGGAGATCCCAAGCTCACACTCTACGCGGGAGATAGGGAGATTGGCGCCAACGACAATTGGGGAGGTGGGGCTGAGCTTGTGGCTGCCTTTTCCCAAGCCGGTGCGTTTGGCCTTGCCCCGAACTCACGAGATGCGGCTTTGCTGGCATCTCTGCCCATGGGCGGTTACACGGTCAGAGTGGAAACGGGCGGTTCGACCGGCACGGTTTTGGTCGAGGTCTATGAGCTTCCGTAGTGAATTGGGCCGCGCCCGATGGGATGATGTCTACCTGACCCCATCGGCTGCTGCCCGTGCCGTCGCAAGTGAGCCCGGCGGACGCCGGGCAGGGCGAACTGTTTGGTGACGTCCGTCCAAGCAGAGTCAGGACTTGGCTGGAGAATGGGCGGCCGGCCAATCGCCGGGTCGGAATCGCGGTTCCATGATAAAACCGGCCGAATTGGCTTTCGCCGGGATGCGCCCACGCAAAGAATCGCCGCGAACTCCGTCGGATTGCCGCGCTTCGTTGCGTCAACGCCACCTCTGCTCTCGCCCCCCCCACACACACCTACGAATTCCTCACCCTTGTTCTTCTCGCGTTCTGCGCCCCTCGGGCAGCAGCGCCAGGTGTACGTGACGGATTGAAGAAGTGTCTCGGCTCGAACCCCGCCCAAAATCCCTCCCATGAAAACCCCGTGTGCAGGCGTCATTTTCACCGGCTGGCTCACGTTGCTGGCCGCACTCACCTCAGCTGCGTTCGCCTCCGAGCCCGCCGGCACCCATGTCGTCTCCGGGCGCGTGGTCAATCGGGCCACGGGCCAGTACCTGGAGGGCGCCCAAGTTCAGGTCGTGGGCTCGAGTCGGGTCGCGCTGACGACCCGGACGGGCCAATTCGAGCTGGGCCCCGTGCCGGCCGGCCGGCTCCAGCTCACCATTTCCTATGCCGGACTCGATGCGCGGACAGTGAGCGCCGAGATCGCGTCGCCACGCACGGACGTCGGCGAGATCGCCCTGACCGCCGAGGTCTACCTCCTCGATGCCTTTGTCGTGCCGGGTGAGCGCGAAGGCAACGCGCTCGCGATCACGCAGCAGCGCAATGCCCCCAACGTGAAGAATGTCATGTCGTCCGACGCCTTCGGCAACGTCGCCGACGACAACATCGGCAACTTCCTCGTGCGCATGCCCAGCGTGACGGGCCAGTTCGCCGAGGGCCAGGTCACCTACATCCGAATCCGCGGCATCGATCCCAACCTGAACGCCGTGACGGTCGACGGCACCCGCGCCGCGAGCGGTGGCACCCGGGCCGGGCTCGACCGCCGGCTCGAGATCGACTCGATCCCCGCGGACTTCGTCGACCAGATCGAGATCACCAAGGCCCCGACGCCCGACATGGACGCCGATTCGATCGGCGGCAGCGTGAACCTGAAGACCAAGAGCGCGCTCAGCCAGAAGGGCCGGGTCGTCAGCTTCCGGGTTGGCTCTACCTACGGCACCGCGCGCAAGACGCTGAAACCGCAGGGCAGCTTCATGTTCTCCGACCTGCTGGGCCGGGAGGGCAACCTCGGGGTGATGATCACCGGCACGTTCAGCGGCGCCAGCAATCCCCGCGACACGAACTTCGGGGCTTGGGAGCCCACGCCCGACACGACCCGGCCGGCCTATTTCACGCTCTCCTCCGCGGGCGAGGACTACTTCGAGCACAAGCGGGGCGGCGTGGGTGCGCGCTTCGACTACCGGCTGAATGCCAGCTCCACCGTGTACTTGAACCTGATGTACTCGGAAAGCCGTGACCGGCTCCAGCGCCGGCGCATGCAATTCGGGGGAACGGCGGCGGCCAACATCGTGCCCGGGTTCACCGAGTTCATCACCGAGACCCGCAATCAGACGTTCAGCCGGACGCAGGTCCAGCGGCGGCGTGGAGTCCGGACCTACAACCTGCACGCCGGCGGGGAGCAGAAGATCGCCGGCGGCGTGCTCGACTACAATTTCAACTTCTCCCCGGCGCAGGGTTTCGAGTTGCGGACGAACATCTCGCCGCAGGTGACCGGCGTGGGCTTTCGTTACGACCGGGGCGTCCTGCTCGACGATCCCGCGCTCGCGACCTTCGTCCAGATCAGCGGCCGGAGCATCACCGATCCGGCGAACCTCACTTTCGCCGAGCTCGGGTTCACC
>VGYR01000178.1 GCA_016872925.1 Planctomycetota bacterium
AAGTGCAATCGTTCAATCAGGCCACGCAGCGCCTTGAAGTACTTGAAGCCTTGCACGTCTTCGGCGCGAATCTTGTGGCGAGCGGCAGCCATGCGCCACACTATGCCAGCCTTGTCCGCAGCGCGCAACTCCACCTATTTAGCCCGAATTACCGAGACTGCCTGGCGCAAATCTCGTGCCGAACAGGAGTGACGGCGCAGCCAATCCGGCCGAGTTTTCAGACAGAACCTAGGCGACAGGCAGGCCGTCAAGCTGCTTGTCGGTCATCTGGGCCGTCGCCGGGCCACCGGCGTTGAAGGTAAAGGTCACGCTGCTCCCCGGGGCAATCAACGCCGTCCAGGGGGCGTTCCTGAGCCGGTACCGCGTGCCAGTCACGCTCACGATCTCCGCCCCCCAGAGGTTACCGGCGGTAATGGTCGCCGCCATGTCGAACTCCAGGGTCCAGCCGTCGATCGGTGTCGGGCCTCGGTTGCGGATCGTGACGGAACCGGAGAAGTTCTCCGGCCAGCTGTTGGTCACGGCGAACGTGACTTCGTGCGGCGACCAGGCGGGGGCCACCGGCGGCGTGCGGTAGGAGCCGGCGCCGAACAGGTGCGCGTCGACGAGTTCGGCCACGTCGAGCACGTCGAACAGGCCGTCGTAGTTGAAGTCCCCGTGCTGCCAGGTCGCCGAGCGGACGGCGTTGTAGCGGGCCGCCTCGACCAGGTTCGAGACGTCGAGCACGTCGACGATGCCGTCGAGGTTGGTGTCGCCGGCGGCGGCCCAGCCGACCGTGATTCCGCTCGCATCGCTCCAGGTGCCGATGGCCCGCCGACTGTCCGCCAGGGCGGCGGTCGACCCGAGGCCGGCCGCGCCCCCCCAGCCGCCGTCCACGAGTGCCGCGAGCACCCGCTGGCGAACCGTCGCGGCGTCGAAGCCCCCGGCGGCCACCTCGATCCTGCCGGTCCCGACGTCAAGCCGGGCCGCCGGATCGAGCGTCAGCCGCGTCACGGAGATCGAATCGTAGCCGATGTCGAGCGTCAGCCGCGCGCCCGCCCGCACCTCCAACGGGCCGCTGCCGAGGGCGGCAGCGTTGCGGACGACCAGTTCGCCCTCCTCGACCACCGTGCCGCCCGTGAACGTGCTTGCGGCCGTGACGACGAGCGTTCCCGGGCCCCGCTTGCGCAGCGGCGTCGTACCGGTCCGGACGGTCGCGTCGGTCTGCGTGACGCCGGCCGCAACGGTCACGACGCCGGGCGTCGCCACGGGAACGAGCGCCGGGTTCTCGTCCTTGGTGACGACTCCCGTCGATGTGTAGACCCGCTGCACCTTGGCGGTGGTCTCGATCGATGGGCCGGAGGAGCCGCTCCAGGAGGCGAAGTAGGCCCAGTTGACGCCGATTTGCCGCATGGCGTCGATGTCGGGCACGCCGCCGAACTCGGTCAGTGCGATCGGCTTCTTGCCGTCGAACCGCGTGAGCAGCGGGCTCCACCTCGACGAGAGCGTGTCGGAACGGTCGGTCGGATACCCGTCGACGCCGATCACGTCGACGACGTCGTCGCCGGGATACCAGGCCGGATCCTCGCTGGTCAGCACCCACACCAGGTTGTCGATGCCGTGGTGGTTGGTGAGCCGGTCGTACGTGATCCGCCAGAGCTGCTTGAAGGCCTCCGGACCCTTCGCACCCCACCAGAACCAGCCCCCTTCCGATTCGTGGAGCGGCCGCCAGAGGACGGGCACGTCGGCGGCAGCAAACTTTTTGAGCTGCACGGCGATCGCGTCGATGTCGCGGATCAGGGCCTGGTAGTCGCTGCCGGACGGGTTGGCGAGCGTCGCCGCGATGTCGTACGTGGTGCCCTGGGTGTAGAAGCCCCGCCACCATGGATACTCGGTCGAGTTGACGAGCTTCGTCGGCGCGTTCCAGTGCCAGGCCATCGACACGAGATATCCCTGGTTCTTGGCCAAGGAGATGGAGTTCTCGGTGAGCGAGCCCGGATTCGCGCCGAAGGCGATGCGGCTCGGCGAGTAGTCGATGAAGTCCCCTTCCACGATGGCGGGCAGTTTGCCGCTCGCGGACTGGATCACGGACAAGTCCTGCGTGCCGTGCTGGCCGGCAAGCGTGACGGTTCCGTAGCCCTGCGCCACGCGGGCCAGCAGCGCCTTGGCCAGCGGCGTCGCGTCGGCATTCACCGGCACGGCCGGCACGGCCTTGGGCAGCACCGGGGTCTCGGAGGTGAAGGTGACGGCGTCGAGCTCGTACCAGTTCCAGCCGCCGCCGAGATACATCGTGTTGGAGGACTGAAGCGTGACGAGACCGGCATCGTAGCTGGCGAACGCCGACGACTGCTTGAACGTGCCGGAGAAGGCGACGCCATTGAGCGCACCTTCGAAGCCCTTGTCGCCGAATGGGGCCCGGAACCGGACCGAGATTCGGTGCGGGCCCGGCGTGGCTGCGAACGACGCCCACGTGACGCGGTCGCCCGCCGCGTCGAACCCGGTGACGTAGCCGGTCCCCGTGTAGCCGGCCACCGCCGTGCTCTTCGACACCCCGGTCAGCGTGCCGTTCTCGGCTTGGAGCGTCAGCGTCGCCAGCAGCGTGCGGGGCTCGAGCCGTTCCCCGGCCGTGACCCAGCTGCGTTGCCGCCGGTGGTTTCGTCGTGCGGCGGCCCGTTTTCGCATTGCCTGGCGACTCCGCCGGAAGGTGCCAATCCCCGAATGAAAACTACTATAGCTGGCGATCCGAACGCCACCTGGCTTGGTACGCACCCCGGCGGCCTGGGGTTCGGCCGTCGCCGAACCGCCGCGGTGGCGTGCCCGCCGTCCGGTCAGGGGCCCGGGGCCTGGTGGTAGCGGATCTCCACCCGCGACATCTGCAGCGGCCGGTCGCCCGCGGTGAGCGTGACGCCGTCGGCCTCCGTTCCGTCCGCCCGGGCGTCGAACTCCAGCGGCACGAGATACCCGTAGTCGCCACCGGCCTCGCCGCTGCGGCGGCCCGGCGTCGGCCCCGCCGTGGCGGAGCCGAGGCTTACCGCCAGCGTGGCCCCCGGTTCGTTGGCGAAGGCGTGGACGTGGACCGACGCGATCGGTCCGCCGACGCGGTAGGCGATGCGGCTGCCGGCCTTCAGCAGTGCCCGGGAGGCGTCCTCCTGGGCGGCACGGGCGTTGGCGGTCACGATCTCGACGCCCGGTGAAGGATCGGCGACACGCGACAGGTCGTCGAGTTCATCGACGAGGATCCGCAGGCTGGACCGAGCGGGCCCGACCGGCTGCGAGGCTGCCGACGTCCCCGAGGCGTTCACGGCAGCGACGCGATACCACCACGGCCGTTCCGGCTCCGCCGACTCGTCGGCGAAGAGCGGGCGATACTGCCGGTGATCCTCACGGGCATTTGCGGCCACCACCTGCCAGGGCCCGGCGTCGGTCGGCGCCCGCTCGAGGACATACCGGGTCGCTCCCACGGATCCCCGCCACGAGATCGCCGCCGGATCGCTCGTCGGCAGCATCGAAGGCGTCTCGGGGACGGGGGCCCGCGGCGGCACGAGGCCGCGGATGCGATGCGCCCGGTCGTGGACGAACGTGAACAGCGGCTGCTCCTCGTAGGCGTCGCCGGACGGGAATCCGGGCCAGTGGAACGCCTTGTAGCGGCCCTGGCATGCAGGCTCCGAGTGCCAATAGAAGCCGCCATCGCGACTGCGAAACCGCAGGCTCCAGAGCAGCACGCCGGCCGCGGCGGACTCGCGCACCCGCTCCACCACGCCGCGGATCTCGGTCAGGGGCACGAAGCCCGCTTCGCCCACGAAGAAGGGCTTGCGGCCGGCCGCGACGGCGATCGCCTTGGCGACGTCGGCCGTCATGTCGACGCCGTCGCCGGGGTAGTGGTGCGTCGTCACTACGTCGACCTCGGTCATGGCCAGCGATGCTTCGGGCACGCCGTGCAGCGAGTTGCCATCGATCACCAGATGGTTGGGATCGAGCTCGTGGATCGCACGGGCGATCTCGCGGGTCCACGCGGCAGGCGCATCGAGTTCGTTGCCGGTCTCCCAGCCGAAGATCGCCGGATCGGCGGCATAGGCCATCCCCGTGACCGTGTTGGTCCGGCCCAGGACGTGGGCGATCGTCCGCTTGAAGTCGTCGATCACCTGCCTGTCCGTCCAGAAGGCCTCGGGGGGCTTGCCCCGGAAGCCCGCGTACTGCGGGGCCCCTCCCTGCCATTTCCAGTTGTCCACCAGCGGCACGATCACCCGGACACGCTCGCGGGCGGCCGCTGCGAGCATCCGGTCCATGGCCACGAAGGCCTCCTCGTTGAACTCTCCGGGGCCCGTGACGTGGACGAATGGTCCCATGTCGGAGTCGTCGCGGCGGACCGTGATCACGTAGCTGCGGGCGACGGTGCCCCCCATCTGCCGAAGCGCCCGGAAGGCATCGGTCAGCTCGAAGTCGTCGGGCCAGCGCCAGGGCGATGCCCGGCCCCAGCCGAAGGCGTCTTCGATGATGAGGAGGTTGGGAACGTTGAACGACACGAACCGCACCGGGCCGGCGTCGTCACGCAGCGTCGTGCCGTCGCACCGCACGAAGCCCCACTCGGCCGACAGACAGGGCTGCACGCTCACCGCGGCAACGACGACGGCACCGAGCCAGTACAGACGCGACACGCACGCCTCCTCACGATGCCGTGGTGTCGGCGCGGGCTGCCATCTCGGCGGCAATGTCGGCCGGATAGTCCCGCAGGCGGTCGTACCACGAGGCCTTCAGCACGAGCATGCACACCAGGGCGGTCCCGACCGACCAGCCCAGCCGCGGATAGTCCTGAATCACGACGAAAATGCCGGTGGCCGTCAGCGCGGTCTGCCAGACGATCCCGACGGCGACGTTGAAGGCGTCGCGGGGGAAGTCGCGGTTTGCAGCGGCTGCGGGATGACGGCGCACCAGGTCCTCGTGGATCGGACCCCAGAAGCCCCACGGCCGAACCCGCCGGTAGAAGGCGACGAGCACCTCGCGGTCGTCGGGCTGCGTCAGCAGGCTCCCGGCCACGCTGGCCACCAGCGAGATCGCGAGGATGAGGGGCGAGACGGCGAGGTTCTTCTCCAGCCCCCAGAGCGTGGTCTGGTCCTGCAGCACGATCGTGCACGCGAGCGCCGCCACGATCCCCGACACCATACCCCAGAAGTAGCCCCAGCCGTTGAACCGCCACCAGTGCCACTTGAGCACATTGGCGGCGATGTAACCCCCATAGAGCGCGCCGACGATCCAGTTGACCACGTCCTGGAGGGCGTCGAGCAGGAAGCCGGCCGCCGTGCCGAGGATCACCACCGCAACGGTCGTCGCGTAGCTCATCCCCACATAGGTCTTGTCGGAGGCGTTGGGGTTCAGGTACCGCTTGTAGATGTCGTTCACCACGTAGGCCGGTGCCGCGTTGACCGTGGCCGCGTAGGTGCTCATAAAGGCGGCCAGCAGCGCCGCGAGGAGCAGGCCGAACAGTCCGACCGGGATGAACGCCCGCATCGTCAGCGGCAGGATCAGGTCGAAGTCGACTCCGTCGCCCATCGCGGCGAGGTCGCCGCGCAGGCACACCAGCGCCAGCACCGTGAGGCCGGCGATCAGCATGTATCGCGGCACGAGCAGCACGAGATTCACCAGCCCGCTCATCAGGGCCGCCTCACGCGGCGACCGTGCGGAGAGCACCCGCTGCATGTCGTAGTTCGGCGCGGGCCCGGCCATGCTCGACAGCAGCCCCTTGGCGAGGGCCAGGCCGAAAAAGGCCGAGAACATCCGCCAGCCGTCGGCGTCGATCCGGGCGTTGGCGGCGGGCAGGATGCCCGACCAGTCGAGGCCGACGTCGTGGCCGAACCCGATGTCGCCCCAGCCTGCCGGCACGGCGGCCGCAATCGCGTCGGGCGAGACCCGCAGCATGGCGACGAGCCCCACGCCGATGCAGCCGGCGGTCATGATCAGGAACTGCAGCACCTCCGTGAACACGACGCTGTACATGCCTCCCTTGACGACGTAGAGCGTCGTCAAGGCGGTGATCGCGAGACCGTAGAGATTTGCGTTGGTCGTCGGATCCGCCGCCAACTGCCAGGGGAGGAACGTCGCCGCGAACTTGCCGATGCCGATGAAGCCGTAGGCCAGGAAACCGACGACGTTGATCAGGGCGAACAGCACCACCACCAGGTGCGCCGCCTGCGCGCCGCGCGAGGAGCCGAAGCGGTGCTCGATCCAGTCCGCTCCCGTGACCACTCCGGACCGGCGCATCCACACCGAGAGGTAGGCCATCATCACGATCTGGTTGAACACCGGCCATAGCCAGGGAATCCAAACGCTCTTCAACCCGTAGACGAACAGCCAGGAGACCATCAGCATCGTGCCGCTGATGTCGAACATGCCCGAGGCGTTGGACACGCCGAGCAGATACCACGGGATGGTGTTGCCGCCCAGGAAGTAGCTGCGGATGTTCCGCGCCGCCAGGCCGGAGATCCAGAATCCCACCCCCAACGTGACGATCACGAACGCGGCGATGATGGCCGCGTCGATCGGATGCAGAACGCCCACGGCCTGCTCCCTGCGACGACCCGCTCAGAAGACGGTCGAGTTCCGCTTCACGAAATCGACCAGTTCACCCAGCCGCGCGAAGGCCACGCCGGTGCAGGTGTCGGCGGCGCCGTAGTAGACCGCGAGCCGGTCGGTGGCGGCGTCGTGGAGCGCGGCACAGGGAAACACCACGTTGGGCACGTGCCCCGAAACCTCGTAGTCCGCCTCGGGCGTCAGCAGGTGGCGGTTCGTGCGGTACAGCACCCGCCAGGGCTCTTCGCGATCGAGCAGGGCGGCTCCCATGCTGTAGACGAAGCCGTTGCAGGTGTCGATCACGCCGTGATAGATCATCAGCCAGCCGTCGGCCGTCTCGATCGGGATCGGGCCGGCGCCGATCTTGGTCCGTTGCCACCACTGCCCGACATGGTCGCCCCCCTTGCGCATCACCAGGCGATGCTGGCCCCAGTGCACCATGTCGGGGCTGTGGCTGAGGTAGATGTCGCCGAAAGGCGTGTGGCCGTTGTCGCTCGGACGGCTGAGCATCACGTAGCGGCCGCCGATCCGCCGCGGGAACAGCACGCCGTTACGGTTGTAGGGGAGGAAGGCGTTCTCCAGCCGCTCGAACGAGCGGAAGTCTTTGGTGCGGGCGAGGCTGATCGTGGGCCCGTTGTGGCCACCACACCACGACACGTAATAGGTGCCCTCGATCTCCACCACGCGCGGATCGTAGGCGTAGTCGCCCGGATCGGTGTCGTGGTTGGAAAACCGGATCGGATCCTCATCGATCTGCCACGAGAGCCCGTCGGAACTGCGGCCGAGGTGGAGCCGCGGGAAGCGGGTCGTCTTCTCGAGCCGAAACACCGCCACATACTCGATGCCGAACGGCACGACGGCGCTGTTGTAGACTCCCTGCACGTCGGGGAGGGGACGTCGGGCGATCACCGGATTGCGGTCGAAACGCCAGACCACGTCACCGCATCCCGCCGGCCGCTCCTGCCAGGGAAATCTCCGTGCGGCGTTCCGGGCCGAGGCATAGCCGGCTCCGGCCGCCGGCACGGGCTCGGTGGAAATCTCCAGTGGCTGCATGACAAGTTCCTCGGGAGCGACTTCCGCGGACCTGCGGATGGACGCATGTGACCTCCCCGCCGACGCGGTTTTTAACCGCTTTAATGCGGCTTGTCCATCGTGGCCGTGGTAGACTCCGGGCATGGCTGAACCAGTCGCCCCCACCCGATCTCCCGGACGGCCGCCGCGGCTCCAGGACGTGGCGGAGTTGGCCGGAGTCTCGCTGGGCGCCGCATCCCGGATCCTGCGTGGCGACTGCGGGAACTTCAGCGAGCACACGAGCGAGCGCGTGCTCGCCGCCGCCGCTACGTTGGGGTGGCGCCGCAACCTGCTCGTCAGCGGCATGCAGACGGGGCGGACGCGGACGGTCGGGGTGGTCATTCCGCCGTACGACTCCTTCTGGATCGGCGTGCTGGCAGGCATCCACGAGCGGCTCGGCGAGGCCGATTACCTGCCGATCACGGTATGGCTCGGCGACCTCGATCACATGCCCCACTTCGAGGCAGACGCGAAGCGGGGCATGCAGTTGATGAATCGCCTGCTCGACCGCCGTGTCGACGGGCTGATCCTCTGGCCGCCCTTCGGCCTCGCGTATTACCAGCACGCGCGGGAACTCCAGGATCGGACGGTCCCCGTGGCGATGATCGACTACCATTCCACTGCGGCCATCTGCGATGCGGTCACGACCGACGAGGCTGCGGCGACGGCCGAGGTGGCCCGGCACCTCCACGGGCTGGGGCATCGGCACGTGGCCTACATCAGCAGTCGCGAGGTCGCCTCGCAGAGTTGGGCGATCGAGCGGCGTCGGGGTCTGGAGGCGGCCTGCCGATCCGTGGGAGTGCGTCTGGTGGTGTCGAAGCTCAACGAGGCGGGGGATGATGCCGGCGACGTCGCCCGGGCGCTGCTGCGAAGTCAGCCCCGGCCGACGGCCATCGTCACCGCCACCGATCACGAGGCCCGCGACGTCTACCGCGCAGCGGCTGAGGCGGGGCTCTCGATTCCCGGTGATCTTTCCGTGGTGGGGTTCGCGGATCTCGATTTCGCGCCGGGCATGACTCCGCCGCTGACCACGGTCCGGCAGCGGGCCGGCGAGATCGGGGTTACGGCCGCCGGCATGCTGCTGGCCCGGATCGAATCGCCCCTTCGCGACGGCCACTATCAGGACGTCCGCGTGACGGCGGACCTCGTGGTGCGGCAATCCACGGCCCCCGCACCGGCTTGACATCCGCTTTCGCCCGCCACTAAAGTACTTTCCTTCGGGTCGGGTGCGGGAGGAACTGGAATGCTTCAGGCAATCGCGT
The DNA here is from genome assembly GCA_016872925.1 of Planctomycetota bacterium. GTDB lineage: Bacteria > Planctomycetota > Planctomycetia > Pirellulales > UBA1268 > QWPN01. Next base: position 8,874 of record VGYR01000178.1, read on the forward strand.
CTTCGGTCGTGTGGTGGACCCCGTCGGCACGGCGGATTCGGTCGCGGCGATGCACCGCGGGGTTGAGCTATGGAGGGGTTTGTCAACCCGCGTCGCTTTACTCGGTCATCGCGCACCTCCTCGGGAGCCGGCGGGCTCGTGGAGCGCAGGCCCTTCCACGGCCGGAGCGGAGCGAGTCCGCCGGCGGGTCAACGCTCGGTGGTCTG
>VGYR01000179.1 GCA_016872925.1 Planctomycetota bacterium
AAGATGCGAAAAAGCCTCGGCAGCAAGCGCAAGGAGCTCTCCCCGGAGCACATCGACGAGATCACGCGCCTCTTCGGCGCGTTCGAGGAAGCGAGCAAAGACGGCGTGCCGATCAGCCGGATCTTCGCCAACGAAGATTTTGGCTACCGCACGATCACGGTCGAACGGCCGCTCCGCGACGAGGCCGGCGATGTCGTCGTCGGCACCAAGGGGAAGCAGAAGGGCAAGCCGCAGCCCGACCCCGATCTCCGCGACACGGAAAACGTGCCGCTCGGCGAAGACGTGGGGGAATACTTCGCCCGCGAGGTGCTGCCGCACGCCCCCGACGCGTGGATCGACGAGGAGAAAACCAAGATCGGCTATGAGATTCCGTTCAATCGGCACTTCTACGTGTTCAAGCCGCCGCGGGCGCTGGCCGAGATCGATGCGGAGTTGAAGACCGTGACCGATCGGATCGTGGAGATGATCAGGGGGCTGTCGACGTGAGCTTCAAGCCGTACCCGAAATACAAGGAGAGCGGAGTCGAGTGGCTCGGGCGGGTGCCGGAGCATTGGGAGCTACAACGACTCAAAGACATAGCGGCGATTTCAGGAGGAGGAACGCCGAGCAGGGAGGTGCCGGAGTACTGGAATGGGGATATTCCCTGGGTGTCCCCAAAGGACATGAAGACCGAGGAGATCGACCGAGCAGAGGAATCAATTACGGAACTGGGACTGTCCCAAAGCACGTCTACCCTGCATCCTCCGGGCCGGGTTCTCATGGTGATCCGGTCTGGAATCCTTCAGCGTGTAGTGCCTGTCGCCATCACGAAGGCACCCGTCGCGATCAACCAAGACCTGAAGGCTATCGCGTTTGATGTTTCCAGATGTCTGCCATCGTTTTTTCTTCGCTGGGTGCAAGGATGGAATGACGTGCTCCTTCTCGCGTGGGCTCAGCAAGGCGCGACCGTAGAAAGCATCAACCAGTCCCTGATGCGAAACTCGGTCTTGCCGCTGCCTTCTGTCGAAGAACAGTTCACCATCTCCGCTTTCCTCGACCGCGAAACCGCCAAGATCGACGCCCTGATCGCCGAGCAGCAGCGGCTCATCGAACTGCTCCAGGAGAAGCGGCAGGCCGTCATCTCCCACGCCGTCACGAAGGGGCTGAATCCCGCTGCCCCGATGAAGGACTCCGGCATCGAGTGGCTGGGGGAGGTGCCGGAGCATTGGCAGATCGAAAGAGGGCGATTCCTTTACTCGCAAGTAGAGATCCCACCCGAAGATCAGGATGGTGTGGTGACTGCGTTTCGCGATGGTCAGGTAACGCTCAGGAGTAACCGAAGGACGGAAGGCTTCACGGTCGCCGTGCTTGAAGTCGGCTACCAACGAGTTCGAGAGGGGGATCTAGTCATTCACGGGATGGATGCTTTTGCCGGTGCCATCGGAGTGTCGGAGTCAACCGGCAAGTGCACGCCGGAATATGCAGTCTTGCAACCAATACAGCAGGGCACATGCAATGCGTATTACGCGAAGGTGCTGAGGCTCATGGCGCATCGAAACTTCATCTACGTCATCTGTCCTTCCGTAAGGGAACGGGCCCCTCGGTTCCGATTCGAGTCGTTCAAGGGCGTCATGCTGCCGGTTCCTCCCGCCGATGAGCAACACGAAATCATTCGGCATGTCTCAGCCCAGGAACATTCATTGGCTTCACTTGCTGCGGAAGCCGAACGAGCTATCGCCCTCCTCCAAGAACGCCGCTCGGCCCTCATCTCCGCGGCCGTGACGGGGCAGATCGACGTCCGCGATCACGCCGGTGGATCGGAGGCTGCATGACCACAACCGCCAAGACGATCCAGATCTTCCTGCCCAGCGGCGATCCGCGTGGACTGCGTGTCGCCGAGATCACCACTCGCATCGTCCAGGTGATCGAGGTGCCGCGCAGCCGACTGGCGGAATTCGCGGGGATGCCCGAAAGCACCCAAGTCGGTGTCTACTTCCTCTTCGGAACCGGCACCGAGGGAGACGACCTCCTCGTCTACATCGGCCAGACCGGTGACCTGCGCACGCGCCTCGCCAATCACGACTCCAAGAAAGATTTCTGGCAGCGGGCGGTGGTGCTCATCTCCCGCACCAACAGCCTGACGCAGACCCACGCGCTGTTTCTCGAATGGCACTGCCTCAAACTCGCGGGCGAGGCCGGGCGCTACACCGTCGAGAACGGCAACACCGGCTCCAAGCCGCACACGCCCGCACCGCTCGAGGCCGACTGCCTGGAGATCTTCGAGACGGGCAGCATCCTCCTTTCCACGCTCGGCTTTCCGCTGTTTGAACCGCTTGCTCTGGGCGTCAGCAAGGGCGACGAGATCTTCTGCTGCACGGCCGCCGGGGCCGACGGCCGCGGGCTTCTCACGGATGACGGGTTCGTGGTCCTCAAGGGATCCGTCGGCCGGAAAGCGAATGTTCCCTCGATCCAGGGAACCCCCGGCGAAAGATTCCGCGACAAGTTGATCGAATCAGGGGTCATGCGCGTGGAGGGGGATACGGTCGTCTTCGAGCGCGACCACCTCTTTGGCTCATCGAGTATGGCAGGGCTCGCGCTCCTTGGGCGCACCACCAACGGCTGGACGACGTGGAAGGCCAAAGACGGCCGTACGCTCGACGAGGTGAAGCGGCGAGGTAGTGCCCCGTGAGCCGTTGCCGCGCGACTGCGTTATGATTTTCCACAGAGGGCGGTGGTCCGAGCGACCCGGTCTCCGCTTCTTTCGAAAGGAGGAATGTTCCATGAACTGGCGCGATCACATTGACCGCAACCCGGCCATCATCGGTGGCAAGCCAAAGATCAAAGGCACCCGAATCGGTGTCGAGCTGATTCTCCAGCGGCTAGGTGACGGGTGGACCATCGAGCATTTGATCGAAGCGTATCCTGCGATCACCCCCGACCAAATCCACGCCTGCCAGGCCTACGCGGCGGAAATGCTTGCCTCGGATGAGGTGGTGGACATTCCCAATTCAGCGGCATGAAGATGCGGATTCTTGCCGACGACAACGTCGATCGACCGATCGTCGCTTGGCTCCGGGAGCAGGGGCACGACGTGGTGGAAGCCGTCGTCGAAGCACCGGAATCGGAAGACGGTGACTTGATCGCGATGAGCCGCAGGCAAAAGCAAGTCCTGGTGACTTTCGATCGCGATATCGGGCGGCTTCTTCAGGCCGACCCTGCGCCACATCCTGGTGTGGTCTACCTGCGCCTCCGGGGAGCGGGTCCGCAGGTGTGGGAGGCGTTCAAACGCACGTGGCCAGCGGTCCTTTCGTGCGTTGCAGGCCATTTCGTGACGGTGAGGAACCATCAGATCCGCCGCCGGCCGTTGCCGATCGGGCCACCCTGACAGAGCCTCGGGGGCACCCCATGAGCATCCACAAGGAAATCGCGTTCGAGGACGAGATCTGCGAATACCTCGGCGCCCACGGGTGGATCTACGTCGAAGGTGACTCGGCCAACTACGACCGCGCCCGGGCGCTGTTTCCCGGCGATGTCATCGCCTGGGTTCAGGCCAGCCAGCCCGGCGCCTGGGAGGCTCTGGAGAAGAGCCACGGCAGCCGGGGCGGGGAGGTGCTGCTCACGCGGCTCCGCGAGTCGCTCAACCAGCGCGGCACGCTCGACGTGCTCCGCCAGGGGATCGAGATCCTCGGTGTCAAAGGGAAGCTGCCGCTGGCCCAGTTCCGCCCGGCGCTGGCGATCAACCCCGAGATCCAGGCGCGGTACGTGCTCAATCGGCTGCGGGTGCTGCGCCAGGTGCGCTACTCGGTCCACAATGGAAACAGCATCGACCTCGTGCTCCTGCTCAACGGCATCCCCGTCGCCACCGCCGAGCTCAAGACCGACTTCACCCAGAGCGTGAAGGACGCGATCGACCAATACCGCTTCGACCGCGACCCGAAGCCCAAAGGAAAAGCTCCCGAGCCGCTCCTCTCCTGGCCCGGCGGGGCGATCGTTCATTTCGCCGTCAGCACCAGCGAAGTGCAGATGGTGACGCGGCTCGCCGCGGCGGCGACGGTGTTTTTGCCGTTCAACAAGGGCAACGACGGCGCCGCCGGTAATCCGCTCAACCCCGCCGGCCACCGGACGGCGTATCTCTGGGAAGAGGTCTGGCAGCAGGACAGTTGGCTCGAAATCCTCGGCCGGTATCTGGTCGGCGAGAAAGACGACAAGCGGCAGCTCAAGGCGTATCTCTTTCCCCGCTACCACCAGCTCGACGCCACGCGGAAGCTGATCGCCGCCGTGCTCGCCGACGGGCCGGGTGAGAAGTATCTCGTGCAGCACTCGGCCGGATCGGGGAAGACGAAGACGATCTCGTGGACGGCCCATTTTCTCGCCGACCTCCACGACGCCGCCAACCGCAAGGTGTTTGACACGGTGCTGGTGGTGTCGGACCGGACGGTGATCGACGGGCAACTGCGCGACGCGCTGTTTGACTTCGAACGGACCACCGGCGTGGTCGCGAAGGTCAGCGGGGAAGGGGGAAGCAAGAGCGGCGAACTGGCCGCCGCCCTCTCCGGCGACAAGAAGATCGTGGTCTGCACGATCCAGACGTTTCCCTTCGCGCTCGAGGCGGTGCGCGAGCTGGCCGCCACGAAGGGGAAGACGTTCGCCGTGATCGCCGACGAGGCCCACAGCTCCCAGGCCGGCGAGGCGGCGACGAAGCTCAAGGCGGTGCTGTCGCCCGAGGATCTCCAGGCCCTCGGCGACGGCGGCGAGGTGAGCATGGACGACGTGCTCGCCCTGCAGATGGCCAACCGCGCCGCCGACTCGGGGATCACGTTCGTGGCGTTCACCGCCACGCCGAAGACGAAGACGATGGAGCTGTTCGGCACCCGGCCCGACCGGTCACGGCCAGCGGCGAGCGACAACGTGCCGGTGCCGTTCCACGTGTATTCGATGCGGCAGGCGATCGAGGAGGGGTTTATTCTCGACGTCCTCAGGAACTACACGACGTATTCGCTCGCCTTCCGGCTGGCGCACGACGGCAAGGAATGGGACGACAAGGAGGTCGAGCGCAGCGCCGCCATGAAGAAGATCATGGGCTGGGTGCGGCTCCATCCTTACAACATCGCCCAGAAGGTGGAGATCGTCGTCGAGCATTTCCGCCAGCGCGTGGCGCCGCTGCTCGGCGGCAAGGCGAAGGCGATGGTCGTGGTCTCGAGCCGCCAGGAGGCGGTCCGCTGGAAGCTGGCGATCGACACCTACATCGCCGGCAAGCACTACCCGCTGCGTACGCTCGTGGCCTTCTCCGGCGAGGTCAACGACCCCGAGAGCGGCCCCGAGCCGTTTACCGAGACGAACGCGCTCCTCAATCCCGGGCTCCGCGGGCGCGACATGCGCGAGGCGTTCCGGACCGACGAGTTTCAGATTCTGCTCGTGGCCAACAAGTTTCAGACCGGCTTCGACCAGCCGCTGCTGTGCGCGATGTATGTCGACAAGCGGCTGGCCGGGATCCAGGCGGTGCAGACGCTCTCGCGCCTCAACCGCTGCCATCCGGGCAAGGACACGACGTTCGTCCTCGACTTCGTCAACGACACGACCGAGGTCCTGGAGGCGTTCAAGACCTATTACGAGACGGCGGAGCTGGCCGACGTCACCGATCCCAACGTCGTCTTCAACCTCCGCGCGAAGCTCGACGCCGCGGGCCATTACGACGACTTCGAGGTGGAGCGGGTGGTGGCGGTGGAACTGAAGCCGGGGGCGAAGCAGGGGGAGCTCGGCGCGGCGATCGAGCCGGTGGTCGATCGGCTCCACCGGCGTTACAACGCGGCCCGGGAGGCGCGGAACCGGGCCCAGGCTGCCGGCGACGAGGCGGGCGTTGAGAGGGCGAAAAACGAGCTCGACGCCCTGCTGCTCTTTCAGACCGACGCCGGCACGTTCGTGCGGCTCTACACCTATCTGTCGCAGATCTTCGACTACGGCACGACCGACATCGAGAAGCGCGCGATCTTCCTCAGGCACCTGCTGCGGCTGCTCGACTTCGGCCGGGAGCGCGAGGGGGTGGATCTGTCGCGGGTGGTGCTCACGCACCATGCGCTGAAGAACCAGGGTGTGCGGCCGATGGCGCTGGGGGGCGACGGGAAGCCGAAGCTCGAGCCGCTCACGGAGGCGGGGGGCGGGAGTCTCCAGGAGAAGGAGAAGGCGCTGCTGGCGGAGATCATCCAGCGCGTGAACGATCTCTTCGAGGGGGACCTGACGGACGGGGATCAGCTCGTCTACGTCAACGATGTGATCAAGGGGAAGCTCCTCGAATCGTCGATGCTGCGCCAGCAGGCGGCGAGCAACTCGACGGAGCAGTTTTCCAACTCCCCCGACCTGAAGACGGCGATCACCAATGCGATCATGGACGCCCTCGAAGCCCACACGGCGATGAGCACGCAGGCGCTGGAATCGGAGGCGATCCGCGAGGGGCTCAAGGCGATCCTGCTGGGGCCGGGACGGCTGTATGAGGCGCTACGGGAGTAGGTAGAAAGGATAGGCGCAGCCGAAGCCAACGCTGACAAGCTGGCGACCCGTATCGAACAGCCCACCTGCGGCAGACCCTTGGTGACGTGGCACGGTGAGCGGAAGGAAACGGAACTGTTTGCGAGACCAGTATTGTCGACGCGCCTTTTCCTGAAGGATGTCATTCGATGAGCGACTCACTGCCTGTCGGCTTGGCAATGATTATTTGCGATTCCATGCACCGCGAGGCCGATGGAAAGCGGTCGCTTGTAGGATTGCTGAATCAAGTTGACGTGGATTCATTTCCGTTCATGTTGCCGCGCCTGTCGATCTATTTTGCAGTTACTGAGGTGCATGCAGCACAAGATCTTACGATCGTCTTTGTGGATGGTTCCAGCGAAGAAGTGCTTTTTCATGTTCTCTGTCCGGTTCCCGAAGCAGTCTCGGGTCTGGCTGTCGTCGAGTTGGATCTCAGCCTGGAACCGGTCCCCATCGAGTTCCAAGGCCCCGGTATCTGTGTCATTCGCGTTCTCGTGAAGGATCAGATAGTTCTTCAGCGATCTCTGCAGCTGGACTCTGCCGAGGGCAACTCCCCGACAGCCCTGACCGCCCCAGAGCCTGCCCGCACGACATCCGAGGGGAGCGGCCCTGCGGTCGAGATGGTTTTTCTCGGAGCGATTGGCGATACAGTCAACAAGCTTCGCTGGCAGACGATGTTCGGAGAGACTGTTTTCCGGCTCTATATCCCGAAGTGGCGAGTGCCGGAGCCGTGGCCGCAGCACATTACCGTGACAGTTGAGAAGGTACCATCGGTCGCCGTACAGTTGTCAGAGGTGACGCCGGAGATGGTGCAAAGCGATCCCGCGGTGCGGCCCGCCGCTATTCGCGTGATTGTCGATCGAGTCGCAAGGCACACCCGTACGATTCGATACCGTCCCAGGGGCGAGCCGACGGGTTGGGAACTGGGCGAGCCGTACATCCCTTTCGAGTTGACCGGCGACGGAGCCGATCAGCTTCTCATCACGGTCGACTGGGCCCTTGGATCACGCGGCAGATTCCAAGACTGAGGTGGCGCGTGCGGCCGTGCCCCCGCTTCATTGATCCCCCCTAGGGGATGGCCTTTTGACGTGAGCACGCGCCACAGGTGTTCGCTTGTGGATTCTGCTGATTTGGCAGCAGATTCATGTTTTTTGAGGAGGCCAAGCGGCGAACTTGACATACGTCAAGTGACGCCCTAGAGTCGGCCGATAGGTGTTGGGAACCGGGTTTTGCTCGCGGAGGGAATTCGTTCGGCGATCGATACGCTGTCCTAAAAGGGAGATTGGGATGGCGGAGCGAGCGCCGGAGGATGTTCAGCGGATCGTAAAGCGGGTGCTCTGCAACGGCGTGTCGAATTGCATTCGTTTTGAGCCGGAGCCTCGCGAGTGCGTGAAGGCGCTGCTCACTGACGGTCAGAAGCCATCGACGGCGGTCCGCGAACTTCTTCGCAAGCACGGTGGTAACGTGTTCGTGGCGGAGAGTGACGAGGATTGCCGGTTTTACGTTCGCGATCTCTATTTCATGACCCCGGAGACGATGGAGAGCGGTGTTCGTAAGGTCATGTATGTGAAGTTCGCACTAGACATTGATCCGGACGACGAATCGCTATCTGTGCTGGTCGTCATTCGTTTCCACGCCTCGATTGGTTGCGAGTCGATTACGAGGTTTCCCTGATCATGAGCACTCCAGCAGAGAAGCGCGTGCCAAAGTGTCATCGCTGCGGTGAGCCATTCGAGCGAAAGCTCGCGCCGCCGTGCGAGGAGCGCATGAAGTACGACGGTGCTTGGTACAATGTGCGCATCGAGGGGATGCCCGAGTGGCATTGTGACGCGTGCGGGATAACGGTCACCGACGACGACAGCGATACGGTCGTGCAGGACTGCCTGCGACGGCACATCGGCCTGCTGACCGCTGACGAGATCCGCGATGGGCGGAACGCACTCGGTTTGAAGCAGGTAGAACTGGCAGCGCTGCTTGGATGTGCTGCGGAAAGCCTGTCGCGTTGGGAGAGCAGTTCGATCCTGCAGTCTCGGTCGTATGACCGTCTCCTGCGTGTCTTCTTCGGCGTTCCCGAGGCCCGGGAACTGCTTCGAGCGATCGATGCGGTCAACCCGATCGGCAAGCGGCCTGTGCCAGGGGCGAGCTGACTCGCTGGACGCTCTCGAAAATGGATGCGTTCTTCACCCAGCAGGCGTCGGTGGAGAGCTGTCGCGGATGGATGCCTGCTCTGGCGGCTCGTCGTTCGGTGGGATGAACGAACGGTCGGCCAGCTCACCTAGGGCGAGCATGGCGATCTCGGCTTCATGTATGCCCCGGCATGGCGCGCCGATCCCGACGCTCCGCCCCTCTCGGCCTCGCTGCCGAAACGGACGAAGGCCTTCAGGAAGAAGGAGTGTCGGCCATTCTTCGCCGGCCTGCTGCCCGAGCAGACGCAGCGGGAAGTCGTCGCCCGGGCGCTCGGTGTCTCGCCAATCGCTCCCTGCGCGACGAGTGTGACCAGGTGACCGGCCCCTCTCGGCCGCTCACGCCGTCTGCTCCGGCGGCGACGGCCG